>DAOMOP010000066.1:0-17969 GCA_035444405.1 Rhodocyclaceae bacterium
TGGATGCGATCCACGCCTTTGCCGACGAGATTCAACGGTTCGGCCCGGTCACGCACGTGCGCTTGAACATCATCCCGGACGGCGGCGTGTCGCGCCTGCGCCTGTGGGGGAAGGTGGCGCGATGAACACGACGATGACGACGCCGGCGGCCACGCCGCACGAAACCGCGCGCACGCTGCACCCCGAGCCGCTCACGCCGGACGCCTTCGCGCCGTTCGGCGACGTCATCGCGGCGGCGAGCGCGGCGCGCCACTTCACGATCAACGCCGGCAACACGGTGCGCTACCACGATCTGGCGACGATTGACGCGGGCGACAACGGCCGCGTGATCGTGTCGATCTTTCGCGGGCAGCCGCGCGAGCTCCCCTTCACGGTCGCGATGATGGAGCGCCACCCGCTCGCGAGCCAGGCCTTCGTGCCGCTGTCGGGTCGGCCGTATCTCATCGTCGTCGCGCCGGCCGGCACGGCGCCGACCGCCGCCGAGCTGCGGCTATTCGTCGCGCGCGCCGACCAGGGCGTCAACTACGCCCCCGGCGTGTGGCACCACCCGCTGCTCGCGCTCGAGGCGGTGTCCGACTTCCTCGTCATCGACCGCGCCGGCGAGGGTGCGAACTGTGATGAGGCCGTGCTCGCAGCGCCGGCCGTGATTCCCGCACTCCAGGCTTGTCAGTCTGGATTTCCTGCCTGACGCCGACTGCGGGGCGAGCGGCCGTCGGCGTCCTCACCTCCAAGGCTGCCGACGGCTGTGGCCGTTGGGAGGATTCCGCTCACCACTATTCGGTGGCACCCTCCCCGCGCAGATGTACATTGATGCCAAGCGAGAACGGCAGAAGACTGGCGTCGCCAAACCCGTCCGCGGCCAGATGCAGGTTCGCCTTCATGCCCTCATCGGTCCGGACAAGCTCGTACTCACCCATCACGGCGAAACCTTCCGTACTGCCCGGGTCCACCGTGATCGGCAGACCGGCCGGCTCCGCGGAGGCAGTCGCGGCGGGAGCCCGGCCGCGCGGCCGCGGTGTCGTGTGTCGCAATCTCAGGGTTTCCACGGTGACCGCTTCGACGCTGCTTTCTGCATTCGAAACTCGCACCGTGATCATGTACTCCCCGCTCTCAGGCGCGTTGAAGCAGTGGAAGGAGCTGTCCCAAGTGACGATGACTCCGGGAAGGATCTCCTTGGTGCTCTGGTCCGTCAAGCTGCACACCTGAGCCGCAAATGCGGGCGTGGCCGCCATCATGAGTGACGCGATACCGGCGCAGGCCAGCGCGAACACTGACGCATGTGCATTCTGTTTCATCTCGACCTCCTGGGCCGAACAATCGATTCGGCAGTCAAAGTCCTGGAAAGTCGGCCACGGCCCAGCCATCTCTCGCCGGGCTCGCAGCCTGCTTCATGCACTCAATTCCCGTGCCAAGGCGGCCCTGACGCGGCCGTCTCGCAAGTGACTGCTTCGCGGGCTTTTTTTTTCAGAGCGCCCGGTCCGGGCAACGACCGGTGTCCCGGATGCGGACGCGTTGTCCAAGATCTGGAATGCGCGCGATGCGCACGGTCGCGGGGGTCGTCGGCGCATGAATCGGCTCGGCATGCGCCCACTGTCTGCGCAACTGCCAGAGCAGCCCGGCGCACGCTCGAAGCCGGCCGCGCGCAAGCCGGCGATGTCGCGATCGGACACCCCCTCGACGGCCGTACTGCGCCGCCGATTACGTCAACGGCTCAAGCGCACTCCGTGTTCCGGGCATGCGACACGTGTGCTCCGGTGATCAAAACCGGTACTCGATGCCGAGTTCGACGGACCAGGCATCGTCCGCCGCCTTGCCGAATGCCCGTCCCGGTTTGAAATGGCCGAGTCTGGCGCGCAGACGCAGCCCCGGAATCTCGTGATAAGCGAGGATCAGGTCGATGGCCTCGCCGACATCGCGATGCTCGCCCTCGGCGCGTGCGCGGATTCGCGCGCCGCGCAGCCGCCCCCGGCTCGCTTCGGCCTGGCGATAGTGGTGGTAGATCACATCGACGGAACTGCGCGGGCTGGGACGGACGCCGAATCCGACCGTCCAAACCGCGAGATTGCTGAGTTCCGGATCAAGGGTCTGGCCGTACAGCTGAAAGTTCTCGACGCCGTTGAATCGGTACGAGTTATCCTGCAAGCCGGTCTGGCGAAAGGCGCGGTCGACCGTGTCGTCAGCGTTCGGGTCACCGCTGCCGAACGCATGAGCCAGCGTGAGCGATGGCGCAAACCGCAGATCGAAACGGTAAGTGGCGCCGATGTCCAGGCCATGGCCGTGCAGCCGATTCACACCGTCCCGTCCACGCAGTGCCGCAAGCTCGAGCCAGTAGTCGAGCGCGCTCGCCGCGGCGCCGTGCGCACTCAGACCGAAAAGTATCGACTTGCCAGGCTCTTCGGTACCGGCACCGGCGTCGCGCACCAGCACGTAGCCGCCCACGCGTTGCTCGCGCGTCGGTTGATAGCTTGCGTGGAGCATGTAGCGGTCGATGCGTTCGTTAGCGGAGTCGCCACCGAGCAGGTTTTCGACAAAAAGCCGCTGACGGGTTGCGGAAAGCTCGAACGACAGGGCGGCGTGCCGGTAAAACGCGCGCAACCCGTCCAGCTCTTCGTCGTACAACCACTCGCGCCGGTCCTTGAACTCCTGCCGGCCGATGCGCAGCGAAAGCCGGTCTGCGATCAGGTCGACGTCGAGGTAGACCTGCTTGAGGTTCAACTCGGTTTCGTCGCGCTGAGGACTGCGATCCCTGCCGCGACTTACGGTACGGCTCGCTTGCGCTTCGAGTTCCATGAAGCCGCGCAGGCGGTCGCTCGCCCGGTAGCCGATTTTCGTCGAAAGCTCCGGAACGAGTTGCGACAACGCATCGGCAGTCGCGTCGTCCAGATCGCGGTTGGCGAGCCGATCGAAGGTTATTTCGATTTTCGTATCGATCTCGAGCCGTCCCCGCAAGGCGCTCTGCTGTGCCTCGGCGAGCCGCGGCGCCATCACCACCAGCGCGGCCAGCACCACGGACCGCACGACGCCACGGACGGCGGCGCCATCGCGCCGGCGACGGTGCGCCGGTTTCGCGTTGAACGCCATCGGTACCCAAGGGCGCTTGCGTGTCATCGCGTTGCAATTCCAAGCCGCTGTTCGCACAGCTCGATCAACGCCGGCGTCGTGAAGCGGCGCTCCGGGATCTGGCGGCTGATCGCGATGTGGCGAACCAGGGTCAGCGTTGCATAGGCACGCACGGCGGCCCGGGATGCCTCACCGGCACGTGCGACGAAGGCCTCTTCGAGCGCCTGCTCGACATCGGCGAGCGCTGCGGGGTCTGCGTGTGTGCGCAGGCTGTACTCGGTGACATGCGCGATGAAATTGCCGATATCGAGCTCGGGATCGGCCTCGCAATACAGATCGAGGTCGACCAGGTGGAGCCAATGGTCGTCGACGATAACGTTGTCGGCGTAGAAGTCCCGGTGACTGGGCCTCGGCCCTCCGCGTGACATCGACGCGGCCAGACGGTCGGTCGCCTGCAACACGCGCCCGATCCGCGCGGCCCACGCGACGGGCAGCGCCTCGGCCACGGCCGGCAGCCGCTGGTGCAGGATGGCAAGCTCGTCGATCAGGGTATGCCGGCGCTTCGGCAACACGCACGAGCGCTGCAGCTTGTGAATCGCGGCGGCGATCCGGCCCGCCACGTCGCACCGGTGCGGACCGGTCAGCCGCTCCATTGCAGGCACCCCGGTGACCTTGCGCTGCAGCCACATGCCCAGATCCGGCAGCACGCCCAAGGGTTCTGGTACGCCGATGCGGTCGTCGTTGCCGGGACCAAAACCGTGATGCCAGAGGGCGTTCTGAGTTTCGAAACTGCGCCGATCGACCCCTGTGGCGCGGAGCTTCCCCAACACCGTCGCGTGCATCTCGCCACCGTCCGGGGCTGGATGCGACAGCTCGTACTCGACCAGGGAGCGCCGCCCGGGCTTGTGGCGGCCGACGCGAACCGCCCGCAGCTCGAGCGTCCCCGGCCCTGCTCCGAGCTGCAAGCGTGACGACAAATGGCTTGCAAGACGGCGCGCCATGTATTCCGGCTGCAAGGCCCGGCGCATCGCCGGCATGGCGGCATCGTCGCGGGCACCGGTCGGATCGATCACCGGAACGCTCATGATCACACCGTCGTCGCGTCTAGCTTCCGGCAGCACGGCCGCGGCAATGATCGGCGAAGACGCGCTCGGCACGTTGCACCATCCGCTCGATCTGCTCTGGCCAGTCGATATGCCGCATACGGAAGCTGTGAGGCGCCAGCCGCAGCAGCCCGGCGGTGACGAACAGATCGGTGTGCAGCGGCCGCCGGCATCGCGCCCGCGAGCAATAGCCGTCGATCAAGGCGCCGGCGATCTCCCCGACGCGGGTGGCCGACAACCGGTCCGCGACCTGGTCGCGTTCCAGTTGGGCCACGAAGCTTCCGAGATCGACGCCCGGGTCGCCCAGTCCTGCCCGGTCGTAATCGATGATGGCGATCCCGTCGCCGCCCACGAGCACCTGATCGGCGGAAAAATCGCCATGCACGAGACATTGCCCGTTCGCGCTCGCCAGAAGCTCGGTGGCGACACGCACCCCCAGCTCGCGAACCTTCGCGGCCAGCGTCGGGCACAGCACAGCGGCGGCGTTGGCCGCCGTCAACACCGCCATGGCCTCGCCTTCCGGGGCAATCGATGCGAGGTGCCGAGATCCCTGCCGATGCAGCTCGGCCAGCGCGCTGCCCACTTCGCCGATACGATGGGCGGCACATCCGGCGGCAGCGGACAGCAGCCCGCTCAGCGGTCGTCCGGCCAGCCATCGACTGACGATGAGGCGTTGACTCCGCGAACGTCCGAGTGCTCGCGAGACCGTCAAGGGCTCGCGGGCGGCGATCCCCTTGACGGTCTTGGCGGCGCGCCATGCGTTCTCGAAATCACCCGCATCGTACGCCTTGACCACGGCGACTGCGCGATCGTCCGCGACCAGTTTGCCCACGAACCGGCGCTCAGGCTTGTAGCAGAGGATCTCCAGGCGCGCCGACCACAAGCGCGATTCGTCGGGCAACAGCTTGCGCAACAGCCGGGATCGCAGCTCGGGCACGGCGAGCCCGGGCAGGCCGACCAGCTTGCGATCGGCGGGAAACCGCCACAGTGCGACATGATGCTCGTCGAGCAGTGCCGGCGCGAAGGTGGCGGTGCTGGTGTCGATCGCGGTCGGCCGACAGGCGCGGACGCGGGCATATTGGACGGCGCTGCATGCGAGCGCATACAACGGCAGCGGACCATGCGGTGTATGCGCGATGTACCCGGCCAGGCACAGGGTGCCGGGCTTGTACTTGAGGTAACTGCTCGTCAGCGTGGCGACCGCATCCTCGGGCCAGACACGCCGCACCGCGTCCAGCACGAGGTCATGGTCGAGCACGAGGGCCAGCCCTGGCACCGCCGCATCCCTGCGCACCAACTGACGATCAGGATTCGAGAGCATGACGGCTGCCGGCCTGCGGGCTGGGGGGATGCGCGGGTCGCACGACATCGCTGCGCGCGAGGGCCGCGTAGCGGCCGTCGCGGCCGAGCAGTTCGGCATGCGAGCCCTGCTCGAGCACTCGACCGTCTTCCAGATAGACGATCCGGTCGGCGCGCGCCGCCAGCTCGAGGTCATGGGTAATCAGCAATACGGTGCGGTCCCGCGCAAGATTTTCGAGCGCCTGGACGACCGCCTGCGTGTTGTCCTGATCGAGCCCGCTGGTCGGTTCGTCGAGAATCAGGATCGGCGCACGGCGCAGTGCAGCGCGCGCAATGGCGATGCGCTGCCGCTGACCACTGGACACCGTCACGCCACGCTCGCCCAGCACCGTGTCGTAACCGTTCGGCAACGCAGTGATGAACGCGTGGGCATTGGCCACGCGTGCCGCCTGCTCGATGGCCGCGAAGTCGGCACCGGCAGCACCATAGCCGATGTTGTCGCGCACGCTGGCGGCAAACAGCAGGCTGTCGGGCAGGACCACACTGATTTGCGCACGCAGCGAATCGAGACGGTACTCGCGAATGTCGACGCCGTCGATCAGCACGCGGCCGCTGAGCGGATCGTGCAGGCGCAACAGCAGGCCGACCAGGGTCGACTTGCCCATCCCGGAAGGACCGACGATGGCGACGCGCTGGCCGGGCTCCACGCACAGGTCGACGCCGTTCAGCACCGGTTTGCCGCGTTCGTATGCAAAGACGACCTGCTCGAAGCGCACGGCCCCCGCGAACGGCGGCGCGGGCCTCGCGTTCGGAAGGTCGCGGACCTCGGCCGTCTCCTCGAGCAGATCGACGACGCGCTCGCCGGCCGCGGTCGCCTTGGCGAGACGGCCGGTATATTTGGCGAACTCGCGAATCGGCCGGAAGGCATTCTTCAGGTAGGTCAGGAAGACGATGAGGTCGCCCGGCGTCAGCGCCCCGCCGAGCACCAGCCGCGCGCCGTACCACAGCACCAGCGCCGAGGCCACCCCGATCAGCACGTCGACGCTGCGCTCGAGGTTGGCGGCGAGTCGCTTGGCCTGGACGCCTTCCTTGAGACTCTTCGCGCCGTCACTGGCGAAGGTCCGCGCAAAGGTCTGCTCCAGCGACAGCGCCTGGATGTCCCGAATCGCTGCCAGGGATTCGGCCGCCGTCGCTGCCATCGCACCCTCGCGCTGGCGCTGCTTGCGACTCACCGCCTGGATGCGCTTGCCGAAGTGCACGCCGGTGAGCCAAAGCAGCGGCAGCGGCAGCAGCGCAAGCAGCGCCAGTCGCCAGTTCAGCCACAGCATCACGCCGGTCATGCCGATGAGGACGAGCACGTTCCCCAGCAAGGGCAGAATCGCCGTCACCGTCGTCTCCTTCAGCATGCCGATGTCGCCGATCACGCGGATGGTCAGATCGCCGGTCTTGGCCTTGTGGTGAAACGATAGCGACAGGCTCTGCAGATGGCGGAAAAGGTCATCGCGCACTTCGGTCAGCACCCGGTTGCCCACCAGCGCAAAGCCAACGGTGCTGAAATAGGCGGCGATGCCGCGCGCGGCGATGATCACCACCAGCGCAACCGCCGCGTAGGTCAGCAGGGTCATCGCATCGAGCCGATCGATGAACGCGATTCCCGACGCACCGCCCGACGGTACGGCCACGACAACGCGATCGATCACGAACTTCAACGGCCACGGCTCGAGCAGCCGGGCACCGATGCCGGCGAGCAACGCCAGCATCGCGCCGGCGAGCAACAGCGCATGCTTGCGCAGGTAGGGCCGAAAGCGGCGCAGGATGCGGCCCAGCCCGGGCAGCGCCTCGGTGAGTCGGGCGGGACGTTTGCGTCGCCTCATGCCGATGTTTCCTCGCGGCCGGTGGTCGCCGTGCGCCGCCATCCCGCCAGATCCAGAATACGCGCGACGACGGCATCCCATGTATGGCCGTTCAGCACCGCCATGCGGGCTGCGGCGCCGAGGCGCCGGCGCAACGCGGCGTCACGCCGCAGCGACGCGAGCGCCGTCTCCAGCGCATCGACGTCGCCCGGGGTGCAAAGCAGTCCCGTCACCCCGTGGCGCACCACGTGGTGCAAGTCGCCGACGTCGCTCGCCACCACCGGCAGCGCAGCGGCCATGTACTCGTAGAGCTTGAGCGGCGAGAAATAGAAGCCGGCGAGATCGGGGTAAGGGGCAACCCCGACATCCATGGCGGCCAGCCAGTCGGGCACCTCGTGCGGCGCGACCGCCCCAGTCAGCCTGACGACCGCCGTCAGCGCGCGGTTCGCAAGCGCGGCTTCGATCGCCGCGCGCTCCGGACCGTCCCCGACGATCAGCAGGCGCACCCCGGGGTCACGCGCGTGCAGCCGCGCAAAGGCCTCGACGAGCACGTCGAGTCCGTGCCACGGCTTCAGTGTGCCCACGAATCCGATGGTGAAACAATTGCCCGCGGCGAGGGGCGGTCGCTTCGCAAAGCGTGCCGCCGGAAAACGTGCCGGATCGACGCCATTGGGAATCACCACGATGCGTTGCCGTGCGCGCGGATAGATCGCCAGATAGGCGCCCACGCCGGACGACACCGCGATGAGCGCGTGAGCGGCGGCGAACACCCGCGCGGCAACCCGCTCGGCGGCAGCGCGATGGACGAGGGTGCGATGGACGGCCTGCTCGTCGACCAGCGGTGCGTTGACTTCGAGGAGACCCGCGCAACCGGCCGCACGCGCATGATCCATTGCGGCATGACTCCACAGCGCATAGCGCTCGTAGATCAGCTCATAGGGGCCGGCTTCGGCCAGCGCCGCCCGCAGTGATCGGTTGGCGGCCAGCGCCGCACGCTCGCGTGCGGCCGGTTCTCCATGGCCCGGTTCGGGCAGGCGGTGAACGACGATCCCGTCCAGATCCGGGGGCGGTTCACCGCCGAGCCGCGTCGCGAACAGTTCGACCTCGGCGCCGGCACGACGCATCGCCCTGACGACCTCCTGCACGTGAATCGAAGCACCTTTCGAGCCGAACACCGGCACGCCGGGATCGGCGCAGACGTAGGCGACCCGCGGCATCGCTAGACCCCCTCGGGTACAACAAGCGCGCGGTCGCGGATCGCTGCGGCAAACAACTCGCGCTGGTGCGCGGCGTTACGGCGGATGTCGAAGTCGCGCTCGATCAGGCGCCGCGCCCGCGTCGCAAGCTCCACGCGCAGGTCGGGGGCCGCCAGCAGGCGCTGCAACGCGTCGGCCAGCGCGGCCGCATCACGCTGCGGCACGCACACACCGGTATCACCATCGCGGACCAGTTCCGGAATGCCCGTGACGTCGGTCGACACGCACGGCACACCCAGGGCCATTGCCTCGAGCAACACCGTCGGCAGACCGTCCCGATCGCCATCGGCGGCGACCACACACGGCGCGGCCAATACGCTGGCCTCCCGAAATATTCCGATGAGATCGGCGTGAGGCTGCGGCCCGGCCAGCTCGACCTGCGGGCCGAGCGCCAGTCGCGCGATGCGGGCGCCCAGATTTGCACGCTCGACGCCGTCGCCGACGATGCGGCAGCGATACGGGACGCCGCGATCGCGCAGCATCGCGCAGGCGTCGATCAGCACGTCGAAGCCTTTTTTCTCCACCAGCCGCCCGACGGCGAGGATTTCGGCGCCGCCTCGGCGCGGCGGTGCAAAGGCAAACCGCGTCAGGTCCAGGCCGTTGTAGATCCTGACCACGCGCGCCGCAGCGCTGTCGTACGTCGCTTCCAGGTAACGCCGGTTGTAGTCGGAGACCGTCACCACGGCGGCCGCGGCACTCAGGTTCTTGCGCATCATCAGCGGATCGACGCTGACATGGAAAATGTCTTTCGCATGAAGCGTGAGCGTGTACGAAAGACCCGCCAGCCGTGCCGCCAGTCGCGTCACAATCGCTGCCACCGTGCCGAAATGGGCGTGAAAATGCTGGATTCCACGTGCCCGGGCGTGCAGGGCCAGATCGATTGCCTGCATCAGGTCGTCGGCCGCGATGTCTCCGAGCTCGTCGAGCGCCGGCCAGAAATCGGGCAGCCGGCTTCGCGCGGCATTGATCGACTCCCACAGGCTTGCCGCCTTCGAAACCTTGTCCGGAATATACGTCACCGGAGCCCTGACGGCGGCCAGCACATCCTGGAAGTGCGTTTCCAGGACCGGCCGCAATGCGAAGATTTCGAGCGGCAACCCCGCTTGCTCGTGCTGCAGAATCTCGTTCACGATGAACGTCTCGGAGTAGCGCGGGTAGCGCTTGACGACATACCCGATGCGAGGCAATTCAGACGACGGCATGATCGCCCTCCCGTCCCGGCCATCCAGGCATCGCGCGCGGCAGGCCGGCGCAATCGCGGACGCGTTGCGAGTCACTCAACAGCGCTGCGGCGAGCGCCGGAATGCGCTTCAGGCCGCCGCAATCGACGGTCTGCCGCAATGCGGGCGGTGACACAGGCGCGTCGGCATTCAGCCACGCCGACAGCGCTGCAGGGCTGAGCTCGTCGAAACCGATGCAATCGAGCAACCCCAATGCCTGCAGGCGCTGCGCCCGGATCGTCTGTTCGAGACGCGGCCGATTGCGCGGTACGATCAACGCCCGCTTGCCGAGGCAAAGGATCTCGAGAACCGTGTTGTAGCCACCCATCGCGATGACACGCGTCGCGCACGCCATCAACCGCAACGGGTCGGGCAGGAATTCCACAAGCCGGAAGCGCGGCTGGTCGGCGATCAGGTCCCGCAGCTGGCGCTTGTACGGCAGTGGCAGGAACGGTCCGGTCACGATGACCCCATACTCGCCGGGCGGCAGCCGAGCCCGGGCAAATGCCTGCGTGACCGCCATGCCGTCCTGCCCGCCACCGATCACACACAGCGTAAAGCCGTTCCGCCGCAGTTCCTCGGGCAGGGCATCGGGAAGACCGGCGCCGGTGCCGGCGGCACGCAGCCGGACCGTCGGGTCGAGATAGCCCGTAAAGGTGGTCTTCGCCGCGATGTCGGGCGAAAAGGCGTACTCCGTGGCGGCGTCGTAGAGCATCGGATCGCCATATACCCACACGGCATCATAGTAGTCACGTATCGCGTTTTCGTTGTCGAGCAGCCGCCATTGCTGGCGAAGCCTGTCCGGTTCGTCGAGCACGTCGCGCAGCCCGAGCACGCAACGGCTATCCCCACACGCTCTCAGATGCTCCAGAACCGGCGCCAACTCCTGCAGCGCGCCGCGCGGCACATTGTCGACAATGAACAGATCGGGCGTGAAGTGCTGCAGCGCCGCGCCGATGACCTGCGAGCGCAGCGAGACGAGCGCGGCCAGCTCGACACGCAGCGTCCTCGGCAGGTAGTCGCCATTGCGGTCCTTGTGGTACGCGGGAAGCGTCAGGCAGTCCACGCAGCGGGGCATCCTGAAGGCCCCCGCCTCGTGAATGCCGGCAATGACGAGGATACTGGCCTCGAGTGCGGACCCGACCAGCGCCTGCGCGATCAGCAGGTTGCGCCGCACGTGACCAAGCCCCATCGTGTCGTGGGAATACAGGGCGATGCGCACCGCTGCCTCGTATTTGGCCCTCTCCATGACCTTCCCCTCTGTGACGCTCACCTCCCGGCTCGAGCAAACGCCGGCACCGCCTCGATCGAGGCGGATGTACCGACCACCGCCGTCACGCCGGCGCAGGTGCCTGCGCTCCTCGCCTCGAACCCGGAGACGGAAGCCGATGCCCTGCCCCTGTTCGGGTCGGACGATTGCGCGCGACCGCTGTGGACACCAGCCCGTCGCAAGCCCCGTGCCAATCAGTGGCGAATGGCAAGCGGCTGATTTGCCGGCGGTCGACGCGTGGGAAAGCGACACGCCCCGTCCAGAATCCGGAATGGCGTCTAGAATCTGGACGAAGGAATGCCGTAGCGCTTGAGCTTCTGGTACAGCGAGCTTCGGGGGATACCAAGCTTGCGGGCGGCCTCGGCAACACGGCCTTGTTCGGCCCGAAGCACGCGCTCGATGTGGCGCCGCTCGACGTCCTCGAGACTCAGATGGAGTTCCTGCTGCGCGTCGACAGGGGTGGGGGGGCGATCGAAGAACAAGTCTTCCGTGTCGATGCGGGTCTTCGGGCTCAACAGCACGGCACGCTCGAGCACGTTGCGCAGCTCGCGAATGTTGCCCGGCCAGGGATAGGCCTGCAGCACCCGCTGCGCGTCGGCCGAAAGCACGATCGCGTTGCGGCCGAGTTCCGCTGCGCAGCGTTCGAGCAGATGGCGCGTCAGCGGCGGAATGTCCTCGATACGTTCACGCAGCGGCGGGATGACGAGCCGAATCGTGCTCAATCGAAAATACAGATCGCTGCGAAATCGCCCTTCCTCGACGAGCCGCAGCGGGTCGCGGTGGGTTGCAGCGATCAGGCGGATATCGACGTGCTGGTCGTGCACATCACCGAGCCGGCGGAAACGCTTTTCCTCGAGAACGGTCAGCAGCCGGGGCTGGATTTGCGGGTCGACGTCGCCGATCTCGTCGAGGAACACCGTTCCCTTGTGGGCAATCTCGAGCAGTCCGGGCTTGCGATTGACCGCTCCGGTGAAGGCCCCCCGTTCGTGGCCGAACAGCTCGTTTTCGAGGAGTTCGCGGCTCAAGCCGGCGCAGTTCAAATCGACGAAGGCTTCTTCGGCGCGTACGCCGTGCCGATGCAGCCAGCGTGCCAGCACGCCCTTGCCCGTGCCGGTCTCTCCCTGGATCAGCACCGGACTGTCGGCGCCAGCCACCTTCCCGGCCTGTTCGGCGAGCGTGCGGATTGCCGCGCTGGTGCCGAGAAACGGATCGATCTGACGACGCGCTTCTTCGGAACGATTTGCGAGCCGGCTCTGGCGATCCCGTTGTCTGGCCAGCAGTCGCTGCAGGATCACCAGCAGCACCGGCAGCTCGAGCGGCTTGGTCAGAAAATGCTCGGCGCCTTCCTTGATCGCCCGGACCGCCAGCTCGATAGTTCCGTAGGCGGTCAGGATGACGACCGGCACATGCGGTTCGATGCGCTTGAGCCGTTCGAGCAGCTCCAGTGCATTGCCGTCCGGCAAGCGGTAGTCCACCACCGCCGCATCGGGCCGCCCGCTCTGGAACACCGCCTCGGCCTCCCGGCAATTCTGCGCCTCGAGAACGTCGTAGCCATGCGCCTCGAGAAAGTCGCGCACTCCGAAGCGCACACCGGCCTCGTCATCGACGATCAGAATCTTGTTTCTCGCCATCGCCATCACCCGCTACCAAAGGCAGCCGGATCGTCACGATCGCCCCCCCGCCGGCCTTGTTTCCGGCGCAGACCTCACCCCCGTGGACGTCGACGATGCGTTGCACGATCGACAGGCCCAACCCCGTTCCGCCGTTACGCCCGGAGAAGAACGGCTCGAACACCAGCGAAAGACTCTGGGGGTCGAATCCGGGACCGTCGTCCTCGACGACGCATTCGACCCAGGGCGTCGAATCGCGTCGGATCTTCTCCACCGCGATCGCTACCGTTCCACCGGCGGGGACATGCCGGATCGCGTTCTCGATCAGGTTCTGGAACACCTGGAAGAGCCGCTCCCGTCCGATGCGTACCGGCGGGAGATCCGCACACACACGGGTCACCATCCGTATCTGCCCCGACTCGGCCAGCGGACGGAACGCCTCGACCGCCTCGGCCAGCACCGGGGGCAAGTGACAGGGCTCGAAGGGGTCGTCCGAGAGCTTGCCGTAATCGAGCAGTTGCCGCATCAGCTTCTGCAGACGCTCGAGCTCGATGCGCAGCACGCGCATGTGCGGCTGGCGATCGCACTCCCGTCCATTGAAGCGCGCCTCCATCGCATCGAGCGTCGATGAGATCGCGAACAACGGGTTGCGCACCTCGTGCGCGACGCCGGCGACCAATGCCCCCATCGCCGACATCTTCTCGCTGCGCCGCAGCGACGCTTCGAGCCTGTCGCGCTCGCGTTCGGCCTGCGCGCGTTTGCGGAAATCGCGATTGATGATGAAGGCCGCGAAAACCAGCAAGGCCAGGCCGAGCTGGCTGCCGACCAGGATGATCAGCAGCGTGAAATGGACGTTGCCGCGCATTTGTTCAGTGCGCTGCAGCAGCAGCCCGGCTTCCAGCGCCTTCATGTCACTGATCACCAGCCTGATCCGGTCCATCGCGAGCTTTCCATGGTCGGTTTCGACCAGTCGCTTGGCCGCCTCGAAGCCCTCGTGGCGACGGATTCGAATCGATTCGTCGAGCTCGGCCAGCTTGGTCGCGATCAACGGGTTCAGCGACAGGAGGTGCTGTCGTTGCACCGGGACAGGATGCGTTTCGGTCAGGGTCTGGAGCCGGGCGAGATCCTCATCGATGCTTCGAATTGCGGCTTCGTAGGGTTCGAGATAGCTCTCCTGGCCGGTGATCAGGTAACCACGCTGGCCGGTTTCGGCATTCTGAAGGTGCAGCAGTACCTCGTCGAGCTGGTCGAGCATCTCGTAGGTGAGCGCGACCTCTCCGGATGTCTTGACGAGCCGGTTCAGGCTGACGAAGGAAACCGCGTCCACGGTGATCAGAATCATCAAGGCCAGCCCGATGCCGATGTTGATCGTCCGCGTGATAGACCAGGCCATGGCACGCCTTGGGGAAAACCGTCGAAGCGAAGGCCGCCGGGTCAACTCGCCGCGGCGGGCACCTGATCGATTCTAGTCGACTCCGGGCGTCCCGCCGCTCGGCGCACCGCCCGCAGCGTGCCGGTGTCAATCGGTGGAGCACCGCCCTACATGATCACCCCGGACAACAGCAAATACCCAGGCAGCCAGCCGGTCAGCACACCTTGGCCGATAGCAACCCCGGCGGTAAGCCGCGCGATCGGTCGCCCTTGCGCGAGCAACAGGAAAAAGAGCAACCACAGCCCCGCCCACGCCGCCCACGACAGACCGAACCACAGGTCCCACAACGACGGAAAGCCGTGGCCGCACAAGCCATCGCTGCTCTTGCGCACCCCGACGTCAGCCGACCCAGCCGCGCGCGCGCATCCACGCCGCAAGCCGGGCGGCGTCCGCCGCTGCGACGCCCGCTTGCGCGCGCAGCGCCTCCTCGATGCTCGCACCGGCGCCGCGCGTGCGCGCCGCGCGCAGCAGCGGTGCGAGCCGGACGCCGTCGACATGCCAGATGCCGAGCGGCTGCTCGGGGGTGACGACGACTTCCTCCTCGACGATGCGCCCGTCGGCGACGACCGGCATGCGCGCGATCCGGACCGTCTCGGGCGTCGTCGGCGCGTGGATCGGCTCGGCGTCCGGCCACTGCCGGCGCAGCTGCCAGAATGGCTGCCGCACCCAGCGCGGCTCCTGCGCGTAGAAATCGCGTCCGATGCGCGCAAAGCGGTAGAACAACTCGTCGATGCGCCGGCGATGGAACCGCTGCGCCAGTGCACCACGCGACGGCTCGTGCAGCAGCGTGCCGATGACGGCCGGTGCCTGCAGCGCAGACGACATGGCCTGGAAGATACCGTTGCCCGACAGCGGATCGACCGCCATCGCCGCATCGCCGACACGAATCCAATCGTCGCCGACGACCGCCTCGTGGAGCACCGGCGTGGCGGCACGCGCATGGGGTTCGCCGACCGGCTCGGCATCGTGTATGAACGGCCGCGCCGCCTCGATCGTCTCGAGGCGCGCGCGGCAGAAGCCGCCGAGTTCGCGCTTCGGGGGCAGCATCGTGCTTGCGACATCGAGCGTGAGCTGCAGATAGCGGCGTCCGTCCTCGAGCGCGGCCATCCACGCCCAGCCGTCGGCCAGGCTTTGCACCGCCGAGCGCGCCGGCCCACGTGGCCCCTGCCAGTACTGCAGCAGCGACACCGTCTCGACGCCGCGCACGCGCGGCAGCCCCTGTCCGGGCGCCGCGCGCCCGCGCGCCTCGACGAGGAAATCCGCTTCCAGCACCTCGCGTGCGCCCCGCCCCTCCACCGTGATCGCGTACCGCGCGGAGGACGATGAAATCGCGACGACGCGCCCGGGCACGAGCAGGACGCCGTGCGCCGCCACATCGTCGAGCAGCGCCTCGTCGAAGCGCTGCCGATCGACGAGCTGTTCCGTATTGGCCCGCGAGGTCACGCCGTTCCAGGTCACACAGCGCGGCGACGGCGGCGCGAAGCAGCGCAATGCGCGCTCGAAGCCGGCCGCGCGCAGCCCGCCGATGACCCGCTCGGACACGCCCTCGACCGCCGCGAAACGACGCGGCTCGCCGACCAGCACCACCTCCTCGCCTACACGGCGCAGCCCGATGGCGACCGCGGCACCGGCCGGACCGCCACCGACAACGGCGATTCTCTTCGCAGTCAACGATTCGCCTCCCGCATCACGATGCCCATTCGCCGACGACATCCGCGCCACCACCACCGGCAGGTGAAGGCAGCGGCCATCGCTCGGCGACGAGACCCATCTACCGCATGTCCTCCCCCGGCACCGCCGCATCGCACCGCAGAGCGGGCTGCGATGTCCCCGGCTGCACGACAGGTGCAACGGCGGCGCGTGGTGCGTTCATGCGCGCACGCAAGGCCTGCACACTGATCAGCGCGAGCGCCACCGCGATGCACAGCATCCCCAGCGCCTCGGCGCCGCTCGGCCGTTCGCCGAGCTCGATCCAGCCGCTCAACACGCCGACGCCCGGCACCGCGAGCGACGACAGACCGGCGATGCCGGCCGGCAGACGATCGAGGATGAACAGCCACAACACCCATGCGAGCCCGGTCGCGAACACCGCGTTGAAGGCCAGCGCTCCGAAGAAATACGGCGTCGGCTGCGGCGGCGACGACGGCAGCCACCACGCGATCACGCACAGCACCACCGCTCCCATCAGCATCTGCCAGGCGGTCAGCGGCAACAGGTCGAGCACGATGCGCGCACGCAGGCGCTTGGCCACCACCGCGCTGGCCGCCCAGGTCAGCCCCGCCACCAACGCGAGCCCGGTGCTGAAGAGATCGGCCGGCAATCGCCACGGCTCGACGATGAGCGCCAGCCCGATCAGCGCGACGGCCACTGCGAACCACTGCAGCCCGCGCACACGCTCGCCGAGAAACACCCACGCGAGCGGCAGCAGCCAGAACGGCATCACGTAGACGAGCACCGCGGTCTTGCCCGCGCCCCCGCCGACCAGTGCCCACTGGATCAGCGCCGTGAACGCCGCCGTCTGCAGGACGCCGAGCAGCAGCGTCGGCCCCGGTGCGACGAGCCGCAGCGACTGCCCACGCAGCACCAGCACGGAAAACAGCACCAGCGCCCCGAGCACGGCGCGGATGGCCGAGAAATCGAACGGGTCCGCGTACTGCATGACCTGCTTCATCACGACCCAGTTGTATCCCCAGATCAGCGAGAGCAGCACGAGTGCGCCGGCAGCGAGTTGAAGCTTCCTGTCGATGTTCATGATCCCCCGATCAGACGAAAATGCCCCACCAGCGCAGCGTGTGGCGGTAGTGGTCGCGCACCGCGCCGGCGGCGAGATCCTCGTCGCCATCCGAGATCGCGTCGATGATGCGCAGATGCTCTTCCATCGCCGGCACGATGCGGTCGGGCAACAGCGGGCGCGAATGCTGGATCACCGCGATCTTGTCGCGGTTGAGCGCATAGACGGCCTCGGCGGCGGGGTTCTCGAGCGCCGCCGCGAGCGCCTGGTGCAGTTCCCAATCGACCTCCTTGGCCTCGTGCTGCAAGGCCGGCGTGATGCCCTCGCGCGCCTGTGCGAGCACCCGCTCGTGATGCGCGCGCAGCGCGTCGAGCAGCGAGGGATCGTGATGGCGCACGATGCGCCGCGCCCCTTCCTGGTCGAGGATCGCGCGCAGGTCGAAGCATTCGCGGATGCGCTCGGGCGTGGCCTCCATCACCATCACGCCGCGCTTGGGCACGACCTCGACGAGCGCAACGGTCTCCGCACGCTTGACCGCCTCGCGCGTCGGCGCGAGCGGAAAGCCGAGCATGCGCACCAGATCGGGCATCGAGACGAACTGCCCGGCACGCAGGCCCTCGCGCGTGAGCAGTTCGCGCAGCTTCAGGTAGGCCTTGTCGGCGAGCAGCAGTCCGTCGGCATCGGGCATGTTCATGATGACCCCCCGTCATGTGTTCCCACGCATGTTACACGCGACGATGCCAGCACGCATATCACACGAAATGTTCGAGTATCCATAAATAAGATTATGATTGACATCGCTGTGCGGTTATACATAACATTTTAGCACACATATAACAGTTCGGATGTCCTCGGTCAGGCCGGGGGGGCAGGCCGACAAGCTCAGCACACAGGCCGACGCAGACCACATCCGGACCCACCGGAGAACCACGACACGCCGCCGTGTGCGGTGGAGACAACCGTCAGCCAGCCTCGCCCGGCCGGCGACGAACAAGGAGACCCCACTGATGAACTTGACAACCGGCTCCCTCCTCCAACTTTCAACGGAGATTCATCGATGAGCAGTCACAATTCCGGCGCCATCCGCGTCGCCGCCCCCGCCGAGCTGCCCGACTGGGCGCGCCGCGCCGTCGAT
>DAOMOP010000067.1:0-318 GCA_035444405.1 Rhodocyclaceae bacterium
TTCAACCATGCGTTCGCGACCAGTTTCAGCGACGACGAGGTCGACACCGTCGGCGGCCTCGTCATCCGCCATCTCGGCCGCCTGCCCAAACGTGGCGAATCGATCACGCTCGATGGTCTGAAGATACAGGTCATGCGGGCCGACAGCCGGCGTGTACATACCCTGCTGGTCGAGCGGACCCCCGCGGTCACGGAGGCGCCCGCCGAATGACCGGATGGCGCATCGCCCGGGCGGTGCCGCCGCGCACGCACGCGCTCGGGCCTTGCTGATGCGGCGATTGGCGCTGGCGGGGCTCGCCGGAGCCGGATCGGTTCTGGC
>DAOMOP010000067.1:328-15292 GCA_035444405.1 Rhodocyclaceae bacterium
CGCGCCGTTCGGTCTCTTTCCGCTCGCCTTCGTCTGTGTTGGCGCGCTCGTGTGGCTGCTGCGCGACGCGGTGCGGGCGCGGGCAGGCTTCATGCTCGGTTTTGCATGGGGCTTCGGCGCATTCCTGGGCGGCGTGTCGTGGCTGTATGTTGCGCTCAATCGCTACGGCGGCGTGCCGATGCCGGTCGCAGCGCTGGCGATCGCGCTGTTCTGCGCCTATCTTGCGCTTTACCCGGGGCTCGCCGCCGCACTGTTCGTGCGTCTGCGTCGCGGTGGGCCGCTGGCGCAGGCCGCCCTGTTCGGAGGCCTGTGGGTCGTGAGCGAGTGGCTGCGCGGCTGGGTCTTCACCGGGTTTCCGTGGCTCGCGATCGGCTATTCACAGACGCCTCCGAGCCCGCTTGCCGGGCTGATGCCGGTGCTCGGCGTCTATGCGGCCGGCGGCGTGGTCGCGTTCGCGGCGGCGCTGATCGCGCTCGTGCCATGGCGGCAGCCGGCGCTCGCGGCACGTGCATGCGTGCCGTTGCTCGTGCTCGTAGTGGCCGGCGCGGCGCTTGCACGCGTCGCATGGACGCGCCCCGTCGGGGAGCCGCTGCGCATCGCGCTGATCCAGACCAACATCGAGCAGGGCCTCAAGTGGGAGCGCGGGCTGCTCGCCCACTGGCTCGAGGTCAACGCACGGCGCGCCGGCGACGAGGACGCCGATCTGGTCGTGCTGCCGGAGACCGCGCTGCCACTGCTCGTCGAGCACCTGCCGCGCGGCTACCTCGAACGGCTGGCCACCGCGCCGCGCGAGCGTGGCGGCGACCTGGTCGTCGGCGTGTTCTCGCGCGACGAGCAGGGGCAGATCTACAATGCCGCGCTCAGTCTGGGCGCCTCCCGTTCGCAGTTCTACGCCAAGCGCCATCTGGTGCCGTTCGGCGAGTATTCGCCGCCGCTCTTCGGATGGTTTTATGCGCTGGCGGCCATTCCGATGTCGGACCAGACGCCCGGCGCGGCCGAGCAGGCGCCGATGGTGCTGGGCAATCAGCGCATTGCGCTGAACATCTGCTATGAGGATCTCTTCGGTCGCGAGCTGCTGTCGAGCCTGCCCGAGGCGACGCTGATGCTCAATCTTTCCAACCTCGCGTGGTATGGGCGCTCGCTCGCGCAGCCGCAGCACCTGCAGATCGCACGCGTGAGGGCGCTCGAGACCGGCCGCCCGATGCTGCGTTCGACCAACACCGGGATGACTGCCGTGGTCGAGCCGGATGGGCGGGTGAGCGGCGTGCTGCCGCAGTTCGAGGACGGCACGCTGCGCCTCGAGGTGCGCGGCCACCAGGGTATGACGCCGTATGCGCGCTGGGGCGATCGCGCGGCGCTGCTGCTCGCTCTGGCCGCGATCGCCGGCGCGCTGGTGATCGCGCGCGGCGGCGCGTCACGCTGAGCGCCCGCCGCCGCCGGATGCTGTCGAATTTTCGACCCGCACCGGGAAAGCCAGTAAAATCTTCAGCCTTTGCTTTGGACGCGCAATCGCGGGCCGCCGGCGCCGCGATGCCACACGGACCATGTCACGACACAAACCGACTTTCCAGCAAGTCATCCAGACGCTTCAGCAATACTGGGGCGACAAGGGGTGCGTGCTGCTGCAGCCGATCGACCTCGAGGTCGGCGCCGGCACTTCCCATACCGCGACCTGCCTGCGTGCGATCGGCCCCGAGCCGTGGAATGCGGCCTACGTGCAGCCGTCGCGCCGCCCCAAGGACGGCCGCTATGGCGAGAACCCGAACCGGCTGCAGCACTATTACCAGTATCAGGTCGCGCTCAAGCCCTCGCCGCTCGACATCCAGGAGCTCTACCTCGATTCGTTGCGCGCGCTCGGGATCGACCCCGCGGTTCATGACATCCGCTTTGTCGAGGACGACTGGGAGAACCCGACCCTGGGTGCGTGGGGGCTGGGCTGGGAGGTGTGGCTCGACGGCATGGAGGTGACGCAGTTCACCTATTTCCAGCAGGTCGGCGGGCTCGACTGCAAGCCGGTGCTCGGCGAGATCACCTATGGGCTCGAGCGCCTGGCGATGTATCTGCAAGGCGTCGAGAACGTGTTCGACCTGGTGTGGACGGTCTATCCGGACGGTACCCGCGTGACCTACGGCGACGTCTACCACCAGAACGAGGTCGAGCAATCGACGTACAACTTCGAACTGGCCAACGTGGATTTCCTGTTCACGCTGTTCGGCAACTACGAGGCCGAGGCCCGTCGCCTGGTCGAGGCCGGGTTGGCGCTGCCCGCCTACGAGATGGTGCTCAAGGCGGGCCACACCTTCAACCTGCTCGATGCGCGCGGCGCGATCTCGGTGACCGAGCGTGCCGCGTACATCGGGCGCATCCGCAATCTGTCGCGCGCCGTCGCGCAGGCGTATTACAGCGCGCGTGAGGCGCTGGGCTTTCCGCTGCTTGGCCGCGATGCCGTGCGCCAGCCCGGGGAGGGCGCACAATGACTGCCGCAACCTTGCTGGTCGAACTGCTGACCGAGGAGCTGCCGCCGAAGGCGCTGGAACGGCTCGGAGAGGCCTTCGCGCAGGCGATTTTCGACGCGTTGCAGCACCACGACCTGCTCGACGCCGACAAAGGCTTCCGCGCCCATGCGGCGCCGCGCCGGCTTGCCGTGACGGTGCCGGCGGTACGCGAGGGTGCGCCGCCGCGCGAGGTCACCGAGAAGATCATGCCGGTCCAGGTCGCGCTGGACGCGCACGGCGAGCCGACCCCGGCGCTGCGCAAGAAGCTTGCCGCCAAGGGCATTGCGCCGGAGGCGGTGGCGAGCTTCGAGCGACGCCTGGATGGCAAGTCCGAGACGCTGTTCTACACCCGCGCCGAGGCCGGTGCGAGACTCGAGGCGGTGCTCGCCGAGATCGTGCAGGGGGCGGTGAAAGCGCTGCCGGTGCCGAAGCTGATGCGCTGGGGTGCGAGCGAGGTGCAGTTCGTGCGGCCGGTCCATCGCTTGACGATGCTGCACGGGGCCAAAGTGGTGCCTGGAGAGGTGCTGGGCCTGCAGGCCGGGCGCGTGACGATGGGCCACCGCTTCATGAGTCGCGGCGAGCTCGAGCTGGCCACGGCCGAGGCCTACGAACCGACGCTGCTCGCCGAGGGCAAGGTGATCCCGAACTTTGCGGAGCGGCGCGCCGACATCGAGGGCCAGCTGCTCGCCGAAGCCCGTCGGCAGGACGCCTCGCTCGGCGACTATGCCGACCTGCTCGACGAGGTGACGGCGCTGGTCGAGCATCCAACGGTCTACGTCGGTGCGTTCGAGCCCGAGTTCCTGAGTGTGCCGCAGGAATGTCTGATCCTGACGATGCGAGCGAACCAGAAGTATTTTCCGCTGTTCGACAGCGCGGGCAGGCTGCTCAACCGCTTCCTGATCGTGTCGAACATGCGCGTCGCCGATCCCGGCAACATCATCGCCGGCAACCAGCGGGTCGTGCGGCCACGCCTGGCCGACGCGCGCTTCTTCCTCGAGCAGGATCAGAAGCATCGTCTCGAAAGCCGGCTGTCGCGTCTGGCGCCGGTGGTCTATCACAACAGGCTCGGCAGCCAGTTCGAGCGCGTGCAGCGGCTCGAACGCCTGGCCGGGGCGATCGCCGCCAGCCTGCATGCCGACATCACCGCCGCCGCGCGTGCGGCGCGCCTCGCCAAGGCCGATCTCGTCACCGAGATGGTCGGCGAGTTTCCCGAACTGCAGGGCATCATGGGCCGCTATTACGCCCTGCACGACGGTGAGGACGCGCTGGTCGCCGATGCGATCGCCGCGCACTATCAGCCGCGCTTCGCCGGCGACGCGCTGCCTTCGGGCAACGTCGCGTGTGCGGTGGCGCTCGCGGACAAGCTCGACGCGCTGGTCGGCTTCTTCGGCATCGGTCAGGTGCCGACCGGCGACAAGGATCCATTCGGGCTGCGCCGTGCCGCGCTCGGGGTGCTGCGCATCCTGATGGAGGGTGCGTTGCCGCTCGAGCTCGGCCACCTGATCCGCGGCGCCGCGGCGGGCTATGCGCCGGGTGTGCTGAGCGCCGACGACTTCGCGCCGCGACTGCTCGAGTTCATGTTCGAGCGGTTGCGACACCTGCTGCGCGATGCCGGTCACGCGGCCGACGCGGTCGATGCCGTGCTCGCATTGCGGCCGATGCGCATCGACGTCGTGCCGGCCAAGATCGCCGCCGTGCGCGAGTTTCGTGCGCTGCCCGAGGCCGAAGCGCTCGCGGCGGCCAACAAGCGCATCGTCAACATCCTGCGCAAGGCCGACGCTGCCCTGCCCGAGCCGGACATCGCCCTGCTGCAGGACGAAGCGGAGAAGGTGCTGTTCCACCGCGTCGTCGATATCGCACCACTGGTGCGTTCGCATGTCGATAACGAAGACTACACCGAGGCCTTGCGCGTGCTGGCCGGGCTGCGTGCGTCGGTCGACAGCTTCTTCGACAACGTGATGGTGATGGCCGACGAGCCGCTCACGCGGCAAAACCGGCTGGCGCTGCTGAGCATGCTCGCCGGGCTGATGAACAAGGTCGCGGACATCTCGCGCCTGTCGGTCCCATGATGGCGCCGGCGGGGACGCACAGCCTCATCGATTTCGGACGGCCAGCATGAAGCTCATCATTCTCGATCGTGACGGGGTCATCAACCACGACTCGGACCAGTTCATCAAGTCGCCCGACGAATGGCGCCCGATCGACGGCTCGCTCGAGGCGATCGCGCGGCTCAACCAGTGGGGCTGGCGCGTGGTCGTCGCCTCGAACCAGTCCGGCATCGGGCGCGGACTGTTCGGCATGGACACGCTCAACGCGATCAATGACAAGATGGTCAAGAGCCTCGCGACGGTCGGCGGCCGCATCGACGCAATCTTCTTCTGCCCGCATCCGGCCGATTCGACCTGCGAGTGCCGCAAGCCGCGGCCCGGCATGTTCCATCAGATCGCCGAGCGCTTCAACGTGAACCTCGAAGGAGTGCCCGCGGTCGGCGACAGCCTGCGTGATCTTCAGGCCGGCGTGGCAGTCGGTTGCGTGCCCTATCTGGTGCTCACGGGCAAGGGCCACAAGACCCACCAGGATCCGGGTCTGCCAGCGGGCACGCGCGTTTACGCCGATCTGGCGGCGGTCGTTGCCGACCTCATCGATTGAGTGCTGCCATGTCTTTTGTCCGTTCGCTGCTGTTCGCCCTCGTCCTGGTGCTCATCACGCCACCGTACGTGCTGTTCAGCTTTCTGACCTTCCCGCTGGCACCGCTCAGACGCTACCGCATCATCACCTCCTGGACCCACATCGTCCTGTGGTTTGTCTGGCACCTGCTCGGCATTCGCTACAAGGTGATCGGTACCGAGAACATTCCCGCCGGTCCGGCCGTCGTCTTGTCCAAGCATCAGTCGGCGTGGGAGACGATGGCGTTGCAGCAGATCTTTCCGCCGCTGTCCTTCGTGCTCAAGCGCGAGCTCTTCAAGGTGCCTTTCTTCGGCTGGGCGCTGTCCCAGATGCCGATGATCGCGATCGATCGCAACGCCGGCAAGGACGCGCTGGCCCAAGTCGTCGAGCAGGGCCGGAGGCGTCTGGCCGAGGGCTTCTGGGTGGTCGTGTTTCCCGAAGGCACGCGTGTCGCGCCGGGCACGAGCCGCCGTTACAAGCCCGGCGGTGCATGGCTGGCGCAGCATGCAGCGGTGCCGGTGGTGCCGGTCGCGCACAATGCCGGCGAGTTCTGGGGTCGCAACGCCTTTCTGAAGCGCCCGGGCGAGATCACCGTCAGCATCGGCCCGCCGATCGACCACGCCGGACGTGATGCGGCACAGATCAATGCGCTTGCCGAAGAGTGGATCGAGGGTGAGATGCGCCGCCTGTTCCCGCACCAGTATCGCGGACGGGAGCGCAGTCGGGCGGCCGCCTGAAGCTCGGAGCGTGGACACGGGGCATGACGCCGTGCCGGGTGGCTCGAGCGCAATCGGTCCGCCCGGGGCCGTCGCAGCGGCCCATGGCGCGCTCGTAGACAGCAAAAAGCCCCGCCGAAGCGGGGCTTTTTGCGACCGTACGACGGATCAGGCCGCCTTCTTCGGGCTCGCCTTGGCGGCGGTACCGACGGCCTTGACGGTGGCGCTGGTGGCGGCGGCGACGTTCGCTTCGGCGATCTCGGCGACCTGCTTGGCGGCCTTGCTGACGCTGTCGTAGGCGCTGTTGGCCGCGGCAATGGCGGACTTGACGGCGGCGACGGCGACGTCGGAACCGGCCGGGGCGGACTTGGCGGCCTTGTCGAGGGCGGCAGCCAGGTTCTTGTTCAGCTCGGCGATCTGCGCTTCGACCAGCTTCGAGATCTCTTCCTGCGACTGCGTGCCGATCTCATAGACGCTGCGGTTGTACGCAACGGCCTTCTCGACCAGCGGCTGCGCCAGCGCGCTCTGCAGATTCAGCAGCTCCTGGGCGTCCTTGGCGCCGAGCAGGGCCTTGGTGTTGGCGATGCCGTCTTCGAGCAGCGTGCGGGCGGTGTTCAGGTTCAGGGCGGCAAGGCGCTCGACGCTGGCGAAAGCCGAATTGGCGACGCTCAGCAGGGTTTCGACGTTGGCCTTGTTGGTGGCGGCGAATTGCTCGGGGGTTACGATCATGGTGGTCTCCTGGCGATCAGTACGACGTGCTTCGAAGGGGTCTTGATTGGGATTGCTGCAATCTTTGATGCGTCGCAGCATGATTCGGATTATAGGGAGCTGACGCCGGAAGTCAAGCGGAATTTGTGCGACGCACAATTCAAAAAGGGTCGATCCGAAGTTGCCCGTCAAGGGCGCGATGCTATTGATTTGGCGGTCAAAGCGACGTCGAGGCGGCGGCGCGTGGGCGACGCCTGCAACGCTCTCGGCGGGTAATGCCGTGCAGGCGTGGCGGTGGCGAGTTTTGTTTCTGGATGTTGCGTCGCAGGATGCGAGGAGGTAAGGCGATGCGCGGCGCGTTGATCTTGCATCCGCCGCGACCGCCGTCGGCCGGCCGCGGTGGAGTGCCAGCTTGATGCGCGAGCGGTGCGGCTACTTGTGGCTGAAGTTCGGCTTGCGCTTGTCGACGAATGCAGCCATGCCTTCCTTCTGGTCGTCGAGCGCGAAGGCAGCGTGGAAGACGCGGCGCTCGAACAGCAGGCCTTCGTTCAGGCTGCTCTCGAACGCCCGATTGACCGATTCCTTGATCATCATCACGACGGGCAGGGAGAAGCCGGCGATCGTTGTCGCCGCCGAGAGGGCTTCGTCGAGCAGCTTGTCGGCAGGGACGACCCGGGCGACCAGCCCGGCCCGCTCGGCCTCGGTAGCGTCGATCATGCGCGCGGTCAGGCACATGTCCATCGCCTTGGCCTTGCCGATCGCACGCGGCAGCCGCTGCGTGCCGCCGGCGCCGGGCAGGATGCCGAGCTTGATCTCCGGCTGTCCGAACTTCGCCGTGTCGGCGGCGATGATCATGTCGCACATCATCGCCAGCTCGCAACCGCCGCCCAGCGCGAAACCGGCAACGGCCGCGATGACCGGCTTGCGGCAGGTCTTCACGCGCTCCCAGTTGCGCGTGATGTAGTCGCCCTTGTAGGCGTCCATGTACGAGAAGCTCGCCATCGCGCCGATGTCGGCGCCGGCGGCGAAGGCTTTTTCCGAGCCGGTGATCACGATCGCGCCGATGTTCTCGTCCGCCTCGAAGGCATCGAGGGCGGCGCCGACCTCGTCGACCAGGTCGTCGTTGAGTGCGTTGAGCGCCTTCGGGCGGTTCAGCGTGATCAGGCCGACACGGTCGCGGGTTTCGACGAGGATGTTCTGGTAGCTCATGGGGTCTCCCTTGGTAACGTGGGTTGTTACTGGTTGGCGTCCGTAGTCGTGCTTTTGGGCTGGATCACGGCGCGCACGCGAGCGTCGCTCGTGGCGCCCGAGGGCTGACTGCTGGCGAGGTATTTTTCGGTCAGCGCATCATATTCGATGTAGTGGCCGCGCACCTCGTCGCCGCCGGCCTTGACGTAGGCGCGATCGAAGAGCTTCGCGCGTTCGGTGCGCGTGTCGTATTCGATGCGCTCGGCTTCGCCCTCGATGAAATCGTTGCTGCCCTCACGCTTTTGTCTGAAGCTGGCGAGGCGATTGCGGCTGCCGGTGGCGACCCCGGTCTGGAAGCCGTCGGCGCCTTGTGTCACGACCAGCCTGTCGCCGCGGATGACCAGCGAGCCCTGCGTCAGCACGACGCTGCCTTCGAAGACGTGCGTGCGCGTGCGGTCGTCGACGCTGACGCGATCGGCTTCGATGTGGACCGGCTGCTCGCGGTCGGCACGCTCGGCGTGGGCCGGGGGGGGCGGCACGAGCAGCATGGCGACGAGCGACAGGGTCGATGCAAAGGCTTTCATCATGGGGATTTTCGTGGTGATCGGGGCATCAGGACGCTGGCCTGGCCGATCAGCTCGAGCGTTCCGAAAAGGTTGTCGGCCCGCATCGCGTTGCCGCGTGCGATGCTGTCGCCGCGGGTCAGCACGACCGGCTCGTCGGTTGCGGCACGCTGGTCGTCCGGCCACAGGGTCAGCGTGTTCGAACTCAGGGTCAGGTCCGGGTTCCCGGCCAGACCTTCGCGAAAGACCTCGACGTTGCCGACCAGCCACAGCACGTTACCGCCGTCGCGCGATTCGGCCCAGTCGGCGTCGATGCGCAACTCGCCGTCGGCCGTCATGTAGCGCAGGCGCGGTGCATCGAGTTCGGCGATGTCGCCGCGCGGATAGTGGGTGATCTTGTCCGCGACGAGCTCGTATTTCCGCTCGCCCTGCGCATCGAAGCGGATCATGCGGATCTGTTCGCCGATGAAGTCCGGGAATTTGCGCGACTGTGCGGCCGCAGGCGGCTCATCGCTGCGTGTCGCCTGCTCGAGCCACAGGGTCGCGGCGGCGAGCGCGGCCAGCGCGACAATGGGGTAGACACGGTCGAGCGGCAGCGGCATGGTCGGCGCTCTCAGTCCAGGTAGCCCTGCAGCATCGCATGCAGCCGCCCCTGCGCGTCGAGCAGGTGGTCGCACACTTCCCGCACCGCGCCGTGTCCGCCGCCGCGCACCGTCACGTGGGTGACGTGACGCTTGACGAAATCGTGGCCGTCGCCCGGCGCGGCGGAAAATCCGCACGCCCGCAGGACAGGCAGGTCGACGACGTCGTCGCCCATGTAACCGGCATGACGGGGGTCGAGGCCGCGCCGCGCCAGCAAGGCGAGCAGGCAGCTGCGCTTGTCCGCGACGCCCATGTGCAGCTCGCCGATGCCGAGATTGGCGGCGCGCAGCTCCAGCGCGCGTGAGCTGCGTCCGCTGATGATCGCGACTTCGATGCCGGCGGCCTGGAGCATCTTGAGGCCGTGCCCATCGAGACTGGAGAAGGCCTTGATCTCGTCCCCGTTGGGCGTGAAGTAGAGGCTGCCGTCGGTCAGTACGCCGTCGACGTCGAAGCCCATCAGGCGCACGAGCGAGGCCGGATCGGAGTGCGCCATCAGATCACCTTGGCCTGCATCAGGTCGTGCGTGTTGAGTGCGCCGAGCAGCGCACCGGCGCCGTCGACGACGAGCAGCTGGCTGATGCGCAGACGCTCCATCATCGCGGCCGCTTCGACCGCGAGCGCGTCCGGACCGATGTGCTGGGGGGCGCGCGTCATCACGTCGCCGAGGCGGCAGGCGTGTACATCGACACCGCGTTCGAGCGTGCGGCGCAGGTCGCCGTCGGTGAAGATGCCGGTCAGCCGATTGTCGTCATCGACCACCGCCGTCATGCCGAGTCCGCCGCGGCTCATCGCCAGCAGCGCTTCGGTCAGCGGTGCCGACTCGGGCAGCTGCGGCACCGCCCGGGCCGGACGCATGACGTCGCGCACGTGGGTGAGCAGGCGTCGGCCCAGCGCGCCGCCCGGGTGCGCGCGTGCGAAGTCGTCGCTGCTGAAGCCGCGCGCGTCGAGCAGCGCGACGGCGAGCGCGTCACCGAGCGCGAGGGCCGCAGTGGTGCTGGCGGTCGGGGCGAGATTGAGCGGGCACGCCTCTTCGCGCACGCCGGCGTCCAGGTGCACGTCGGCCTCGCGTGCAAGCGGTGAGCCGGGCCGGCCAGTGATCGCGATCAGACTCGCGCCCTGGCGCTTGACCAGCGGCACGATGGTCAGCAGCTCGTCGCTCGCGCCCGAATTCGACAGCGCGATCACGACGTCTTCGGCCGTGATCATGCCCAGATCGCCGTGCGCGGCCTCGGCGGCATGGACGAAATAGGCGGGTGTGCCGGTACTGGCGAGGGTGGCGGCAAGCTTGCGGCCGATGTGGCCGGACTTGCCGATGCCGGTGACGACGACGCGGCCACGTCGCCCGAGGATCAGCGCGACGGCGCGCTCGAAATCGGCACCGACGCGCTCGGCCAGCGCCGCCACGGCATCAGCTTCGATGCGCAACACCCGTTGCGCCATCACGATCGCGCGGCCGGCTGCGGCAGAGTGCTGCACGATATTCGTCATTCTGATGCGTCTGCGAGTCGAGTCAGGAACGGCGCCGGCTGCGGCGATATCGGCCGAGGGCGCGACGCGAGAGTATAGCAGAGCGAGTTCGCCGGCGCCGTGGGCCGCCGGATGGGACATGATGTCGCAGCGTGCTCCGTCGCGAGAGTGCTCTGATAGACTATGCGGTTTTACTGCTGCCGGTCGTCCGTCTTGCGGTCCCAATCCGATACGCCTCTGGTCGTGCTCAAGGATGTGCGTTTCGCCTATGGCGAGCGCGAGATCCTGCGTGGAATCGATTTGTCGGTGCGGCGCGGACAGGTTGTCGGCATCATGGGCGGGAGCGGCTGCGGCAAGACGACGCTGCTGCGCCTGATCGGCGGGCAGCTGCGCGCCGGTGCCGGTGTGGTCAGCGTGGCCGGCCACGATTTGTCGAAGCTGCGGCGCCGGGAGCTGTATGGGCTGCGCCGGCGCATGGGCATGCTGTTCCAGTTCGGCGCCTTGTTCACCGACATGACCGTGTTCGACAACGTCGCCTTTCCGTTGCGCGAGCACACGGACCTGCCGCCCGAACTGGTGCGCGATCTGGTGCTGATGAAGCTCAACGCCGTCGGGCTGCGCGGCGCCGAGGCGCTCACGCCGGCCGAGCTTTCCGGTGGCATGGCGCGCCGCGTGGCGCTGGCGCGGGCGGTGGCGCTCGATCCGATGCTGATCATGTACGACGAGCCCTTCGCCGGCCTCGATCCGATCTCGCTCGGCGTGATCGGGCAGCTGATCCGGCGCCTCAACGACGCGCTCGGCGCGAGCTCGATCATGGTCACCCACGATGTGCATGAGTCGTTGCAGATCGTCGATTACGTGTATTTCGTCTCCGACGGGCGCATCGTCGCGCAAGGCACGCCCGACGAGATCCGCGCCTCGCGCGACGCGTTCGTGCACCAGTTCGTGCATGCGGAGGCCGACGGGCCGGTGCCGTTCCACTACCCGGCGCCACCGCTCGCGCAGAGCCTGCTCGGGGAGGGGCGCCCATGAACGGTGTGAACGGAACGCTGCGCTGGCTCGGTGCGCTGGTGACCAATGGCGTGTGGCGGCTGGGTTTTGCGGCACGCTTCTTCGCGCTGCTGCTCGTGTATTCGGGGCAGTCGCTGCGGCGCGTGCATCTGACGATTCGCGAGATCTACTTCAGCGGCGTGCTGTCGCTGCTGATCATCGTCGTGTCGGGCCTGTTCGTCGGCATGGTGCTGGGCCTGCAGGGGTACGAGACGCTGCAGCGGTTCGGCTCCGGGGACGCGCTCGGCGTGCTCGTGGCCTTGTCGCTGGTGCGCGAGCTCGGCCCGGTGGTGGCGGCGCTGCTGTTCGCCAGCCGCGCCGGGTCGGCGGTGACGGCCGAGATCGGCCTGATGAAGACAACCGAGCAGCTGAAGGCGATGGACATGATGGCGGTCAACCCGATCGCCCGCGTGGCCGCGCCGCGTTTCTGGGGCGGCGTGATCTCGATGCCGCTGCTGGCGGGCATTTTCTCGGCGATGGGGGTGTTCGGCGGCTGGCTGATCGGTGTCGTGTTCATCGGCGTCGATGAAGGCGCGTTCTGGGCTCAGATGCAGTCGGCCGTCGATTTTCGCTACGACGTGCTCAACGGCATCATCAAGAGCGTCGTCTTCGGCATCGCCGTGTCGCTGATCGCGGTGTTCGAGGGTTACGACTGCACGCCCACGGCCGAAGGCGTCTCGCGTGCGATCACGCGTACGGTCGTCAGCTCGGCGCTGGCGATCCTGGCGCTCGATTTCGTACTCACTTCTTTCATGTTCCGGGGGCAGTCATGAGCCGTGCCACGCTCGATCTGTGGGTGGGAGTGTTTGTCGTCGCAGGTTTTGCGGCCTTGCTGTTCCTGGCCTTGCGCGTCGGCAACCTCGCGAGCGTCGACCTGTCGGAAACCTATACCGTGAGGGCTCAGTTCGACAACATCGGGGGGCTCAAGGTGCGCGCGCCGGTCAAGAGTGCCGGGGTGGTCGTCGGGCGTGTTGCCGACATCCGCTTCGACACGCACAGCTACCGTGCCGATGTGACGCTCGCGATCGCGACGCGCTACGAGTTCCCGAGTGACACGATCGCCTCGATCCTGACCTCCGGCCTGCTCGGCGAGCAATACGTGGGGTTGGATCCCGGTGGCGACATCGAGATGCTGCGCTCGGGCGACGCGCTGCAGATCACCCAGTCGGCCGTGGTGCTCGAGAAGCTGATAGGGCAGTTCCTGTTCGACCGCGCGTCTGCGCCACCCGCGCAGACGCAATGAATGTGGTAACCGACAACAAAGAGAACAATCATGACGACCCGATTTCCCCGACCGTCTTTTGCGGTCACCGTGCTCGCCTGTCTCGCCCTGGTCCTGGGCGGCTGTGCGACACGCGTGCCGAACCCCGACGACCCGCTCGAGCGCCTCAACCGCGCGATGTTCAGCTTCAACGAGGGCGTGGACAAGGCCGTGCTGCGCCCGGCCGCCCAAGTCTACGATACCGTCACGCCGCAGCCGGTGCGCACCGGTGTCGGCAACTTCTTCAGCAATCTCGGCGACCTGTGGATCGGCTTCAACAACATGTTGCAGGGCAAGTTCGGCGACGGCTTTTCCGACTGGATGCGTTTCGGGCTGAACTCGACGTTCGGCATCGTCGGACTGCTCGATGTCGCCACCGAGGCCGGGCTGCCCAAGAACGATGAAGATCTCGGGCAGACGCTCGCCGTCTGGGGGGTCGGCGAGGGGGCCTTCGTGGTACTGCCGTTCTTCGGCCCGCGCACGCTGCGTGACGCCGCTGTGCTGCCGGTCGACATGAAGGGCGATCAGGTGTGGACGGTCGATCACGTGGCCACGCGCAATACCTTCACCGCCTTGCGCCTCGTGCATAACCGGGCGAACCTGCTCGGTCTGGACAAGACCTTCGACGAAGCCTCGCTCGACAAGTACGCCTTCATGCGCGACTTCTACCTGCAGCAGCGCCGCTACAAGGTGCACGACGGTGCGCCACCCATCGAGTACGAGGATTTCAACGGCGACGGCCTGGGACCACAGACGGGCAATGCGTCCGCGGCCGATCGGGTTGCGCACGCCGCCCTCGGGCGTCTTGAATTGATCGATGCGGCCGAGGTCGACCATGCATCGAAACCGCTCGTGAGCAGGTGAAACGGATGAAAGCGATCTTGGTTGGCCTGTGTGCGCTGATGCTGTCCTTCGGCCCTGCGGGGGCGGCAACTTCCGAACTCGCTCCGGACGAGCTGGTGCGCCGGCTCTCCGACGAGGTACTCGAGATCCTGCGCTCCGACGAGGGGCTGCGCAATGGCGACACGACGCGTGCGGTCGAACGCATCGAGGAGGTCGTGCTGCCGCATTTCAATTTCCGTCGCATGACGATGCTGGCCGTCGGGCGCGACTGGCGTGAGGCAACGCCCGAGCAGCGGCAGCGATTGATGGATGCCTTCTACTCGATGCTGGTGCGCACGTATTCGAATGCGCTCACGCAGTACCGTGACCAGACGATCGCGTTCCGGCCCTTGCGCATGAGCCCGGGCGACACGACGGTGCGTGTGCAGACGGCGGTGCACCAGCCCGGCGCGCAGCCGGTCAGCGTCGATTACGTGCTCGAGAAGACCGAGCGGGGCTGGATGGTGTTCGATGTCGTGGTGGCCGGTGTGAGTCTCGTGACCAATTATCGTGGCACCTTCGCGCAGGAGATTCGGGCCGGGGGCATCGATGGCCTGATCCGGGCGCTCGAGACGCGCGGCAGCGACCTGGTTCCACCGCCGGCTGGTCAGTCCTGATGGCGGGCGCGCTCAAGGTGGAAGGAGCGGTGACCATGTGGTCGGCCGCGCGACAGCTCGCCGAAGGCCGTGAAAGGCTGCATGCCGGCGATCTCGTGGTCGATTTTTCCGGCGTCAGCGAAGCCGATTCGGCCGCCTTGGGCGTGCTGCTCGACTGGTGCCGAGTCGCGCGGACGGCCGGTCACGCGTTGACGATTCGCGGCTTGCCCACCGGCCTGCGCAGCCTCGCCGATCTGTACGGCATATCCGAGTTGTTGCCCGTCGAAGCGTGAGCGTCGTCCGGTCGATGAGCACCCCTGCGATCCGCATCGATTCGGTCACCAAGCGCTACGGTGCGTTGCAGGCGCTCGCCGGCGTGAGCTTCGAAGTCGAGCAGGGCGAGTTCTTCGGCCTGCTGGGCCCCAACGGCGCCGGCAAGACGACGCTGATCTCGGCCCTGGCTGGCTTGGTGCGGCCGACCTCCGGCTCGCTCGAGGTGATGGGGCACGATGTCGTGAGCGATTACCGCAACGCCCGCATGCAGCTCGGGGTGGTGCCGCAGGAGCTCGTCTTCGATCCGTTCTTCTCGGTGCGCGAGCTGCTGCGCATCCAGTCGGGTTATTTCGGCATCGCGCACAACGACGCGTGGATCGACGAGATCCTTGCCAACCTCGACCTGCTGCCGAAAGCCGAAGCGAACATGCGCACGCTGTCGGGCGGGATGAAGCG
>DAOMOP010000067.1:15302-17866 GCA_035444405.1 Rhodocyclaceae bacterium
CAGGCGCTGGTGCACCGGCCGCCGGTGATCGTGCTCGACGAACCGACCGCCGGCGTCGACGTCGAGCTGCGTCAGGGGCTGTGGCAGTTCGTGCGCAAGCTCAACCGCGACGGCCACACCGTCGTATTGACGACACACTATCTCGAAGAGGCCGAGGCGCTGTGTGGCCGCATCGCAATGCTGAAGGCCGGGCGCGTGGTCGCGCTCGACAGCACGCGCGCACTGCTGCGCCAGTTTGCGACGCACAGCCTGCGTGTGCGCCTCAAGCACCCCGAAGCCGGCGTCGCGGTCGGAGGCAAGCTCGAGGAGGGCAACTGGATGAGCTTCGGCTTCGAATCCTATGGCGATGTCGAGGCGCTGCTCGCGCGGCTGCGCGAAGGCAACGGCGGGGTCGAAGAGATCGAGCTCGGTGAACCCGATCTGGAGCGGGTGTTCGTGGAGGTGATGAGCCGTGCCTGACCCGATCGTGCCGCCGCCCACGTCGGCGTGGGTGGGATTTCGCACGCTGCTCTACAAGGAGATCCTGCGCTTCTGGAAAGTCGCGTTCCAGACCGTCGCCGCGCCGGTGTTGACGGCGCTCCTGTTCCTGCTCATCTTTTCGCACGTGCTCGACCGCCACGTGACGGTATATGGTGACATCGGCTACACCACTTTTCTGGTGCCGGGGCTGATGATGATGTCGCTGCTGCAGAACGCGTTCGCGAACAGCTCGTCGTCGCTGATCCAGAGCAAGATCACCGGCAACATCATCTTCATGCTGTTGCCGCCGATCTCGTATCATGAGTTCTATGCCGCCTATGTCGTCGCCGCGGTGCTGCGGGGGCTGTTCGTCGGCGTCGGCGTGCTGCTCGTGGCACTGCCGTTCGTGCCGGTACCGCTCGCGCATCCGCTGTGGGTACTGGTGTTTGCGGTCTTGGGTGGGGCGACGCTCGGCACGCTGGGCATGATCGCCGGCATCTGGGCGGACAAGTTCGACCAGCTGGCGGCGTTCCAGAACTTCCTGATCATGCCGCTGACGATGCTCTCCGGCGTGTTCTACTCGATCCATTCGTTGCCGGAGCTCTGGCAGGATGTGTCGCACGGCAATCCGTTCTTCTTCATGATCGACGGCTTTCGCTACGGTTTCTTCGGACAATCCGACGTGTCGCCGTGGCTGAGCCTGGTCGTGGTGGGGGTGTTTTTTACGTTGCTTGCAGTGCTGACCCTGACGATGTTGTCGCGGGGTTACAAGCTGCGCGGTTGAGGTATCTAGACATGTTTGACGCAAACGAGATCAAGCGCCTGATTTCCGAGGGCATGCCCTGTGAATTCGTCGAGATTCAGGGCGACGACGGCGTGCATTTCACGGGCATCGTCGTGAGCACCGAGTTCGAGGGCAAGCCACGCATTCGGCAACACCAGGCGGTGTATGCGACGCTCGGCGCCTTGCTCGGCAACGAGATCCATGCACTGCAGCTGCAGACCTACACACCGGCGCGCTGGGCCGAGGTCAGCAAAGAGCTGGGTTTCTGAGACGCTCGATGGACAAATTGCTGATCGAAGGGGGGGCGCGCCTGTCGGGCGAGCTGGCCATTTCGGGCGCGAAGAACGCGGCGCTGCCGATTCTGTGCGCGGCGCTGCTGAGCCGCGAGCCGGTGACCTTCACCAACGTGCCCCAGCTCAACGATATCGACACGCTGCTGAAACTGCTCGCGCAGATGGGGGTTGCGGTCGAGCGTGACGGCGATGTCGTCGCGCTCGACGCCGCCGGGCTCGACCACCCGGTGGCGCCCTACGAGATGGTCAAGACCATGCGCGCTTCGATCCTCGTGCTCGGCCCGCTGCTTGCGCGTTGCGGCGAGGCGCGCGTGTCGCTGCCGGGCGGGTGTGCGATCGGCGCGCGTCCGGTCGATCAGCACATCCGGGGCCTGCAGGCCATGGGGGCGGAGATCGCGGTCGAGCACGGCTATGTTCATGCGGTGGCCCCACGGCTGAAAGGCGCGCGCTTGTTCACCGACATGGTCACCGTGACCGGTACCGAGAACCTGATGATGGCGGCGTGCCTCGCCGACGGCGAGACCGTCATCGAGAATGCCGCGCGCGAGCCCGAGGTCGCCGACCTCGCGACCTGCCTGGTCGCGATGGGTGCGAACATCTCCGGCGCGGGGACCGACGTCATTCGCGTCCGCGGCGTGGCGCGCCTGCACGGTGCGACGCATCGCATCATGCCCGATCGCATCGAGACCGGAACCTATCTGTGCGCGGTGGCGGCGAGCGGTGGGCAGGCACGACTCACCAATACGACGTCGTGCTACCTCGACGCGGTCGTCGACAAGCTGATGGACGCCGGCTGCGAGCTTACTTTCGAGCGTGACGCGATCGGCATCAAGGCGCCGGCGCGCCTGCAGGCGGTCAATGTGCGCACGGCGCCGTATCCGGCCTTTCCGACCGACATGCAGGCGCAATTCATGGCGCTGGACTGCGTGGCCGATGGCGTCGGCGTGATCAACGAGACGATCTTCGAGAACCGCTTCATGCACGTCAACGAACTGCTGCGCCTGGGTGCCGATATCCGTGTCGATGGC
>DAOMOP010000068.1:0-17825 GCA_035444405.1 Rhodocyclaceae bacterium
AGATCATCGAGAACGAGCAGGTCCGCCAGGTCTACCTCGGCGAGCACTTCCGGCTCTGACGACGGCAGCATGAAACCGACACTCCAGCTCAAGCTCTCGCAACATCTGACGCTGACGCCGCAACTGCAGCAGTCGATCAAGCTCCTGCAGCTGTCGACGCTGGAGCTGAACCAGGAGATCGAGAAGTTCCTGCTCGAGAATCCGATGCTCGAACGCGAGGACGGCGACGAGGGCGATTTCGTCCCCGCCACCCAGAACTCCTCGCCCCCGAGCGACGAGCCCGCGGCCGGCCCCGACGGCGGCGACGAACGCGACACCCGCCAGGACGCCGAGAGCTTCGACGAGGCGGCCGAGTGGTCGAGTGCGGCGAGCGGAGCGAGCCACCGCGACGACGACGAGGACGTCGATTACCAGGAGCTGCAGGCGGCCACGACCAGCCTGCGCGACCACCTCAACCAGCAGGTCAGCCTGTCGCCGCTGTCCGATCGCGACCGCATGCTGGTGCGCTTCGTGATCGAGGCGATCGACGACGACGGCTACCTGAACCAGTCGCTCGAGGAGCTGCTCGAGCTGCTGCCGGCCGAGCTCGAGGTCACCCTCGACGACCTGTCGATCGCGCTGCACCACGTGCAAAGCCTGGACCCGGCCGGCGTCGGCGCACGCACGCCACAGGAGTGCCTGAGCCTGCAGCTGCGCGCACTGCCCGCCAGCGCCGAGCGCGAGCTCGCGCTGACGATCGTCGACCGGCACCTCGACCTGCTCGCCGAGCGCAACTTCGTGCGTCTGAAGCGCGTCACCGGCTGCAACGACGACGCGCTGCGCGCCGCACACGCACTGATCTGCAGCCTCGATCCGCACCCCGGGTCGCAGCATTCGGTGCAAGAGACCCGCTACGTCGTGCCCGACGTCGTGGTGCGCAAGCTGCGCGGCCAGTGGAGCGCCAGCCTCAATGCCGAAGCGATGCCGAAGCTGCGCGTCAACGCCCTCTATGCGAGCATCCTCCAGCAGAACCGCGGCAGCAGCGGCGCGCTGTCGAGTCACCTGCAGGAAGCACGCTGGCTGATCAAGAACGTGCAGCAGCGCTTCGACACCATCCTGCGGGTGTCCCAGGCAATTGTTGACCAGCAGCGACAGTTCTTCGAATATGGCGAGGTCGCGATGCGCCCGCTCACGCTGCGCGAGATCGCCGACCAACTGGAGCTGCACGAGTCGACGATTTCGCGCGTGACGACGCAGAAGTACATGGCGACGCCGCGCGGTGTATTCGAATTGAAATATTTTTTCGGCAGTCACGTAGCCACCGACACCGGTGGAGCGGCCTCGTCGACGGCGATCCGGGCGCTGATTCGCCAGCTCGTCGAGGCCGAGGACAGGAAAAAGCCGCTTTCCGACTCGAAGATTGCCGAACTATTGGGCCAGCAGGGTATCGTGGTCGCGCGGCGCACCATTGCCAAATACCGCGAATCGCTGAGTATCCCGCCGGTCAGCCAGCGCAAGTCGATCTGAACGCAAAAGGAGCAACCATGAATCTCAACATCACCGGGCATCACGTCGAGGTCACGCAGGCCATCCGCGACTACGTCACGACCAAGCTCGATCGCGTGATCCGGCACTTCGACAATGTCACCAGCATCAACGTGATCCTCTCGGTGGAGAAGCTCAAGCACAAGGCGGAGGTGACACTGCACGTGCGCGGCAAGGACATCTTCGTCGAGAGCGACGACGGCGACATGTATGCCGCCATCGACAGCATGACCGACAAGCTCGACCGCCAGGTGCTAAAGTACAAGCAAAAGAATCACGACCACGGCCACGACGCGCTCAAGCATCAGGTCACCGAGTCCTGAGAGCGTACGAAGCGATCGTGACCTGCAGGGTCGAGCGCACCGCACACACGAGCTGACAACGTGAAATATCAAGCAGATAGGCAACGAGGGAGCGAGTGAGCAACGCAGCGATCGACCCGCACGGCAGATCCGGCCATGCGTTCTGAGGCAGACGTGACGTATTACGCCGCGCGCTCGGGCCAAGCCGTGTTTATAATCGCCAACCTCGAAGCGCACCTGGCGCATCCTTCAACCGTTCCCATGACTGCATGGCGCCGACCCATTCGGCCGACTGTGCAGGCATTCGCAAGATGAGCCTGATTGCCGACCTCCTCCCTCCTTCCAACGTCGTCGTCGACCTCGAGGCGAGCAGCAAGAAGCGCGTGTTCGAGCAGGCAGGCCTGCTGTTCGAGAACAATCAGGGTATCGCGCGTGGCGATGTCTTCGACAGCCTGTTCTCGCGCGAGCGCCTTGGCTCCACCGGACTGGGCCAGGGCATCGCGATCCCCCACGGCCGCATCAAGGGCCTGAAGGAGGCGGCCGGCGCATTCCTGCGGCTCACCACGCCGGTGCAGTTCGACGCGCCCGACGGCCGTCCGGTCGGCATGCTGTTCGTACTGCTGGTTCCGGAGCAGGCCAACGAGCAGCACCTGCAACTGCTGTCCGAGCTCGCACAGATGTTCAGCGACAGCAACTTCCGCGAGCGGCTTGCGAACGCACCCGATGCCGCAACCGTGCACGCGCTGTTCGCAAACTGGGATCCGCATGCGACAGACAAGCGTCGCGCAGCTGTTTGACACCCAGGGCGCACTACTCGAGCTCACTCGCGTCTGCGGCGATCTCGACCGTGTCCTGTCGGTCGCCGAGGCACGCATCTGGCCGGCCGATCTGGTCGGCCACCTCAACCTGATCCACCCCGAACGACTGCAGGTCATCGGCGCGGCCGAGATGACCTGGGCACAGCGCCAGTCGCGCGACAAGATCGCCCACCACCTGCACGAGATCTTTGCGGCGCGACCGCCGGCCATCATCATGGCCGACGGCTGCGAGCCGCCCGGCATGGTGCGCTCGATCTGCGAGGCGACCAACGTCGCACTGCTGACCACCCCCCTGCCGGCCGCCAGCGTGATCGACCAGCTGCGCCTGTACCTGTCGCGCCAGCTCGCCGAGAAGATCTCTCTGCATGGCGTGTTCATGGACGTGCTCGGCCTGGGGGTGTTCATCACCGGCGATTCGGGCGCGGGCAAGTCGGAACTCGCGCTCGAGCTGATCTCGCGCGGCCATGGCCTGGTCGCCGACGACATCGTCGAGTTTTCGCGCATCGCACCCCAGGTGCTCGAGGGACGCTGCCCCGAGTTGCTGCAGGATTTCATCGAGGTGCGCGGGCTCGGTGTGCTCAACATCCGCACGATCTTCGGCGAGACCGCCTGCCGGCGCAAGATGCGCCTGCGTCTGGTGGTCTACCTGCAGCGCCGCATACCGGGGCAGGACGATCCATCGCGCCTGCCGATTCACCTCGAGACGCAGGAGATCCTCGGCGTCTCCGTGCCGCGCACCATCCTGCCGGTGGCCGCCGGCCGCAACCTCGCAGTGCTGCTCGAGGCGGCGGTGCGCTCGACCATCCTGCAGCTGCGTGGCATCGACTCGACACAGGACTTCATCGAGCGCCAGCAGCGCATGATCGAGCGGGATGGCCAGCACGGCGAGGCGAGGCGAGCCGCATCGCCGCTCGCGCCCACACCATCGCCGCGCGACCCCGAGCAGCACTGATCGGCGCAGTGGTGCGGCGCCCCGCCGCCCGCCCGCGACGGCAGCGCCCCGCCGGGCAGGACAAGCCCGCAGCCGCCCTTGCCTCGCGCCCTGCTCGCCTGCTACGCTCGGTCTCTTTGGCTTCGGCCGCGCAGACCCCGCACATGGCATACGCAAGCTCGGACTACCTCGAAAGAATCCTCAACGCGCAGGTCTACGACGTCGCGCAGGAGACGCCGCTCGACCTGGCCACGAATCTTTCGGCGCGCATCCACAATCGCCTGTACCTCAAGCGCGAGGACATGCAGCCGGTGTTCAGCTTCAAGATCCGCGGCGCCTACAACAAGATGGCGAACCTGTCGCCGCAGGCGCTCAAGCGTGGCGTGATCTGCGCGTCGGCCGGCAACCACGCGCAGGGGGTCGCGATGTCGGCGCAGACACTGGGCACGCGCGCGGTCATCGTGATGCCGGTGTCGACGCCGCAGATCAAGGTCGACGCGGTGCGCGGGCGCGGTGGCGAGGTGGTGCTGTTCGGCGACTCGTTCTCGGACGCCTACGCGCATGCCAAGGAGCTGGAAAAGGCCGAGCGGCTCACCTTCGTCCACCCCTTCGACGACCCTGACGTCATTGCCGGCCAGGGCACCATCGGCATGGAGATCCTGCGCGCCCACCATAAGCCGATCCACGCCATCTTCTGCTGCGTCGGCGGCGGCGGACTGATCGCCGGCGTGGCCGCCTACGTGAAGCGCCTGCGCCCGGAAACACGCATCATCGGCGTCGAGGCCGTCGATGCCGACGCGATGACGCGCTCGCTCGCAGCGGGCGAGCGGGTGATGCTCGAGCAGGTGGGGCTGTTTGCCGACGGCGCGGCGGTCAAGCAGGTCGGCGCGGAGACCTTCCGCCTGTGTCAGCAGTACGTCGACGAGATGATCCTGGTCGACAACGACGCGATCTGCGCGGCGATCAAGGACGTGTTCGAGGATACGCGCTCCATCCTCGAGCCGGCCGGCGCGCTGGCAGTGGCCGGCGCCAAGGAATACGCGAAACGCCACAAGCTGCGCGACAAGAGCCTGGTCGCGGTGGCCTCCGGGGCGAACATGAATTTCGATCGGCTGCGCTTCGTCGCCGAGCGCGCCGAACTGGGCGAACAGCGTGAGGCGGTGCTCGCCGTGACGATTCCGGAACGCCCCGGCTCGTTCAAGAAGTTCTGCAGCCTGGTCGGCCATCGCAACATCACCGAGTTCAACTATCGCTACGCGGACCCGCAGCAGGCCCACATCTTCGTCGGCGTCACCGTGCACAACCGCGCCGAGGCGGGCCGATTGGTCGAACTGCTCGCGCGCCACGAGCTGCCGGCGCTCGATCTGACCGACGACGAGATGGCCAAGACCCACATCCGCTACATGGTCGGCGGACGGGCGCCGCAGGTCGACAACGAGCTGCTGTATCGCTTCATGTTCCCGGAGCGACCCGGCGCGCTGATGAATTTTCTCGCCAACCTGCGCTCGGACTGGAACATCAGCCTGTTCCACTACCGCAACCACGGCTCGGACTTCGGACGCGTGCTGGTGGGCATGCAGGTAACGCCCGACGACAAGATCGCATTCCAGGACTTCCTCGACCGCCTCGGCTACGAGTACGCCGACGAGTCGCAGAACCCCGCCTACCGGCTGTTTCTGGCCTGAAACGCGCCGGCCTCGGTGACGATCCAGTCCATCGGCTGGTCGTGTGCCTGCGGATACACCGAATCGCTGCGCCCGAGCTCGAAGCCGACGCCGATGGCAAGCGCCGGCAGGCTCGCCAGCGTGCGGTCGAAATAGCCCCCGCCGTAGCCCAGGCGATAGCCACGGGCATCGAAGGCATTGAGCGGCACGAGCACCACGTCGGGCACCACGGTGTCGCCTGCCGGGGGATGCGGTATCCCGTGGCGGTCGGCCACCAGCGCCATGCCGGGCACCCACGGGCGGAAGGCGAGCGGGTGCTCCCGCTCGAGCACCACCGGCAAGGCCGCCGTGCGCGCGGCGTCGGCATGGGTCCACCGCCCCATCAGCCGGCGCAGGTCCGGTTCGCCGCGAAACGGCCAGCAGAAGGCCACCGTCATCGGCGCCAGCGTCTCGAGCAGCTCGGCCAGGTGCGCCTCGAGGCGCGTATTGAGCGCCGCATGAGCCGTCACCGTCAGCGCCTCACGCGCGCTGATCGTCGTACGGCGCAGCTCGCGCCGCAGCATTAGAATGTCGCTGTCGCTCGACGACGGAGTCATCGCATCCGGACCCGCCGTGTCGGGCTGCATCGGGGAGGTTCGACAAGAATGATTCATCGCTTCGTTTCCGTACTGGCCATCCTGCTCGCATTCTCGATCGCATCGGCACACGGCAGGCAGGGCGACGAGCGGATTCTAGCGGCCCGCGAGGCGCTGCGCACGGGCGATCGCGCCACCCTCGAGCGTCTGGCCGCCACGCCGGACGATCACCTGCTCGATGCCTACGTCGAATACTGGCTGCTGGTGAACATGCTCGCCCGCCCCGAAGCGCCGCCGGCCGACCGGCTGATCGCCTTCATCGACCGGCACCGCGACGGCGTCGCAGCCGAGCGGCTGCGTGCCTACTGGCTGCAACGTCTCGCCAAGGACGGCGACTGGGTCGGCTTTCTGCACGTGTTTCGCGAGCACGAACGCCCCGACGCCGAGCTGCGCTGCCTCGCCTGGCAGGCACGCCGGGCGACCGGCGACGCGCGCGTGCTCGCCGAAGTCGCCGCCCAATGGCGCGAGCTCCTCGACGCGCCCGACGCCTGCCAACCGGTCATGCGCGAGGCCGCGCTCGGCGGGCAAGTCAGCGAGGACGAGGTATGGTGGCGCTTCCGGCGCCAGATCGACAGCCGCACGCCACAGGCCGCGCGTACCACGCTGGCGTGGCTGCCCGCCGGCCGTGCCCCCGAGTTGACGCAGCTCGACCGGCTGGTCGATTCGCCCTCCGCGTTCATCGATCGGCTCCGGCCGAATTTCGCGGTGCGACGCGGCGAGCGCGAATTCGCGCTGGCCGCGCTGATCCGCCTCGCCCGCGAGGACGCACGCGCCGCCCACCAGCGGCTGTCGCGGCTGTACGATCGCCTCGAGCACGACGAGCGCGGCCGCATCTATGCCGTGCTCGGCCTGCACGGGGCACAGTCCCGGCTGCCCGAGGCCGACGACTGGTTTCGTGCCGCCGGCAGCGTCGACATGACCGCCGCCCAGCGCGCGTGGCGCGTGCGTGCAGCGCTGCGCATCGAGAACTGGCACCGCGTCGAGGCGACGATCGCGTCGCTCGACGCAGCCGAGCGCGACGCACCCGAGTGGGTCTATTGGCTCGCCCGTGCGCACGCCGCCCGAGGCCGGCACGACGCCGCGCGCGCGCTGTACGAGCGCATCGCCGGTGAGGCCCACTTCTACGGCATGCTCGCGGCCGACGAGCTGGGCCGATCGTTCATGCCGCCACCCGACGACGCCGTCGCCGCCCGCGACCGCACGCGCGTCGCCAACGACCCCGCGATCGCGCGCGCCCTCGCCTTCTACCGCCTCGGCCTGACCACCGAAGCCACACGCGAATGGATCCACGCGCTGCGCGGCCGCGACCGCGGTTTTCTGCTCGCCGCCGCGCACCACGCGCTGGCGAACCAGCTCTACGACCGCGCCATCAACACCGCCGAGCTCGCCGACCCGAACGCGAACTTCGAGATCCGCTTCATCGCACCGTATCGCGAGCTGATCGAACCGCAGGTGCGGAGCCAGGGGCTGGACCTCGCGTGGGTGTATGGACTGATGCGCCAGGAAAGCCGCTTCATCGTCCCGGCCCGCTCGAGCGCCGGCGCACAGGGGCTGATGCAGGTCATGCCGGCAACCGGCAAGTGGGTCGCCAAGCGTATCGGCCTGTCCGGCTATCATCCGCGCATGCTCGGCGACCCCGATACCAACGTCCTGCTCGGAACGAGCTACATGCGCATCATCCTGAGCGGGCTTGACAACCATCCGGTGCTGGCCTCCGCCGGTTACAATGCCGGACCGGGGCGTGCGCGCCGATGGCGCGACGAGCGACCGATCGAGGCTGCGATCTATGCCGAAACCATCCCCTTCGACGAGACGCGCGACTATGTCAAGAAGGTACTGGCCAACGCCGTCATCTATGCCGCCATGTTCGAGCGCCGCCCGCAATCGCTGAAGGCCCGTCTGGATGTGATCGCACCCGGCTCCGAAACCGACTCCTGACCGACTGTTCTCGACTCACACTTCGACCAAAATGAAAACACAACGCATCGTCCTGACCGGCGGCACGGGTTTCGTCGGCAGCGCCATCGCCAACCGCCTCGCCGAAGAAGCCGTCAGCGTGCTCGTCCCGACGCGCCGGCGCAGTCGTGCCGGCCACCTGATCCTGCTGCCCGGCATCGAGGTCGTCGAGGCGGACGTGCATGACCCGGCCACGCTCGAGCGCTTGTTCGCCGGCGCCGATGCCGTGGTCAACCTCGTCGGCATCCTGCATTCGGCGAGCGCTGAGCCGTACGGACCCGACTTCGCGCGTGCGCACGTCGAGCTGCCGGCCAAGATCGTGGCCGCCTGCCAGAAGGCCGGCGTGGCGCGCCTCGTGCATGTCAGCGCGCTCGGCGCCGACGACAACGGCGCGTCCGAATACCAGCGCTCCAAGGCCGCCGGCGAGGCCGCGATTCGTGCTGCCGGCGAGCACCCCGCCTGGACCATTCTGCGCCCGTCGGTGATCTTCGGCCGCGGCGACAGCTTCGTGAACCTCTTCGCAGGGCTTGTGCGCGTCTTCCCGGTGCTGCCGCTCGCAGGGGCCGCGGCGCGCTTCCAGCCGGTCTATGTCGAGGACGTCGCCGAAGTCGTGTGGCATTGCCTGAACGAACACTCGGCGGCCGGCCAGACCTTCGAGCTGGCCGGGCCCACCGTCTACACGCTGCGCGAGCTCGTCGAGTACATCGCCACGCTGACCGGCAAGCGCCGCATCATCGTGCCGCTGTCCGACCGGCTCGCGGCGCTGCAGGCCGCGGTGCTCGAACGCTTGCCCGGCCCGCTGATGAGTCGCGACAACCTGCGCTCGATGCAGGTCGACAATGTCGCGAGCGGCACGCCGCTGCCCTTCGATCTCAAGCCGACCGCGCTCGAGGCGATCGTGCCGTCCTACATCGCCAACGCGAGCACGCGCGGCCGCTACTACCACAGCCGCACGCGCGCGCGCCGCGGGCCGGACTGATGCGCGCCTTCATCGTCGGCGGAGCGGTGCGCGACGAGCTGCTCGGGCTGCCGGTAAAGGACCGCGACTGGGTCGTCGTCGGCGCCACGCCCGACGAGATGCTCGCACGCGGCTTCCGGCCGGTCGGCAAGGATTTTCCGGTGTTCCTGCATCCGGACAGCGGCGAGGAATACGCACTCGCGCGCACCGAGCGCAAGACCGGCCGCGGCTACAAGGGCTTCGCCTTCCACGCCGCCGCCGATGTCAGCCTCGAAGAGGACCTGCTGCGCCGCGATCTCACCATCAACGCGATGGCGCGCAGCGAGGACGGCACGCTGATCGACCCGTACGGCGGCCGCCACGACCTCGCCGCGCGCATCTTCCGCCACGTCAGCCCGGCCTTCGCCGAGGACCCGGTGCGCATCCTGCGCGTGGCGCGCTTTGCGGCGCGCTTCGCCGACTTCTCGGTGGCACCCGAGACGCTCGCGCTGATGCGCGCGATGGTGGACGACGGCGAGGTCGACCACCTCGTGCCCGAGCGCGTGTGGCAGGAGCTCGCACGCGGGCTGATGGAGGCGCAGCCGTCGCGCATGATCGGCACGCTGCGCGAATGCGGCGCGCTCGCACGCATCCTCCCGGAGCTCGAGCGCCTGTTCGGCGTGCCGCAGCCGCCCGCCCACCACCCCGAGATCGACACCGGCGCGCATGTGCTCGCAGTCATCGATCACGCCGCAGCCACGGCGCAGCCGCTGGCCGTGCGCTGGGCATGCCTGCTGCACGACCTCGGCAAGGGCGACACCGCGCCCGCGCAATGGCCGCACCACGCCGGCCACGAGGCGAGGAGCGCCGAACACGCACGTGCCGTGTCGGAGCGGCTGCGCGCGCCGGCCGAGTGCCGCGACCTCGCGGTCCTGCTCGCGCGCGAGCACGGCGTGCTGCATCGCGCCGCCGAGCTGCGCGCCGCGACGATCGTGCGGCTGCTCGAACGCTGCGATGCGCTGCGCCGGCCCGAGCGCTTCGCGCTGCTGCTCGATGCGGCGGCCTGCGACTACCTGGGGCGGCCCGGCACGCCGGCGCGCACCTACACCGCGGCCGCAACCTGGCAGGCTGCGCTAACCGCGGTGCAATCGGTCGACGCCGGTGCGATTGCACGCGCCTGTAGCGACAAGACGCAGATCCCGCAGCGCATCCACGCCGCCCGCGTGAGCGCAGTCAAGCACGCGCTGGCGGCTTTTTCGCCGCAAGCGTGACACTTCGGACACACCGCCGCTCAGATCGCCCGCAGAATCAGCCATGCACACAGCGACAGCAACAAGGTGGAGGTGAACGGCAAACGATAGCTGCGCCCGCGCACACGCAGGTTCAGGTCGCCCGGCAGCCGCCCCAGATGCAGCCACTGCGCGAGCTGCGCGCGCAGCAGGCCGGTGACGAGCACCAGCACGACGATCACCACCACCCATTTGAGCACTGCCCGCTCCCCCGGCCGAATGCCGCATTAGAACCCGCCGGGGCCGCCATCGCAATCGCACGCCGACGGACCGGCGCCCGCACAGAGACCCGATGCCATGATCACGCTATACACGTGGAGCACCCCGAACGGTCGCAAGATCTCGATCGCGCTCGAGGAGCTCTCCCTGCCCTACGAGGTGCGCGCGATCGACATCACGCGCGACGAGCAGTTCGAACCGGCTTTCGTGCAGGTCGCACCGCACAGCATGATCCCCGTGGTCACCGACAGCGAGGGTCCCGAGGGCAAGCCGATCACGGTGTTCGAGTCGGGCGCGATCCTGCTCTACCTCGCCGGCAAGACCGGGCGTCTGTTGCCGGCCGACCTGCGCAGCCGTCTCGAGGCGATCCAGTGGCTGATGTTCCAGGTCGGCAACGTCGGGCCGATGCTCGGCCAGGTGCACCATTTCCTGCGCTTCGCACCGGAACTGATCCCGTACGCGATCGACCGCTACTCGAAGAAGGCGGTGCATCTGTACGGCGTCCTCGACACCCGGCTCGGCCAGCATGAGTGGATCGCCGGCGAAGCGTATTCGGTCGCCGACATCGCGACCTTTCCATGGATCGCGCGCCACGACTGGCAGGGCATCGATCTGAAGCGCTATCCGTCGCTCAGGCGCTGGTTCGATGCGATGAACGCGCGGCCCGCCGTGCAGCGCGGCATGAAGGTACCCAAATGAACAAGTCCCGCTTCGGCGACCTCGAGGTGATTGCCCGCGCACCGGCCGGCGAGCCGGCCTTCGCGACGCCGCTGCTGTTCATCCATGGCGCCTACACCGGGGCATGGTGCTGGGACGAGCACTTCCTGCCCCACTTCGCCGGCCTCGGCTACGCGGCCTACGCGCTGTCGCTGTCCGGTCACGGAACGAGCCGGCGTCATCAGCCGCTCGATCGCTTCTCGATCAGCGATTATGTCGACGACGTCGCCGAAGTCATCGACCGGCTACCCGCCGCACCGGTGCTGATCGGTCATTCGATGGGCGGCATGGTGGTGCAGAAATACCTCGAGCGCGCTAACGTACCGGCCACCGTGCTGCTGTGCTCGGTGCCCCCGCAAGGCCTGATGGGCTCGGCCTTCGGCCTGATGTTCAGCAAGCCCGGCCTGCTCACCGACCTGAACCGCATGCTCGGCGGCGGCCAGCCGCACCCGGCCAGCCTGCGCGAGGCGCTGTTCCACCAGCCCATCGACGAGGCCGACCTGATGCGTTACTACCACGCCTGCCAGCCCGAGTCGCATCGCGCGATCTGGGACATGACGCTGTTCAACCTGCCGCACCCGGGCCTGATGCACCGTGCGCCGATGCTGATCATCGGCGCCGAACACGACCACCTGATTCCGCCCTCGCAGGTGCACATGACCGCATCGATGTACGGCACCCGCGCCGAAATCGTCCCGGACATGGGCCACGGCGTGATGCTCGAGCGCGGCTGGCGCAGCGTCGCCGACCGCATCGCCGACTGGCTGTCACCGCGCATCACGTAACGTCCGGCTGCGCGCGCCACCGCTCGAGCGCGCTGCGACACCCGAACCCGGCATGGGCCGGCGCGTCGCGCGACCACGCCGCGGCACGACACCCGTTCCGGCGAAACCCACGTCATCGCATAGCCCGCGCCCGGCCCCGGCGCGGCGGTTGAACCAATCCCACACGAATTGCGACAAAACAGTTGAGCGCACGCTGATGACACCAGCGCGCCCAGGCGTCATCATCGTGTCACGCTCGGCTGCGATGCTGTTCGCAGCCTTCGACGCACAGGTCCGACAGAGGCCGCCCGGCGCAGCGCGACGGAGGAATCATCATGGGGACGATCATGGACATGCACACCGGCGACAATCCTCGCACGCCCGAGTCCGAATACGACGACGAAGTGCTCAGCGCGAACTGGCTTTCCTGCCCCGACGCCGACGAGTCGCCGCAAGGCTACGACTGCGCCGCGTCCCACGACGCGCCCCCCGCGCTCGATGCCGACAGCTTCCTCGACGCCTACTACCGCAACCAGGAGTGAGTTCGCACCGCGTGCCGCCACGCGGGCGCGCGCGCATCACAGCGTGTGCAGGCGGTCTGCGCGTGCGAAGCCGAGCAACGGGGCATCGATGCCGCGCCCGAGCGCGAGCACCTTGAAGAGCTCACCCATCTCCTGCGGCGTGGTCAGACGCTGCACCGCGCGCGCGGCGCGAATGTAATCGGCGCTCTGCTCCGGCCCGCGCCGCGCCAGGCACTCGAGCACGCCGCAGTTGAACAGGAACGTCGCCTGGTTCGCGTAGCCGAGCACGTCCAGGCCCGCGTCGTGGGCCGCCTCGGCCACCGCGGTGAAGTCGACGAACGTGGTGATGTCGTTGAGCCCCGGCCACAGGAACGGATCGGCGTGGGCCCGGTGCCGGTAGTAGCACAGCAGCGTGCCGTTCGAGCGTGACGGCAGGTAGTACTCGGCGCGCGGGTAGCCGTAGTCGATCAGCAGCAGGCCGCCGGCCTCGAGCCGCCCGGCCCATTCCGCGACCCACGCCCGCGCCGCCAGATTCACCTCGGTGACATACTCGCCGTGCTCCGGCATCGGCAGCCCGAGCGCGGCGGCAGCGGCGGCGACCGCGGCTTGGGCCGGCCGGTCGGCCCAGCCCGGCCGGCCGTCGGCATCGACGGCGACGCCGCGCTCGAACAGCATGCCGTCGCGCGCGACCACCAGATGCACCGGCATCACGTCGAGCACCTCGTTGGCAACGATCGCCCCGGCGAAACGCTCGGGCAGCGTGTCGAGCCAGCGTACCCGGCCAGCCAGGTGGGGCGCCTTCTGCGCCAGCGTGTCGAACTGGCGCTCGCGCAGCTCGCCCGACAGCTCGAGAATCCCGTAGCTGTCGGGCACGCAGTCGCGCCGCTCGAGCTCGAGCAACAGGTCGGCGGCAAGCAGGCCGGTGCCGGCGCCGACCTCGATCACGTGCGGCTGCGACAGGCGCACGAGCTGCTCGACCTGTGCGGCGAGCGCCTGGCCGAACAGCGGCGTGAGCTCCGGGGCGGTGATGAAATCCCCGCCGGGGCCGAACTTTCTCGCCCCGCCGCTGTAATATCCGAGTCCGGGGGCATAGAGCGCGAGCTCCATGTAGCGCGCGAACGACAGCCAGCCGCCTGCGGCGCGGATCGTCGCGGCGATGTGCTCGGAAAGCCGTTCGCTCTGCGCGAGCGCATCGGCGGAAGGGGATGGCAGGGACATGGAGGGCTCGTTTCGGGCAGACAAGGGCGTATTCTAATGAATGAGAACTCGAGCGCACCGGTCGTTCTGATCACCGGCGCCGCGCGCCGCGTCGGCGCCGAGATCGCGCGCACGCTGCATGCGGCCGGTGCGACGGTGGTGCTGCACCACCGTCATTCGGCCGGCGAGGCCCACGCGCTCGCCGAGGCGCTCAATGCACAGCGCCCGCGCTCGGCGTCGACGCTACAAGGCGACATCAAGGACGACGGCGTGCCCGAGGCACTGGTCGCCGACCTGCTCGCGCGTCACGGCCGCCTCGACGGGCTCGTCAACAACGCGTCGAGCTTCTTTCCGACGCCGATCGGCACGATCGGCACGACGGCGTGGATCGACCTGATCGGCTCGAACCTGAAGGGGCCGCTCTTCCTGTCGCAGGCCGCGACACCGGCCCTGCGCGCGCAGCGCGGCGCGATCGTGAACATCGTCGACATCCACGCCGAGCGACCGCTGCGCGGCTACCCGGTCTATTGCGCCGCCAAGGCCGGCCTGCTCGGGCTCACCCGCGCGCTGGCCCTCGAGCTCGCGCCGGAGGTGCGCGTCAATGGCGTGTCGCCCGGCCCGATCGAGTGGCCCACGGACGACCAGTTTCCCGACGAGGAACGCAGCGCGATCATCGACCACACGCTGCTCAAGCGCGTCGGCACGCCGGCCGACGTCGCCCGCACCGTGCGCTTCCTGCTCTTCGACGCGCCGTACGTGACCGGTCAGGTGCTCGCCGTCGATGGCGGGCGCAGCGCCCATCTGTGAGCGGCGCAAGCGGCATGTGCGAGCGGCGTGGCTGCGGACGACGACCCCGCCGCAGCGCGACCGCCTCCTCCGCCAGGTGGCAGGACCGGGGATGCGATGCGGCGACGCAGTATAATCGACGCATCGTTTCGACAGGACCCCCGCAGTGAGCGCATCCCCAGCCGCATCGGCCACCGGCGAAAGCCGTTTCTCGAACACTTTCCTGAGGCTCAAGAAGAAGCTCGAGCGCGGCGTCGGCGAGGCGATCGCCGACTTCAACATGATCGAGGACGGCGACACGGTGATGGTGTGCGTGTCCGGCGGCAAGGACTCGTACACGCTGCTGTCGTGCCTGCTTGCGCTGCGCGAGCGCGCACCGGTGAGCTTTCGCATCATCGCGATGAACCTCGACCAGAAGCAGCCGGGCTTTCCGGCCGACGTGCTGCCGGCCTACTTCGAGTCGATCGGCGTCGAGTACCGCATCGTCACCGAGGACACCTACTCGATCGTCAAGGACAAGATCCCCGAGGGCAAGACCACCTGTTCGCTGTGCTCGCGGCTGCGCCGCGGCATCATCTACCGCACCGCGCGCGAGCTCGGTGCGACCAAGATCGCGCTCGGCCACCACCGCGACGACATCCTCGAGACGCTGTTCCTGAATCTCTTCTTCGGCGGACGCCTGAAGGCGATGCCGCCCAAGCTCGTCAGCGACGACGGCGGCAACGTCGTGATCCGCCCGCTCGCCTACTGCGTCGAGGCCGACATCGCCCGTTTTGCACGCACGATGGACTACCCGATCATCCCGTGCAACCTGTGCGGCTCGCTCGAGAACGCGCAGCGCAAGCAGATCAAGGCGATGCTGCAGGGCTGGGCGCGCGAACATCCGGGCCGCATCGAATCGATCTTCACCGCGCTGGCCAACGTCGTGCCGTCGCATCTCGCCGACGCCGCCCTGTTCGACTTCAAGGGCCTGACACGCGACACCCCGGTTGCCGAAGGCGACATCGTCTTCGACGAACCGGCGCTGCAGCGGCCCGCTGCGCAGACGGTCGGGCTCGTGCGTCCGGTCACGTTCGAGCCCTGAAACGGGCAGGGCACGCTTGCAAGGCCACGACCATTTGTACATCATGAAACGTCGATAGCGGTGCAGGCTGTGTACGGCCTGCGCCTGCGCGACGCACCGACCGACACTCGAGGCGCGATCCGGCACATGGTTCAGCGAAAAAATCTCTGCGTTCTCATCGGCGAAGTCGTCGGCGGGCCCGACCAGGATGGCACCTCGGACGCGCTCGAAGTACGCCACGCGATCGACCGTTGCCTGCACCGTGCGGAACTCGCGATCGAAGCCAACAGCGGCCACTCGGTGCGCCGCGCAACGCCGTGCGTATTCGCCGGTTTCGACAAGGCCGATGCGGCCGCGCTGGCCGCCTGCGAGATGCTCGAGCGCGTTCGCAGCCTGCCGCCGCTGCGCGGCAAGCGCCTGAACCTGCGTATCGGCATCCACTACGGCCCGGTCGACGGGGCCGAGGCTGCCACCCGCGGCGAAGGCGAGCAGGTCGCGCTGCGACTCGCACGCGCCGCGCGCAGCGGCGAGGCCCTCGCCACCGGCGCCGCCGTGATGTTGTTGTCGACGGCCACGCGCCACTACGCGCGCCCCGAGGGCGTCGTGCGCGCCGGCCTCGAGGCGCTGGAATGGCCGCTGTACGCGGTGCATCGCCAGTCCGAGGCGGTCGTTTCGCTGCCGCCGGCAACGCGGCTGCTGCAGCGTCTGCGCATCCGCCACCAGGACGAGGTCCTGTTCGTCGACGAGCAGGCCTCGACGCTGCTGTTCGGCCGCGAGCTCGGCAACGACGTCGTGATCATGGACCCGCGCGCCTCGCGCCACCATGCCCGCATCGAACGCCGCCGCAGCGGTTTCGTGCTGGTCGATTTCAGCACCAACGGCTGCTACGTGGTCGAGGACGGCGGCGGCGAGCGCTGCATCAAGGGCGAGGAGCTGCCGCTGATCGGCCCCGGGCGCATCGGCTGCGGCTTCTCGGTCAACGAAGTCGAGCGCGACCTGGTCTTCTTCGAGATCGTCTGATCCCGCCCCATCCTTACCGCAGGACACCCATGAAAATCCAGCGCCACGGCACCACTGCCCGCTTTTCCGACGTCGTCGTGCACAACGGCGTCGCCTACATCGTCGAGGTCCCCGCCTCCGAGGACACCGACATCACGACGCAGACGCGCGAGGTGCTCGACAGCCTCGACCGCCTGCTCGCCACCGCCGGCAGCGGGCGCGACCGCATCCTGATGGCGACGATCTACCTTACCGATCTCGACGACTACGCCGCGATGAACGCCGTCTGGGACGCCTGGCTGCCGCCCGGCAGCGCGCCGTCGCGCGCCTGCGTCAAGGTCGCCGGCCTGGCGCGGCCGGGCTGGCGCATCGAGATCGCACTGACCTCCGCGGCCTGACCGATACATCGGCGACGGCGGCTTCCGCCGCCGCCCCTGCCGACACCCCCTCCGGCGCACGCCACCCCGCCGGCGGCCGACGCGCGCCCCGCGCCCATCAAGCCCTTACACGACGCAAGGGCTTGTTTCCTCGCGATATTGCAGCGCACTACGCTACAATGAGAAGCTTTTCCATCGCCCCGCCCCGGAACCTCCCATGACCCAGCGCCTGCGAGAAATCCCGTACAACTACACCTCGTTCTCGGACCGCGAGATCGTCATTCGTCTGCTCGGCGCCGACGCGTGGCAGATGCTGCAGGCGCTGCGCGAGGAGCGCGTGACGGGCCGCTCGGCGCGCATGCTGTACGAGGTGCTCGGCGACATCTGGGTGGTGCAGCGCAACCCCTATCTGCAGGACGACCTGCTCGAGAACCGCGCGCGACGCGAGGCGCTGATCGGCGCGCTGCGCCATCGCCTCGGCGAGGTCGAGAAGCGCCGCCTGGAGAGCGCCGGCGAGGATCCCGAACGCAGCGCCAAGGTCGCAGGCCTGGTCGAGGCGGCCGATGCGGCGGTGACCGAATTCGCGCGCTTCTTCGACGAGACGGCCGCGCTGCGCAAGAAGGTGCAGAAGACGCTTGCGCGCCACACGCGCCGCGACAACATCTGCTTCGACGGTCACGCGCGCGTCTCGCACGTCACCGACGCCACCGACTGGCGCGTCGAGTATCCGTTCGTCGTGCTCGCGCCAGACACCGAGGAGGAGATCGGCCCGCTCGTGCGCGACGCGATCGAGCTCGGACTGACGATCATCCCGCGCGGCGGCGGCACCGGCTACACCGGCGGCGCGATCCCGCTCGACGCCCGATCGGTCGTCATCAACACCGAAAAGCTGATCGCGATGGGCCCGGTCGAGCAACTGCCGCTGCCGGGCGTCGCCGAGCCGGTCGCGACGATCCGCACCGGTGCGGGCGTGGTCACCGCGCGCGTGTCCGAGGCGGCCGCGGCGGCCGGGCGCGTGTTCGCGGTCGACCCGACCTCGGCCGAGGCATCCTGTATCGGCGGCAACATCGCGATGAACGCCGGCGGCAAGAAGGCCGTGCTGTGGGGCACCGCGCTCGACAACCTG
>DAOMOP010000069.1:0-13907 GCA_035444405.1 Rhodocyclaceae bacterium
GCGGTCGCATCCACACCTTCATCGCGACCAGCCCGATCCACATGGAAAAGAAGCTGCGCATGACGCCCGACCAGGTGGTCGAACAGGCGGTGCGGGCGATCGGCTGGGCGCGCGAGTACACCGACGACGTGGAGTTCTCGGCCGAGGACGCGGGGCGCTCCGAGCTCGACTTCCTGTGCCGCATCTTCGAGGCGGTGATCAAGGCCGGCGCGACGACGATCAACGTGCCCGACACGGTCGGCTACAACGTGCCCGAACAGTTCGCCAGCACGATCCGCCAGCTGATCGAGCGCGTGCCCAACTCCGACAAGGTGGTGTGGTCAGTGCATTGCCACAACGACCTCGGGCTCGCCGTCGCGAATTCGCTCGCCGCGGTGATGTCGGGCGCACGCCAGGTCGAGTGCACCGTCAACGGGCTCGGCGAGCGGGCCGGCAATGCCGCGCTCGAGGAAATCGTGATGGCCGTGCGCACGCGCCGCGACGTCTTCGCCTGCGACACCCGCATCGACACCACGCAGATCGTGCCGGCCTCCAAACTGGTGTCGGGCATCACCGGCTTTCCGGTGCAGCCGAACAAGGCCATCGTCGGCGCCAACGCGTTCTCGCACGAGTCGGGCATCCACCAGGACGGCGTGCTCAAGCACCGCGAGACCTACGAGATCATGCGCGCCGAGGACGTCGGCTGGGGCGCGAACAAGCTCGTGCTCGGCAAGCATTCCGGGCGCAACGCCTTCCGCACGCGCCTGCAGGAGCTCGGCATCGTGATCGAGTCCGAAGACCACCTCAATCACGCGTTCGCGCGCTTCAAGGAGCTCGCCGACAAGAAGCACGAGATCTTCGACGAGGACCTGCACGCGATGATGAGCGACGAGGAGGTCACGCCCGAGCACGAGCACTTCCGCCTCGTCGCGACGCGCTTTCACTCCGAGACCGGCGAGACGCCCGAAGCACAGCTCACGCTGGCCGTCGGCGGCAAGGAGGTGCGTGCCGCAGCCCAGGGGTCGGGGCCGGTGGACGCGGCCTTCAAGGCCATCGAGACGGTCGCGCACAGCGGCACCGAGCTGCTGCTCTACTCGGTCAACGCCATCACCACCGGGACCGACGCGCAGGGCGAGGTGACGGTGCGGCTCGCACGCGATGGCAAGGTCGTGAACGGCCAGGGTGCCGACACGGACATCATCGTCGCATCGGCCAAGGCGTACCTGAACGCGTTGAACCGCCTGCACGGTAACCGCGAACGGCTCAACCCGCAGGTGTGAGCCCTCGCGCGGGCACGGCCGCATGCGGCCGTGCCCGCGGCGCGCTCAGCCGCCTTCGACGGGCCGCTGGCGCGACGGCGCCGTCGCGCGCGCGTACATCGACACGCTGACGAAGAGCGCCGTAGCCAGCACCGCCTCGAGCATCGCCAGCACGCCGGTCAGGCCCGGATCGAAGGCGCGCACGACGCCTTCGGTGAAGTACAGCAGCACCGCCATCGACAGCCACTGAAAGGTGTAGCGCCGCCCTTTCAGCACGCCGTGCAGCGCAGCCATCAGCGGCACGGCCTTCAGGATCAGCCACGAGCCACCCGGGCGCAGCGGCGCGAGCCACCCTTCCCACAGCACGCACAGCACGATCAGCGCGATCAGCAGCACGCTCGACACCAGGTTCAGCGTCTGCGGTTTCATCGCGTCCCCGCCAGGCGCGCAGCGGTTTCGGCGACGCGCCGGCCAAGCGCCGCGGCGAGCCGGCGCTCCTCGTCGGTCAGCACGGGGTTGCCGTCGGCGCCCGCCACATGGCTTGCACCGTAAGGCGTGCCGCCGCTGCGCGTGGTGTTCAGGTCCGGTTCGAGATACGGGATGCCGACGATCAGCGCGCCGTGATGCAACAGCGGCAGCATCATCGACAGCAGCGTCGCTTCCTGCCCGCCGTGCAGGCTGCCGGTCGAGGTGAACACGCCGGCGGGCTTGCCGGCCAGCGTGCCGTTGACCCAGGCACCGGCCAGGCCGTCGATGAAGTACTTCATCGCCGCGGCCATGTTGCCGAAGCGCGTCGGACTGCCGAGCACCAGCCCCACGCACTCCTCCAGATCGCGCGTCTCGACGTAGGGCGGGCCTGCGCTCGGGATGTCGTCCTCGACCGCCTCGCACACGGTCGAGACGCGCGGCACGGTGCGCACGCGCGCGGCCATGCCGGGCACGGCGTGCACGCCGCGGGCGACCTCCTCGGCCAGCGCGCGCACCGAGCCGCGGTGGCTGTAATACAGGACCAGGATTTCTTTCATTGCATCTGACTATGCCGCAGGCCCACAATTATACGGGCGGACCCCTTCCGACAAGGCCCTCGCCCGATGATTCAGGCCCTGCACGAATTTTTCCGGCTGCTGACCGACCGTTTCGTCGCCACCCGCTGCCCGCACGTCGCCGGCAGCCTGACCTACACCACGCTGCTCGCGCTGGTCCCGCTGGTCACCGTCACGCTGGGCCTGTTCAGCAACTTCCCCGCCTTCGACGAGCTCGGCGCCGCGCTCGGCAACTTCCTGCAGCAGAACATCCTGCCCGAGCTCGCCGGGCAGATCGTCGCCACCTACGCGCTGCAGTTCTCGGACAAGGCCGCGCAGCTGACGCTGATCGGCACGGTGATGCTGATCGTCACGGTGCTGCTGCTGTTGCACACCATCGACTCGGTCCTGAACGACATCTGGGGCGTCACCCGGCCGCGTGCGCCGCTGACGCGCTTCGCCGTCTATTGGGTCGCGCTGACGCTCGGGCCGGTGGCGCTGGCCGGCAGCATCGTCGTGACCGGCCAGGTCGTCACCACGTCGATCGCCTACATCGGCGAGAGCGCGCTGACCCAGGTGTTCTCGTCGATGCTGGCGCCGCTCGCACTGCTGGGCGCATTGTTCAGCTTTCTGTACTTCGCCGCGCCGAACCACCCGGTGCGCCTCGTGCACGCGCTGATCGGCGGCTTCGCCGCGGCCTTCGTGTTCCTGCTGATGCAGCGCCTGTTCGGGCTGTTCATCGCGCGCTTTCCGACCTACACGCTGATCTATGGCACCTTTGCGGCGCTGCCGATCTTTCTGGTATGGCTGTACCTGTCGTGGGTGGTGGTACTGCTCGGCGCGATCCTGGCGGCGACCTTTCCGGAATTCTTCGAGCGCCGCCACGTCATCGACCGCTTCCCCGGGCGCAGCGCCTGGGCGGCCGTGAACATGCTGCTGTCGCTGGCCGAGCACCAGCGCGACGGGCTGACCGCCGACTTCGATGCGCTGCAGGCGCGCTCCGGACTGCCCGGCCCCGAAACAGAGGCGCTGCTGGGCGAGATGCGTGATGCCGCCTGGGTCGCACGCACCGAGGACGAGACCTGGGTCCTCACGCGCCACCCCGAAGCGCTCTCGCTGTCGCAGGTGATCGAGCGCTTCGCGCTGTCGTCCGAGCGCTGGCGGACCGCCTCGGGCACGAGTGCGATCGCGCACCTGCCCGAGCGCATGATCGCCGCACTGCAATCGGCCGACATGACGATCGCCGCACTGGCCGCAAGGCCAGCGCCCGGCAGCACCCCGGACCGCCCGGCATCGGGTGTACCGGATGCGGCTCGCCCCGGCGCGAGCGGCACTCACAGCGCGTAGGGGTCGATTTCGTACTGGAACAGCTCGACGCTGGCGGTCTGCATCTCCAGGTTCAATACCCGGCCCTGCGCCACGTACAGCTGCCGGCCGTCGCGCACCAGCACGAAGCGTCGCGACGTGTAGGTGCCGGCGGGCGCGAGAATCGCATGGTGGCGCCGCAGTCCGGCGAGCGGCGGCAGCAACAGCGCCGGCGCGGTGCGCTGGAACTCGTCGCCGCGAAAACCCACCGAGATCGGGCTGCAACCCTGACCGACCGCCTGCAGGCCCAGCTCCATCACACCCGGCCGCTCGCTACGCACCCAACGCACGATGCAGATCACCCACGGCTGCGACGCGTCGCGACGCAGCGCCAGCGCCGTGCCCGCGCCGACGGCCCCGGCCGACGCGCCGGCGTCACACGCACCGATGATCGCATAGCCACCGGGGCTCTCGTTGTTCACCGTCCATTCCGAAATCGTCGCCGCATCCTCGCCACGGCGCAGCATGCGCCAGATCGGCCCCAGTCCCGCACACACCTGCACCACGTAGTCCTGGGCGCGCCGCGGCAGTGTGCGGTTCGGGGGCGTGGTCCAGCGCTCGCGCATGCGCCGCAGCAGCGAGAGGACCTCGGCCGGCGTCAGTCCGAGCGGCAGTCCCGAGCTCTCGGGGTCGAGCAGATCGGCGTCGCGCTCCTGCCCGATCACCTCGGCGTCCGCGATGCGGCATTCGAGCCAGTCGATCTGCTCGCCCAGACGCCGCGCCAGTGCGAACGCGTGAAAGTGCAGCAGCTCGGCATCGGCCGGCGGCGCGCGGCGAATGCGCGCCACCGGCGGGCCATCGGCCGCGCAGTCGATCCAGAAACTGGCGTTGTCGGGCCTGGGTACGTGGTCGGAAAGCTCGGTTTCGCTCGAGGCAGCGCCCAGAAAATCGAACAGCCACGCGAGCTCGCGTGCCGACAGGCTCTCGGGCTGCAGCGTTGCGATGGCGACCATCTGCTTGAAGGCCTCGATTCCTTCCGCCCGCGTGCCGCGTTTGCCGTGTTCGAGCGACCGGCAGAGCCCGCAGGCGCGCTGCCACAGCCCGGGAACGGCGTCTATGGCCGCCATGCACGCGAGCTTGTAGGCTTCCGCGAGCAGGGTCAGGCCATGTGCGGCCAGCGTCACCGATGCAGCCTCGCCATCACCCGTCGACCTCCCGAGCGCCTCGCCCAACCGCCCGGCCATGGCGGCCCCATCGACCATCACGCCGGTCAGCCGCGCGGTCGCTTCGTGCAAGGCATGCGGCAGCGGCAGGCCGGCGCCGAGCAGCCGCGGGCGCATGCGCCCGGCGATGTCCATGACCCGCGCGGCGAGCGGCTCGAGCAGCGGATACAGGGCTTCGGCCGGCAGCGCTTCGTCGCTCATCCGCCCCAGGTGCCGGCACAGCTGGTCGAGATCCTCGAGGCAGTCGTCGGCCGGCTCGCCATTCAGCCAGTCGAGCACGGACGCAAGTTCCGTGGGTTGAGGATCAGGGACATCCATCGATGCAGTCGCCATTGTTTCTGCCAGGGCGACATTCTATTCAAACTGCGCGACGATAGGCGGGCGGCGAACGCGCCCCGGGGCATGCTGGCGCAGGGCGCACAGCGGGGGCCGCAGGCGCCTCGCCAGTGAAACACCTTGCTCACACCCGCCCGATCGCTTAAAATCCACGGCTTTTCGCATCCACTTACCAGGACACCCCGATGGTCGTCATTCGCCTTGCCCGTGGTGGCGCCAAGAAGCGCCCGTTTTTCAGCATCGTTGCCGCCGACAAGCGTGATCGTCGCGACGGTCGCTTCATCGAGCGCGTTGGCTATTACAACCCGGTCGCAGCCGAGTCCGAGAAGGGCCTCGTGATCAACGCCGAGCGTCTGCAGTACTGGACGCAGAACGGCGCGCAGGTTTCGCCGACGGTCGCCCGCCTCGTCAAGCAGGCCGCCAAGGCTGCCGCCTGATCGTCTGCTTCAACCTGAACGGTCATGATCGTACTGGGGCGCATTGTCGCCCCTTTCGGCGTCAAGGGTTGGGTACGGATCGCGCCGTTCGGTGACGACCCGCTGTCGTGGGGCGACATGCCGAACTGGTGGATCGCCCCGTCGGCGGATCTCCCCGACGATGCCTGGCAGGCCGTGTCGGTGCGCGAATGTCGCGCGCATGGCGACGGCCTGATCGCGCAGCTCGACGCACACGCTGACCGCAACGCAGCCGAAGCACTGAAGGGCTGGTTCGTGGCGGCGCCGCGCGAAGCGATGCCGCCCACCGACGAAGACGAGTATTACTGGGCGGACCTGATCGGTCTGCGGGTCGAGAATCTCGCCGGCGAGCAGCTCGGTGAGGTGGCGGGACTGATGTCGACCGGCGCGCACGACGTCCTGCGCGTCGTCGAGGGCGACGCCGAACGGCTGATTCCGTTCGTCGCCGCCTATGCGCTCGACGTCGATCTCGACAAGCGGGTCATCCGCGTGGACTGGCAGAAGGATTGGTGACGCGGTGAGCACGGCGGCGGCCATCCGGCGCTACGACGTCGTCACGCTGTTTCCGGAGATGTTCGCGGCGCTGACCGCGAGCGGCATCACGCGTCGCGCGCTCGAGCGCGGGCTCTACGAGCTCGGCTTCCACAATCCGCGCGACTTCGTGTCCGACCCTCACCGCACGATCGATGACCGGCCGTACGGCGGCGGCCCGGGAATGGTGATGATGCCCGGTCCGCTCGAAAGCGCGATCGAAGCCGCGCGCACGGCGCAGCGGCAGCGCTGCGGCGAAGCCGGCCGGGTCGTGTATCTTTCACCGCAGGGTCGCCGGCTGGACCACGACATGGTGGTCGAGTTCGGCGCCAGGCAGGGCGTGATCCTGCTGTGCGGTCGCTACGAAGGGGTCGACCAGCGCTTGATCGACCGCTGCGTGGACGAAGAAGTGTCGCTCGGCGACTTCGTGCTGTCGGGCGGGGAACTGCCGGCGATGGTGCTGCTCGATGCAATCATCCGGCACCTGCCGGGGGCGCTGAACGACGCCGATTCGGCCGAGCAGGACTCGTTCGTGAATGGGCTCCTGGATTGCCCGCACTACACGCGGCCGGAAGTCTATCGCGGCGAGCACGTACCCGAGGTGCTGCTGTCGGGCAACCACGCGGCGATCCGGCGCTGGCGGCTCAAGCAGTCGCTGGGCCGCACGTGGCTGCAGCGCCCCGACCTCCTCGCAGGCCGGACGCTGACGAAAGAAGAGAATTTGCTGCTTGAGGAATTCAGGCAGGAAGCAGGACATCCGCGACAAGCCGCCACACGGCAGTGAGACGCGAGATGGCCGAAAAGGGAGCCGCAAGCGCCTCGCCCGCGCCAAGGACTCGCCAACAAACCGCATGCATCAGCACGCAATACACAAGCTGCTCTGCATGCAAGGCCAAGTGCCACTGAAACGACAGGAGTTTTACGATGAACCTTATTCAGCAGCTCGAACAGGAAGAGATCGCCCGCCTGACCGAAGGCAAGGCCATCCCGGCATTCGCCCCCGGCGACACCGTGGTGGTGCAGGTGAAGGTCAAGGAAGGCAACCGCGAACGTCTGCAGGCCTATGAAGGCGTCGTGATCGCGAAGCGCAATCGCGGCCTCAATTCGTCCTTCATCGTGCGCAAGATCTCGTCCGGCGAAGGCGTCGAGCGCACCTTCCAGACCTACTCGCCGCTGATCGGCAGCATCGAGGTCAAGCGTCGCGGTGACGTCCGCCGCGCCAAGCTGTATTACCTGCGCCAGCGCTCGGGCAAGTCCGCACGCATCAAGGAAAAGCTGAACTTCAAGGCAGCCGCCACGCAGCAAAAGGCGGGCTGACCGGTATTGCCGGCACTCCGGCAACAATGAACGGGCTCCGCGGGGCCCGTTTTTTCGTATCCCAGCGCACGGCACGTGCGCATCGCCGCGTCAGCGAACGCCGTTGTCCCCGGCGTGCGCAAGTCTCGAAGCTGCCCGCTCACCTTGCGCCTTGCGCACCAGCGCGGCGAGCTCCCGGTCCGCGTGGCAGATGTGCCCGGCGAGCCAGCCGTGCAGGTAGTCGACGAAGTCGAGCAGCTCTTGCACCCCCGGCGAACCTTCACGCAGCGCGCCGACCCTGTCGGCGAATGCCCGATGTTCCGCCACATGCGCGGCAAGGTGCGCCGCCGCACCCGGCAGGCCGGAAACCAACCGCTCCTCGGTGGCGAAGTGAAACAGTACGTAGCTCGCGAGCCGCGGCAGCAGCGTGCGCACCGCCTCGTCCAGGCCGCCGTCCCGCGCCCGGCGCTCGACTTCATTGCCGATCTCGAGCAACTCCTGATGCTGCAGGTCGATCTCCCGAATCCCGGTCTCCAGTGACCTGCTCCACATCAACGGCATGACAATCCCACCCGACACATTCGATTTGCCTTAACATTTCCGGCTGCGCCACATAGTCTAGCGGAAAAGCAGCTTGCATACCCCACGCCCATCGGTCAGCGCCAAGTCACTGCGACGCATCAAGCTCCACGCAATGGGGCTGCTCGTGGCGTTCTTCCTCGCGCTGTCGTACTTCGCGGCGCACAGCCTGATCGAGAAGATCGAGGAGCGCGACAATGCCCGCGCGATCAGCAGCTGGACCGAAACCAGCGTGGTCTTCAATGGCCTCATCCACGAGCTGCAGAAGGAGCGCGGCCTCTCGAGCGGGCTGATCGCGGCCGGCGGTTCGCAGTTCGGGCCGGAACTGCGCGAGCAGTACGCGTTGACCGATCGCGCGATCGAGCGCCTGCGCTCGGCCGCCCTCGCCGCCGAGCGCACGGCCCCGTTCCTGGCCGGCGCGCTCGACCAGACGCTGACCGAGCTCGAACTGCTCGACACCTTGCGCCAATCGGTGCTGACGCGCCAGATCTACCGTGACCAGGCGGTCGTCGCCTACACACGCCTGGTCGATCCGGTGTTCGACCAGCTGATCGCCACGACCAGCGTTGGTCGGGTCGGCTGGATCCTGAGGCAGCAGATGGCCTTCCTGTTCTTCCTGCAGGCGAAGGAGATGGCCGGCCAGGAGCGCGCGCTGCTCACCGCAATGCTCTCGGCCGGCGATTACAGCGCCGCCCGCACGGCCGCCTTCCACCGCATCAAGGCCAGGGAAGAAACCCACCACGAAAAATTCCTGCAGCTGGCCGACGCGCCGGTGCTCGACATGTATCGCGAGCTGCTGTCGGCCCCGTTCGTCGCACAGGCCGAACACATGCGGCAGCTGGTGTTCGCCGCCAACGCCGGAGAGGAGCCCACCGGCAGCATGATTCCGCAGGCGGCACGCTGGTTCGAGCTCGCCTCCCAGAGGATCGACACACTGAACGAGTTCGAGCACGTCCTGAGCGATCGCCTGCTCCGGAGCGCCGAGAATCTCCAGGATCACGCGGAGGGAACGCTCACCATCAATGCGCTGGGCATCGTCGTGTCGCTCGCCCTGGCGGCGGTGCTGCTGCTGCAGATGTGGCGTGGCAAGGAGCTCGCCGAAAAGGACATGCACCTGGCCGCGGAGGTGTTCCGCAACAGCGTCGAGTCGATCATCATCGCCGACGCCGGCTCGCGCATCGTCGAGATTAACGACGCCTTCACGCGCATCACCGGCTACCGCCGCGACGACGTGATCGGGCAGAAGACCCGCATCCTGAACTCGGGGCGCCACGACGGCGCGTTCTACTCGACCATGTGGAGCAAGCTGCATTCGACCGGCGCCTGGGAGGGCGAGGTCTGGAACCGGCGCAAGAACGGCGAGATCTACCCGGCGCTGCTGTCGATCGTCGCGATCAAGAACCGCAAGGGCGAGACCACCCACTACATCGCGATGAGCGTCGACCTCACCAAGTACAAGGAAACGGAGGCGATGCTCGAGCACTTGCGCACCTTCGATCCCTTGACCGGCCTGCCCAACCGGGAGGCCTGGCGCTCGGCGCTCGATCAGGCCGTCGCAAGCGCCCGTCGCACCGGCAGCCGTTTCGCGCTGATCGACCTCGGGCTGGACCGCTTCAAGGTCATCAACGAGTCGCTCGGCCACATGACCGGCGACCAGGTGCTGATCGGTGCGGCCGAGAGCATCAAGCACCTGCTGCGCCGGCACGACGTCGCTGCACGCCCGGGCGGCGACCGCTTTTCGATACTGCTCCAGGACATGCACGACGCGCGGGGCATCGGCGCATTCTGCGAGCGCCTGCTGGCCGCGTTCCGCCACCCGATCGCGGTGCACGACCGCCCGCTGCACGTCTCGATCAGCATCGGCGTGGCGCTGTTCCCGGACGACGGCAAGGATTCGCGCACGCTGCTGCGCAACGCCGAAACGGCTCTGAACAGCGCCAAGGAAGACGGACGCAACTGCTACAAGTTCTATTCCGCCGAGATGAACGCGGCCGGCGCCCACCTGCTCACCCTCGAGCAGCTCATGCGCCAGGCACTCGACCGCGGAGAGTTCGCGATCGCCTACCAGCCCCAGTTCGACGCCCGCAGCGGCCGCCTGGTGGGTGTCGAAGCCCTGCTGCGCTGGCACAACCCCGAGCTCGGCATGGTCTCGCCGGTGCAGTTCATCCCCATTGCCGAAGCCACCGGCATCATCGTGCCGATCGGCGCGTGGGTGCTGCACGAGGCGTGCGCCCAGGCGCAGCGCTGGCGCGAGCGCCATGGCCGGGAGCTGCAGGTGGCGGTGAATCTCTCGGCCCGGCAGTTCCTGCGCCAGGATCTGCGCACGACCGTGCAGCATGCGCTCGACGACAGCGGCCTGCCCGCGGGCGCACTCGAGCTCGAAATCACCGAGGGTCTGCTGATGAGCGACCCTGCCGGCGCGGCGCTGATCATGGGCGGTCTGCGCGACATGGGCGTCAAGATCGCGCTGGACGACTTCGGCACCGGTTATTCGTCCCTGGCCTACCTCAAGAACTTCCCTCTGGACCGTCTGAAGCTCGACCGTGCCTTCGTGAAGGACTTGCCCGACAACGAGAGCGATCGCGCGATCAGTCACGCGGTGATCGCGCTCGGCCACAATCTCGGGCTCGAGGTGCTCGCCGAAGGCGTCGAGACACAGACGCAGCGCGACTTTCTGGTCGATGCGGGCTGTGACTGTTTCCAGGGCTACTTCTTTGCTCGCCCGCTGCCGGCCGACGAGGTCGAGGCGCTGCTGCAGCGCACCGACGAAACCAGCACGCTGTCTGCCGACTGACCCGGACCGACCGATAACGGAAGCGCCTGCACCCGGCGCCGCTCATCCGCTACGTTGCGGCCGGCCCTGCGCGCTATCGACGCTCGACCGTGTACAGCATCACCGCCGCGGCGACCAGGAAGATCATGCTCGGCGTCAGCGCGGCCAGCGCAGGCTGCCACGAGTTGATCACCGCCAGGTTGGAGAACAGGCCGTTCAGCAGATGGAACCCGACCCCGAGCATGATGCCGAGGAAGACCCTGACGCTGACCCCGCCCATGCGGTCGTGCATGAACGCGAACGGCAGCGCCAGCGCCATCATCACCAGCACCGCGAATGGATACGAGAGCTTCTTCCACAGCGCGATCTCGAACCGGTCGGCGTTCTGGCGGTTGTCGCGCAGATGCTCGATGTATGCGAAAAGCGTGGCCACCGACATCCGCTGCGGCGACACCATCAGCACGCTCAGCACTTCGGGCGAGAGCTCCGAGCGCCAGCCGATCTCGGGCAGATCGACGACCTCGGTCCGCTCGCCGAGAAAACGGGTCTGGCGCACGTCGGTCAGGCGCCAGGTCTTCGCCTCGGCATCGTAGACGCCGCGCGCCGCTTCGCTGAACGACTGCAGCGCCTGCGTTGCGTCGAATTCGAAGATGCGCACGCGCTCCATCGTGCGATCCGCCAGCACGGTGCGCACGTTGATCACGTTCGCACCGTCCTTGACCCACAGCCCCGAGCGCAGCTGGCTCGACACGGCCGAACCGGTCGCCGTCAGCCGCCACTGCTGCGCGGCGCGCTCGGCCGGCGGCGCAAGATATTCACCGAACACGAAGGTGATCGCGACGAACACCATACCGATCGCGCCCAGCGTGCGCAGCATGCCCAGCGTGGACAATCCCGACGCGCGCATCACGGTGATCTCGGAGTTCTTCGCCAGCGTGGTCAGCGCATACAGGGTTCCGATCAGCACCACCACCGGCATCAGCTCGTAGACGCGCCCGGGCAGGATCATCGCGACGAAGACCACGGCGTGATAAAGCTCGTAGCCATCGCGGCCGATGTCTTCGACCTCGTTCAGAAAATCGAAAAACGCGAACAGGCCGAGAAACGCGAACAGCACCACGGCCGACGCGGCGAAGATCTCGCGCGCGAGATAGCGGGCGAGCACGCCGGTCATGTCCGACGCGCCCGCCAGAACGGCGACACCGCCAGCCGCCGGTAGAACATCAGCACGAGCAGCCCGAGCACGAGCACATGCGGCAGCACGATGGCAAGCTCGAACGCCACCCGTGCCTGCGATATCCACGCCTCGAAGATGCTTATCGCATTGCTGTAGACGCTGTACGCGAGAATCGCGAAGATCAGGTTGCTGCCCCGCCCCGCACGCGGGTTGACGAACGACAGCGGTATCGCGAGCAGCGCCAGCAGCAGCGCCGAGACCGGCAGGCCGATGCGTTCGGACAGTTCGCCGAGGTGCCGTTCGCTCGGATTGCGCACCAGTTCGAGCGTCGGCGTCGTGCGCGCACGCACCGCGGCCTGCTGCCCGCGGGGCGATTCGATCAGCACCTCGTAGCGCTCGAACTCGAGCACACGGTACTCCGCGGTGCCAGGCTCGCCATCGTAGCGCCGGCCACGTTCGAGCACGACGTAGCGGTCGCCGCGCCCGTCGACATGGACGCTGCCTTGTGACGACGCGACCACGCTGAGCGTGCCGTTCTCCTCCGAGCTGACGAAGACGTTGCGCAGCCGCCCGGACTCGTCGGCGCCGGTCTCGACGAAGAACACGCGCTGCGCACCGGCCGACTCGCGAAACACGCCCGGCGCGACGCGCGTCGTGTCGTCGCGCCGTTCGAGCGCGGCACGGAACTGCTCGCTCTTGAGGTTCGCCCATGGGGTGACCACCAGCGTCATGGCGGCGATCACCGCGACGAGCGGCAGCGCGAACTGCAACACCGGCCGGATGAAGGCCGTGAGCGGCAGGCCGGACGCGAACCACACGACCATCTCGGAGTCGCGATAGGCCCGCGAGAGCGCGAGCAGTACGGAGATGAACAGCGTCAGCGACAACACCACCGGCAGCTGCGCGAGCGCGCCGAAACCGATCAGCGCGAGCACCGCATCGGCGGGCACCCGCCCGCCGGCCGCCTGGCCGAGCAGGCGGTTCAGCACCGTCGTGATCAGGATGGCGAACAGCGCCACGAACACGCCGGCGGCGGTATGGGCAAATTCACGCTTGACGGCGCGGCCGAAGATCATCGCGCGGGCGGACTTCCGAATGGCGGGTGAATGACGAACGGGACGGATGCGGCTTTTGACGCATTGCGCGCGAACGGGCCATAATCGGCGGCACCCGCAATGCACGCGCACCCTAAAGGAGAAACCCGTGGAATTTACCATAAAGACCGGTAGCCCGGAAAAGCTCGAAACCGGCACGGTGGTCGTCTCGGCCTTCGCCGGCGGCGCGCTGGACGCCGCAGGCGCGGCGCTCGACAAGGCCTCCAAGGGAAGGCTCGCGGCAATCCTCGCGCGCGGCGACCTCGACGAGCGCGCCGGCGCGACGTTGCTGGTGCCCGACCTGCCCGGCAGCGCCTGCCAGCGCGTGCTGGTGGTGAGCCTCGGCAGGAAGGACGAGTTCGGCGACAAGGCGTGGCGTGACGCGCTCGCGTCCATGGCCAAGGCGCTCGCGGGCGGTCCGGCCACCGACGCGGCGGTGTGCCTGGGCGACGTCGAGGTGCCCGGACGTGCGCTCGAATGGGCCCTGCGCCAGCTCACGCAGGCGATTGCCGACGGCGCCTATCGCTACGACACCACCAAGAGCAAGAAGAAGGACGAGCCGCAGAAAGGCGTGCGCAAGGTCGTGCTGCTCACGCGCCACAAGATCAACGAAGCGATGGAAGCGGCAGTGCGGCGCGGCGAGGCCGTCGCCGACGGCATGGCGCTGGCGAAGGAGCTGGGCAATCTGCCCGGCAACGTGTGCACGCCGACCCACCTGGCCGAGACCGCCCAGGAGCTCGGACGCAAGTTCAAGCTCAAGGTCGAGGTCCTCGAACGCAAGGACATGGAGAAGCTCGGCATGGGCGCGATGCTGTCGGTGGCGCGCGGCTCGCACGAGCCTCCCAGGTTCATCGTCATGCAGTACAAGGGCGGCAAGG
>DAOMOP010000069.1:13975-17737 GCA_035444405.1 Rhodocyclaceae bacterium
ACGAGATGAAGTTCGACATGTGCGGGGCCGCGAGCGTGCTCGGCACCTTTCGCGCGCTCGCCGGCATGGCGCTGCCGATCAACGTCGTCGGCATCATCCCGACCACCGAGAACATGCCCGGCGGCGGCGCCTCCAAGCCCGGCGACGTCGTCACCTCGATGAGCGGCCAGACCATCGAGATCCTGAATACCGACGCCGAGGGGCGCCTCATCCTGTGCGACGCGCTGACCTATGCCGAGCGCTTCAAGCCCGAATGCGTGATCGACATCGCGACGCTGACCGGCGCCTGCGTGGTCGCGCTCGGCAAGGTTGCCAGCGGGCTGCTCGCCAACGACGACACGCTCGCCCGCGAGCTGCTCGACTGCGGCACCAGCTCGGGCGATCGCGCCTGGCAGCTGCCGCTGTGGGAGGACTACCAGGAGCTGCTCAAGAGCAACTTCGCCGACATGGCGAACATCGGCGGGCGCTACGCCGGCACGATCAGCGCGGCCTGCTTTCTGTCGCGCTTCACGAAGGCATACAAGTGGGCGCATCTGGACATCGCCGGCACGGCATGGCTGTCGGGCGACAACAAGGGTGCCACCGGCCGCCCGGTGCCACTGCTGTCCGAGTTCCTGATCGGCCGCAGCCAGGCCGCCGCGCAGGGCTGACCGCGGTGACCCGGGTGCAGTTCTACCACAACGCCCCGGACCCCCTCGCACTGGCCTGCGAGCTGACCGCACGCGCGCATGGCGGCGGCCGTCGCGTCGTGCTGCGTGTGGCCGACGCCGCCGGCGCGCGCGAGCTCGACGAGCTGCTGTGGCGCTTCGATCAGCTCGCCTTCGTGCCGCACGTCATGGCCGATTCCCCGCTCGCCGGGCAGACGCCCGTGCTGATCGCGACCGCCGCAAGCCACGCCGCGTGGCCGCATCGGGACGTGCTGTTCAATCTGGCGGCCGACATTCCGGACGGCTGCGAGGAGTTCCGCATGGTGGTCGAAATCGTCGGCCAGAGCGAAGCCGACAAGGGCCCGGCACGATCGCGCTGGCAGCACTACAAGTCGCGCGGTCTGCCGCTGCAGGCCTTCGACGCCGTCCGCCGGGAGGCGTTATGAAAGACTGGCCGCCTCGTCCAACCGATCCGGGGCACGAGCTCGAGGAGGCCGACATCCTGCTGCGCAAGGCCGATGCACTGCTGAACCGCCATCGCAGCGGCGAAGCCGCTCACGCCGATGCCGCCGGCGGCGCGGACGACATTCCGATCCTGACCGACGTCGTCCCCGACTTCGCCAAGCGCTCGTTGCCGGCCGAGCGCCGCGCGGCATCCCCCCAGGGCATCGAGCTGGCCGAGCTGCTCGTCGGGCTCGACACCGAGCTCGCGCGCGAGATCGAAACCTGGTTCGCGAACGAACTGCCGCAGCTGGTCACACGCGAGCTCGACCGGCTCGCCGCGAAGCTGCGCGAGGAAGCGATCGCGCACATGCGCGCGACGCTGATGCCGACGCTGTCCGAGCGCATCGCGAAGCGGCTCGGCCGCGCACCCCGCGACGACGGTTGAAGCACCCACCGCCTGCCGCTTCCAGTCGCAGCGGCTCTCGGGCACGCCGCGCACGCCGCGCGTGCCGCACGCCGGCGCGCTGACACCACCCGCGTCCCACCGCCGTCGCGCGCCCCTCACGGGGTTCGCGATGAAGTCATGGCGCGCCGGGCTGCGCCCCCCATCCCCTGCGCGTGCGCTTCGACGAGCGTCTGCCAGTCCTGGTCGTCGAACACGCGCTGGCGCCGCTTGAGCTGCTCGAGGTCGTGGCGTGCCGCGGCACGCCGGGTCAGGCGGCGGCGCATCTTCTCGAGGTCGATCAGCGCGACCTGCGGGGCCTCGCCCGACCAGCGCACCATGATGTGCTTGTCGTAAAGACTGCTGTGCTGCAGCCGCGCCCGGTGCAGCACGCCGAGGCGCAGACCGAGCTCGCATGCGAGCGCCCGCCTTCGTGACGGTGCGAGATCGGCCTGTGCGGCAAGATCGGCGTAGCCGGCCAGCTCCTCGGTCACGAGCACCGCCTCCTTGCCCTCGGGCGTGTCGCGCACGTCATGGAACACCGGCTCGGGCGCCGTCACACCGACCAGCCGCAGCAGGTTGAGGTAAAACCATTCACGGCTCGCCGTCGGCCAGCCCAGCGGGTGCAGCAGCGTGCGGCACAAGTGATTGCGCTGGCGCTTCACATACAGCAGGCGACCGTCCTCGCGCACCCGCATCATCCCGCTCCAGCCGTTGCGCCGCTCGTTGGGCGGCTCGACCCACTGCCCCGGGACAGTCCACCAGTACTCGAAATCCTTGTCAGACATTCGTACCGATCTATCGGAAAAGCGAGGATCCTAGCATTCGCACGCCGTCACCTGCATTCGGGGATCGCTTCGGCTGTCCAGTATAATGGCCGCTTTTTCCGAACACAGCCCAAGCAGATCATGGAACTGGCCAAGAGTTTCGAACCCGCGGCGATCGAGTCGCGCTGGTATCCGGAGTGGGAGTCGCGCGGGTACTTCCGCGCCGGCCTCGACAAGTCCAAGCCCGACGCGTTCTGCATCCTGCTGCCGCCGCCCAACGTGACCGGCACGCTGCACATGGGCCACGGCTTCAACCAGACGATCATGGACGCGCTCACGCGCTATCACCGCATGCGCGGCGCGAACACGCTGTGGCAGCCCGGCACCGACCACGCCGGCATCGCCACGCAGATCGTCGTCGAGCGCCAGCTCGACGCCCAGGGCATTACCCGCCACCAGCTCGGCCGCGAGAAGTTCCTCGAGAAGGTGTGGGAGTGGAAAACCTACTCGGGCGGCACGATCACGCGCCAGATGCGGCGCCTGGGCACGTCGCCCGACTGGGAGCGCGAGCGCTTCACGATGGACGAGGGCCTGTCGAAGACCGTCACCGCGACCTTCGTGCGGCTCTACAACGAGGGCCTGATCTACCGCGGCAAGCGGCTGGTGAACTGGGACCCGAAGCTCGGCACGGCAGTGTCCGACCTCGAAGTCGTCTCCGAGGAGGAGGACGGCTTCCTGTGGCACATCACCTACCCGTTCACCGACGGGCCGATCGGCGATCTCGAAGGCCTGACGGTGGCGACGACCCGTCCCGAAACCATGCTCGGCGACGTCGCGGTGATGGTGCACCCCGAGGACGAGCGCTACGCGCATCTCATCGGCAAGACCGTGCGCCTGCCGCTGTGCGACCGTGACATCCCGATCATCGCCGATGAATACGTCGACCGCGAGTTCGGCACCGGCTGCGTCAAGGTCACGCCGGCGCACGACTTCAACGACTACGCGGTGGGCGGACGGCACAACATGCCTTGCATACGCATCTTGGCGTTGGACGGGACCATCATTTCCCCCACCACCGTCAGATCTGCTAAGGAGATTTTCTGGAACTACGATGCGTACGACGAAGAGGAGCGTCCTATCCACGCAGTCCTCTACGACTTGATGGCGGAGTGCTCAAAGGCTTCTTCAATTGATGAGGCCGTATCTCTGGTAATTCCGCCTAATTACCAGGGGCTCGACCGTTTTGATGGACGCAACGCGATCGTTGCAGATCTGGAAACCGCCGGCCTGCTGGTGGAAGTCAAGGCGCACAAGCTACAGGTGCCGCGCGGCGACCGCACCGGCGTGGTGATCGAGCCGATGCTCACCGACCAGTGGTTCGTCGCGATGTCGAAGCCGGGCGCGGATGGCAAGTCGATCACGCAGAAGGCGCTCGAGGTCGTCGCCTCGGGCGAGATCAAGT
>DAOMOP010000070.1:0-1141 GCA_035444405.1 Rhodocyclaceae bacterium
TCGGTCGTGCGCGCGCCGATCGCGCCCCACGAGATCAGGTCGGCGATGTACTGCGGCGTGATCATGTCGAGGAACTCGGTGCCGGCCGGCAGGCCGAGCTCGTTGATCTCCCACAACAGCTTACGCGCGAACCGTACGCCCTCGTTGATCTTGAAGCTGTTGTCGAGATACGGGTCGTTGATGAGCCCCTTCCAGCCCACCGTCGTGCGCGGCTTCTCGAAGTACACGCGCATCACGACGAGCAGATCGTCCTTCACGCGGTCAGCCTCGAGCTTGAGCTTTTGCGCATACTCGAGGGCGGCCTCGGCATCGTGGATCGAGCACGGCCCGATGATCACCAGCAGGCGGTCGTCGGCGCCGAACAGGATGCGATGGATGGCCTGGCGCGTGTTGAACGCGACTTCGGCGGCCTTCGGCGTGGCCGGAAACTCGCGCAGCACGTGCGAGGGCGGAATGAGCTCCTTGATCTCCTGGATGCGGACATCGTCGATATGGATCTTGACCGAGGCTGACATGAACGTGACTCTGCAAAGCGCGCTGGGAAAGCGTTTGATTCTACTCCGGATGTGCCATGCTGACCGCACGTCGTGCAGATGCGGCCTCACGACCCGCGATGGCGCAGGCGCGTGCGGGACGGGGCGGAGGCGGTCGAGGTGCCGGCCAGCGCCCACTTATCGAGCGCGCCCTCAGGTCTTGGGCCGCAGCGCGTGCTTGGGCCGGAACACCTTGATCACCGACTCGTCGGTCTCGACGTAGGGGCCGCCGATCAGGTCGATGCAGTACGGGATGGCCGCGAAGATGCCCAGGTGCGCGACCGTGCCGTCGGCGCTGCGCACGCCTTCGAGCGTCTCGCGGATGGATTTGGGCTGACCGGGCAGATTGACGATCAGCGCGCGGCCACGGATCACCGCGACCTGGCGCGACAGGATCGCGGTCGGCACGAAGTTCAGGCTGATGCGGCGCATCTCCTCGCCGAAGCCGGGCATCTCCTTGTCGCCGACCGCGAGCGTCGCCTCGGGGGTGACGTCGCGCGGGGCCGGGCCGGTGCCGCCGGTGGTCAGGATCAGCGCGCAGCCGGTCTCGTCGGCCAGTTCGACGAGCGTGCGCTCGATCCTCGCGCGCTCGTCCGGGATCAGCCGCT
>DAOMOP010000070.1:1168-17520 GCA_035444405.1 Rhodocyclaceae bacterium
GTCAGCGCGCGCCCGAGCCACTCGCGCAGAGCCGGGATGCCTTGATCGGCATAGGTGCCGTCGGACGCCCGGTCGCTGATCGACACGAGACCGATGGTGATGGATTCGCTCATGAATGCTCCGTCGGGTCGATGGGGGAAGAGGCGCCGCGGCCGCCCTCGTCGAGCTCGCGCAGGATCCGGAAGAGCTCGCGGAAGGCGCGCGGCGGCTTGCCGAGCTCGCGCTCCTTCAGCGCATTGCGGCGCAACACGCGCAGGCGCTGCAGGTCGGCCTCGGGCCACTGCGCAGCGATGTCGCCGATGCGCTGCTCGTCGTCGAGAAACTCGCTGCGCAGCCGCTCGAGGCGGTGCTGACGCGCGACCTCGACCTTGGACGCGCCCGAGAACACGTCGAGCTGCGCCTGGATCGGCTCGGGATCGATGCTGCGCATCAGCCGGCCGATGTATTGCAGCTGGCGGCGGCGCGCCTCGTGCCTGGTGAAGCGGCGCGCGTCGACGACCGCCTCGCGCAGTGCATCGGGCATCGGCACCTTGGTGAGCTGCTCGGCCGACAGCGCGACGAGCGCCTCGCCGAGCGCCTGCAGCTTGTGCATCTCGCGCTTGCGGCTCGACTTGCTCGGACCGCGGAGCTCGTCGTCGTGGCCGCTGCCGGGCGCCTCGGGCGCGCGGGCGCCGTCTCGTTCATCAATCATCGGGCCTTGCCGTGGTCGGGATCGGGGTAAGATTATAGCCTTCGCACCCCGTCATTGCGCCGCGCACGACGCCGTGGCACCCGCGTCGTGCGGGCCTCCGCTGCGGCGCGTGTCGCGCCGCCGCCCACTGTCGATCTTTACGGAAAACACCCTCTGCCCATGTCCGAACAAGGCTTCTCGTTCTCGTCCGACCGTCTGCGCGCAATCGCCGGCGACGTCCTCCAACACGCCCGCGCGCGTGGCGCGACCGCCTGCGAGACCGAGGTCTCCGAGGGCTTCGGCCAGACCGCGACGGTGCGCAAGGGCGAGGTCGACACGATCGAGTACAACCGCGACAAGGGCGTCGGCGTCACCGTCTATCTCGGCCAGCAGCGCGGCCACGCGAGCACGTCGGACTTTTCCGGCGAGGCGCTGCGCGCAACCGTCGATGCGGCGCTGTCGATCGCACGCTTCACCGCCGCCGACCCGTGCGCCGGGCTTGCCGACGCGGCGCTGCTCGCGCACGACTGCCCCGATCTCGACCTGCATCACCCGTGGCGACTCAGCGTCGAGGAGGCGATCGCGCTCGCGCGCCGCTGCGAGGCGGCCGCGTTCGCGGTGAGCCCGCAGATCACCAACTCGGAAGGCGCGAGCGTGTCGAGCCAGGAGGCGCATTTCGTCGCCGCCAACAGCGCCGGCTTCATCGGCGGCTATGCGAGCTCGCGCCACAGCATCTCGTGCTCGGTCATCGCCGGCAAGGGCGATGCGATGCAGCGCGAGTACTGGTACGACTCGCGCCGCGACGCGCACGAGCTGATGGCGGCCGAGGCGATCGGGCGGCGCGCCGGCGAGCGTGCGCTGGCGCGTCTGGGCGCCCGCAAGATCCGCACCTGCGAAGTGCCGGTGCTGTTCGAGGCGCCGGTGGCGGTGACGCTGGTCGGCAACTTCGTCCATGCCGTGAGCGGCGGCGCGCTGTACCGCAAGTCGTCGTTCCTGCTCGACAGCCTCGGCGAGCAGGTGTTCTCGCCGCTGGTGACGATCCATGAGCGGCCGCACCAGCGGAAGGCCTTCGGCGCGAGCCCGTTCGACAGCGAAGGGGTCGCCACGCACGACCGCGACGTCGTCGTCGACGGCGTGCTGCAGGGCTACTTCCTGTCGAGCTACTCGGCGCGCAAGCTCGGCATGCAGACCACCGGCAACGCCGGCGGCTCGCACAACCTGATCGTGCAAGGCGGCGAGCTCGACTTCGACGGCCTGGTGCGCAAGATGGGGCGCGGCCTCGTCGTGACCGAGCTGCTCGGCCACGGCGTCAATTACGTGACCGGCGACTACTCGCGTGGCGCGGCCGGCTTCTGGGTCGAGGGCGGGCGCATCAAGCATCCGGTCGAAGAGATCACCATCGCCGGCAACCTGCGCGACATGTTCGGCGGCATCGTCGCGGTCGGCAACGATGCGCTGCCGCGCGGGGCCAAGCACTGCGGCTCGCTGCTGATCGAACGCATGACCGTCGCCGGCAGCTGAGGCGCAGCACAGGCATGCCGCGCCGTGCGCCGCCGTCGCGCAGCCCGGCGCGACGAACGGCCCATTGGCGAACGCCCCGTTACTTAGGGTTTTCCGCGGTTTTCATGCGCTGCGCAGCGCCTATAATCGGCGGCGCAGCTGATTCCACCATCCAAAAAATTACTCAACGAGGAGAAAGTCGTGGAGCGACGCAAGTTTCTGAAGCATGCCGGCCTGGCCGGCGTACTGGCGGCCGGCAGCGCACCGGCGGTCGTGATGGCGCAGGAGAACATCCGCTGGCGCCTCGCGTCGAGTTTTCCGAAGGTGCTCGACAGCATCTACGGCACGGCCGAGCACTTCGCGAAGAACGTCTCCGAGGCGACCGACGGCAAGTTCGAGATCTCGGTGCACGCGGCCGGCGAGCTGGTGCCGGCCTTCGGCGTCGCCGATGCGGTCGAGCAGGGCACGGTCGAATGTGCGCACACTGCCTCGTATTACTTCTTCGGCAAGGACGAGACCTTCGCGATCGACTGCGCCATTCCGTTCGGGATGAACGCGCGCATGCACAACGCGTGGATGCACGACGGCAACGGCCTCGCGCTGACGCGCGAGTTCTTCGCGCAGTACAACATCGTCAACCTGCCGATGGGCAACACGGGCGCGCAGATGGGGGGCTTCTTTCGCAAGGAGATCAACTCGGTCGCCGACCTGAGCGGACTCAAGTTTCGTATGGGCGGCTTCGGCGGACGCGTACTCGCCAAGCTCGGCGTCGTGCCGCAGAACATCCCCGGCGGCGAGATCTACCAGGCGCTCGAGCGCGGCACCATCGATTCGGTCGAATGGGTCGGCCCCTACGACGACCTGAAGTTCGGCTTCCACAAGGTCGCACCGAACTACTATTACCCGGCGCCGTGGGAAGGCGGTGCGCAGCTGTCGCTGTACATCAACGACAAGGTCTACAACGCACTGTCGCCGCGATACCAGTCGATCGTACGCCAGGCCGCCTCGGATGCACACGTGCGCATGCAGGCGATTTACGACGCGCGCAACCCGAACGCGCTGCGCCAGCTGATTGCCGAAGGCGCCAAGCTGCACCGCTTCTCACGCGAGATCATGGACGCGGTGTTCGCGGCGCGCAACGAGGTCTATGCCGAGCTGAACGAAAGCAACCCGAACTGGAAGAAGATCTACACGGACTACGAACAGTTCATGCGCGATCAGTTCCAGTGGGCGGCGGTGTCCGAGAACAGCTACAACCAGTACATGGCTGCACAGAAGCTGTAAGAGTCGCCGGTCGGTCCCGGCCGGCTGCCGACCGTGCGGCCGGCACTCCTGCGCCGACCGGCATCCCGACCGAAATGCACGGGCCGGAAGCCGCCATCGGCACTTCCTGGCCCCAGGCCCGCGCTCCAATGGGAACACTGCTCAAGTTCTCGCATCTGATCGACGCCCTCTCCCGTCTGTTCGGCAAGGCGATCATCTGGCTGATACTGGCGGCCACGCTGATCAGTGCCGCCAACGCGATCGCCCGCAAGGCGTTCAACATCAGCTCGAACGCCTATCTCGAGATCCAGTGGTACCTGTACGCCGCGGTGTTCCTGCTCGGCGCCGGCTTCGGGCTCCTGCAGAACGTGCATGTGCGCATCGACGTCGTCGCGAACCGCTTCTCGCCCCGCACGCGGACCTACATCGACATCGGCGGCATCGTGCTGTTCCTGCTGCCGCTGTGCTACTTCATGATCGCCTTCGCATGGCCGATCGTCGAGCGCGCATGGGTGACCGGGGAGATGTCGTCCAACGCCGGCGGCCTGATCCGCTGGCCCGTGTACGCCCTGGTCCCGGCCGGCTTCGCGCTGCTGGGGCTGCAGGGGCTGTCCGAGCTGATCAAGCGCATCGCATTCCTGTGCGGGCGGGGGCCGGATCCGCTGGACGCCGGCATGCAGGCCGAGGCCGCGGCGTCCGCGCAGGGTAGCCGTGCGCCGGACGATGCGATGGCCGACCCAGCGGCCGACCGCGGCACGGCCGACGACGCACCCGCGCACGCTGGCGCCGACACGACCGGGCTGGGCAGCGCGCATCGCGAGCACACGCCCCCCCGCAACGACGCCGCCGGCGACACCCGCTCATGACCGCCTTCCTGTCCGCCAACCTCGCCCCGATCATGTTCGGGGCGGTGGTGTTCTTTCTGCTGTCGGGCTTTCCGGTGGCGTTCGCACTGGCCGCCTGCGGCCTCGTATTCGGCTTCATCGGCATGGAGCTCGGCCTGCTGCCGGCGACGCTGTTCCAGGCACTGCCGCTGCGCGTATTCGGCATCATGCAGAACGACACACTGCTGGCAATCCCGTTCTTCACGCTGATGGGCCTCATTCTCGAGCGCAGCGGCATGGCGGAGGATCTGCTCGATACGGTCGGCCAGGTGTTCGGACCGATCCGCGGCGGGGTCGCGCTCGCGGTGATCTTCGTCGGCGCGCTGCTGGCCGCGACCACCGGCGTAGTCGCCGCGTCGGTGATCTCGATGGGCCTGATCTCGCTGCCGATCATGCTGCGCTACGGCTACGGGCGCGGCATCGCCACCGGCGTGATCACCGCCTCGGGCACGCTCGCGCAGGCGCTGCCGCCGTCGATCGTGCTGATCGTGCTGGCCGACCAGCTCGGCCGCAGTGTCGGTGACATGTACCGCGGCGCCTTCGTGCCCGCCTTCATGCTGATCGGCATGTATACGCTGTACGTGATCGCGCTGGCGATCTTCCGGCCGCGCGTGGTGCCGGCCCTGCCACCGGAGGCGCTGACGTTCCGCGAGCCCGACGGCAGCTCGGGGCTGCGTTCGCTGGCGCTGCTGATGGCGCTGCTGATCGCGGCGTCGGTGCTGTTCGCACGCTCCTACGGTGATCTGCTCGGCTGGCTTCAGGGCAGCCCGGTGCAGGCGCGCTTCGACGAGACCATCGTGATGGCCTTGACCGTCGGCGCCGTGCTCGGCCTCGTGCTCGCCGGTGCCAACCGTCTGCTGCGGCTCGGCCTGCTGTCGGCGATCGCCGAGCGCGTCGTGTTCGTGCTGATTCCGCCGCTCGCGCTGATCTTTCTCGTCCTCGGCACGATCTTCCTCGGCATCGCCACGCCGACCGAGGGCGGCGCGATGGGCGCGGTCGGCGCGCTGCTGATGGCGATCGTGCGCGGGCGCATGGATCGCCAGCGGCTGCGCGAGGCGCTGGAGGCGACCGCGCGCCTGTCGGTGTTCGTGATGTTCATCCTGATCGGTGCGACGATCTTCAGCTTCACCTTCACCGCCGTCGATGGCAAGGAGTGGGTCCAGCATCTGTTCGACAAGCTGCCCGGCGGCCAGGTCGGCTTCCTGATCTTCGTGAACGCGGTGATCTTCTTCCTCGGCTTCTTCCTCGACTTCTTCGAGATCGCATTCATCCTGATCCCGCTGCTCGCGCCGGTGGCGAGCAACATGGGCATCGATCTGATCTGGTTCGGCATCATCATCGCGCTGAACCTGCAGACCTCGTTCCTGACCCCGCCGTTTGGTTTCGCGCTGTTCTATCTGCGCAGCGTCGCGCCGGTCGGCGCCTTCATCGACCGTGTGACGAAGCAGCGCATCGAGGGAGTCAAGACCAGCGACATCTATCGCGGCTCGATCGCGTTCGTGCTGATCCAGATCTTCGTGGTCGGGCTGCTGATCGCGTTTCCGCAGCTCGTCACCGGGGGCCTCGGCGGGCAGGCCGAGATCGACCTCGAGAGCATCCAGATCGCGCCGCCTCCGGGCGAAGGCGGCTGGGGTGACGGAGGCGGGGCATGGGACTGAGCCGCGCGACCCGCCTGTGCCTGGTCCGCCACGGCGAGACCGAGTGGAACCGCGAGCGCCGGTTGCAAGGGCATCTCGACGTGCCGCTGAACGCCACCGGCCGCGAGCAGGCGCGTGCAACGGCAACCCACCTGGTCGGTCATGCATTCGCGGCGCTCTACTGCAGCGATCTCGCCCGTGCGCGGCAGACGGCCCACACCGTTGCCGCGGCGCTCGCCGGCATGCCACGGCCGACCCCGGCGCTGCGCGAACGGCACTACGGCGCCTTCCAGGGCCTCACCTACGACGCGGCGCGCGCCCGCTTTCCGGACGAATTCGCGCGCTTTTCCGCGCGCGACGCCGACTTTGCGTTTCCCGGCGGCGGCGAGAGCCTGCGCGGCTTCGCGACGCGCGTCGAGGCGGCCGTGCGCGAGATCGCCGCGCGTCATGCGGGCCAACAGGTGCTGATCGTCACGCACGGCGGCGTGCTCGACGTCGTGCACCGGCTGGCCACCGGCAAGCCGCTCGACGCGGCGCGCGATTTCGCGATTCCGAACGCCGCGCTGAACTGGATCGCGTTCGAGAACGGCCGCTGGCAACTCGTGTCGTGGGCCGAGCAGGCGCATCTCGCGTGCGCCTGCGACGAGTTGCCGAACGCCTGAACCACACGTCCGCTCCCGCCCCGCGCGCACGCCCGGCGCGGCTCCGCCCGGACCGCATCGTGTCACCGGCCCGCGTCCCATCACGCGCGGCCGTGCATGTTAATATCCGCGTTCTTAAACCGCACCGAGTCCGTCTCATGTTCTCTTCGCACGACACCCTCGCCAAGGTCGATCCGGAGCTCTGGTCCGCCATCACGGCCGAAAACCGCCGTCAGGAAGACCACATCGAACTGATCGCCTCCGAGAACTATGTTTCCCACGCCGTCATGCAGGCGCAGGGCTCGCAGCTCACCAACAAATACGCCGAAGGCTATCCCGGCAAGCGCTACTACGGCGGCTGCGAGTACGTGGACATCGCCGAGCAGCTCGCCATCGACCGCCTCAAGGCGCTGTTCGGCGCCGAGGCCGCCAACGTCCAGCCCAATTCCGGCTCGCAGGCCAACCAGGCGGTGCTGATGGCATTCGCGAAGCCGGGCGACACGATCATGGGCATGAGCCTCGCCGAGGGCGGCCACCTCACCCACGGCATGCCGCTCAACATGTCGGGCAAGTGGTTCAATGTCGTCGCCTACGGGCTCGACGACAACGAGGAGATCGACTACGACGCGATGGAGCGCCTCGCCCACGCGCACAAGCCGCGCATCATCGTCGCCGGCGCCTCGGCCTACTCGCTGCGCATCGACTTCGAGCGTTTCGCGCGCGTCGCGAAGGCGGTCGGCGCGACCTTCTGGGTCGACATGGCGCACTATGCCGGGCTCATCGCGGCCGGCTACTATCCGAATCCGGTGCCACACGCGGACGTCGTCACCTCGACCACCCACAAGACGCTGCGCGGCCCCCGCGGCGGCATCATCCTGACGCGCGCCGAGCACGAGAAGGCGGTCAACTCGGCGATCTTCCCGGGCCTGCAGGGTGGCCCGCTGATGCACGTGATCGCGGCCAAGGCGGTCGCGTTCAAGGAAGCGGCGAGCCCGGAGTTTCGCGACTACCAGGAGCAGGTGATCGCCAACGCGCGCGTGACGGCGCGCGTGCTGTCCGAGGAGCGCGGCTTGCGCATCGTCTCTGGGCGCACCGAGAGCCACATGTTCCTGGTCGACCTGCGCGCGAAGAACATCACCGGCAAGGACGCCGAAGCCGCCCTCGGGCGCGCCCACATCACCGTGAACAAGAATGCGATCCCCAAGGATCCCGAGAAGCCCTTCGTGACCTCGGGCATCCGCCTCGGCTCGCCGGCGATGACGACGCGCGGCTTCACCGAGCTCGAGGCCGAGCAGGTCGCGCACCTGATCGCCGACGTGCTCGACGCCCCGCACGATGAGGCGGTGAGCGCGCGCGTGCGCGGCCGCGTCGCCGAGCTGTGCGCGAAGTTCCCGGTATATGGTGCGTAAGCGCCCGCTGCGGCCGGCCTGTCGCCGTCACGGCGCGCGCCGGCTGCCGGCGCGCACCGCCTGAGGCCGGCGCACCCCGACAACCATGAAATGTCCCTTCTGCGGCGATCCGAACACCCAGGTCACCGACACGCGTGAAAACGAGGAAGGCGACGTCGTACGCCGCCGGCGCCGCTGCGTCGCCTGCGACAAGCGCTTCACGACCTACGAGCGCATCGATCTGAAGATGCCGCACATCGTCAAGCGCAACGGCAATCGCACCGAGTTCGATCACGACAAGCTCGCCGCCAGCCTGAAGCTCGCACTGCGCAAGCGTCCGGTCACGGTCGAGGCGGTCGACGCGGCGATCGCGCGCATCGAGGCGAAGCTGCTGTCGCTGGGCGACTCCGAAGTGCCCAGCTCCAAGCTCGGCGAGCTGGTGATGCGCGAGCTGAAGACGCTCGACAAGGTCGCCTACATCCGCTTCGCGTCGGTGTATCGCAACTTCGCCGACGTCGACGAGTTCTCCGAAGTGATCCGCGAAGTCCAGGCCCGCCCGAAACGCGGCCGGTCGAGCAAGAAGACCGCGCCGTCGAACGAGAATGACCTTTTCGGCGGCTGATCACGCCGCGATGGCGCGCGCGTTGAGGCTCGCCGAGCGCGGCCTCGGCACGACCACTCCGAATCCGCGCGTCGGCTGCGTGCTGACCGCGCCGGACGGCCGTGTGGTCGGCGAGGGCTGGCACGAGCGCGCCGGCACGCCGCACGCCGAGATCGTCGCGCTGCAGGCCGCCGGCGCGGCCGCGCGCGGGGCCACCGCATACGTCACGCTCGAGCCCTGCTCGCATTTCGGCCGCACGCCACCGTGCGCCGACGCCCTTGTCGCCGCCGGCGTGGCGCGCGTGGTCGCCGCGATGGAAGATCCGAATCCGCTCGTGAGCGGCCGCGGTCTCGAGCGTCTGCGCGCCAACGGCATCCAGACCGCGACCGGCCTGCTGGCCGAGCAGGCGCGCGAGCTCAACATCGGCTTCGTCGCGCGCATGACGCGCGGGCGGCCGTGGCTTCGCCTGAAAGGCGCAGCGACCCTGGACGGCCGGACCGCGCTCGAGAACGGCGTCAGCCAGTGGATCACCGGCGCGGCCGCACGCCGCGACGGCCACCGCTGGCGCGCCCGCGCATGCGCCATCCTGACCGGCATCGGCACCGTGCGCGAGGACGATCCGCGCCTCGACGTGCGCGAGGTCGCCTGCCGCCGCCAGCCGCTGCGCGTGCTCGTCGATGCCCGGCTCGAGGTGGCGCCGACAGCGAGGATTCTCGATGGCGGCCACTGCCTCGTCGCGGCCGCCTTCGACGACCCGCGGCGGCGCGCCGCGCTCGAGGCGCGCGGCGTCGAGCTCGTCGTGCTGCCCGATGCTGCCGGCAAGGTGGATCTGGTCGCCCTGCTCGGCGAACTCGCACGGCGCGGCTGCAACGAAGTGCACGCCGAGGCCGGCTTCAGGCTGAACGGCTCGTTGATGCGCGAGGGCCTGGTCGACGAGCTGCTGCTCTACCTCGCCCCGATGCTGGCCGGTGACCATGCGCGCGGGCTCTTCGACCTCGCCGCGATGAGCTCGCTGGACGAGGCCCCGCGCCTCCAGGTGCATGACTTGCGCATGCTCGGCGGTGACCTGCGCGTCATCGCCCGCATGCGCGAGCGCTGAACCCGCTGCGGCTCAGTCGTCGCGCCCGCCGCACACCGCGCAGGCCGGGTCGCGTCCGAGCACGATGCTGCGCCATTCCATCGCCAACCCGTCGAGCAGCAACAGCCTGCCGTCGAGCGACGTGCCGCAGCCGACCAGAAGCTTCAGCGCCTCGGCGGCCTGTGTCGCGCCGATGAGGCCGGTGATCGGCGCAAACACGCCCATGACCGCGCAGCGTACCTCCTCGACCTCCTGCCCCTCCGGGAAAAGACAGTGGTAGCACGGGCTGTCGTTGCGCCGCAGGTCGAACACCGAGACCTGCCCGTCGAAGCGGATCGCCGCGCCGGACACCAGCGGCTTGCGGTGGCGCACACAGCCGGCGTTGATCGCGTGGCGGGTCGCGAAGTTGTCCGTGCAGTCGAGCACGACGTCGGCGCGCGCGATCTGCTCCTCTAGCGCGGCGGCTTCGAGCCGCATTGCGACGGTCTCGACGCGCACCTCGGGGTTGAGGCGCAGCAGGGTCTCGCGGCCCGATTCGACCTTCAGGCGCCCGACCCCGTCGGCGCCGTGCAGGATCTGGCGCTGCAGATTGGTCAGGTCGACGGTGTCGCCGTCGCACAGGACCAGTGTGCCGGCCCCGGCGGCAGCCAGATACATCGCCGCCGGCGAGCCCAGTCCTCCGGCGCCGACCACCAGCACGCGGGCAGCGAGGATGGCCTCCTGGCCCTCGACGCCGATCTCGGGCAGCAGGATGTGTCTGCTGTAGCGCAGCAGTTGTTCGTCGTTCATGGGTCTCGGACCGAACCGTGACGGGTGATGCGCAATGACGAACGCCTCACCCGTCACCCGTCATTTGTATTCGCGCAGGTCGACTGGCGTGTCGTCGTGGTCGCCATGCGGATGCTGGTCGTACACGTTGATGTAGACCTCGTTCGACTTCTTGATCAGCCGCTCGGGCGACTCGAGGTTGTGGCGCTGGGTTTCCTCGCAGAAATACACCAGTGCCCGCACGAGCTTCGAATACAGCGAGCTGTCCAGATGGTAGCCGGCCTGGCGCAGCGCGTCCTCGAGCATCTCGAGCGAATAATCGAGGACCGAATAGCGCACCACCAACGTCCGCGGCCGCTCGCCCTGCATCACCACCAGTCCCTTGAGCATGCGCAGCGCCTGCAGCGCGCGCGGCACCTGCTCCGGCGGGAACGCGGCAAAGCGGATCTCGCGCTCCTTGTGCAGCCCCGCCCCCACCACCGGGTGGTCGTGATGCCGGCCCGCCAGCTTGTACGCAGTCTCCCGACGCATCACGCGTCCCCTCCGTCAGTCCGCCTGCTTGTCATTCTGACCGATGTCCTCACCCTTGAGAAGCTTGAGTGCCGTCTGCAGCTGGCGGTCGTCCTCGCCGCCCAGCTCGAAGCGCGGCAGCGGCGGCGCCGGGGCAGCCGGCTCCTGCGGGGTGGCGTCGGCACCCGCCGGATCGGCCGCGCTCTCGTCCGCGTCGTCCTCTCCGCCGACAAGGTGACGCTGCAGGTCGGCTTCGCGCGTGCGCCGCGCCGAGCCGTTCTCGGTTTCCTCGACGACGACGTCGGGCTCGATGCCCTTGGCCTGAATCGACCGCCCGGTTGGCGTGTAATAGCGCGCCGTGGTGAGCTTGATCGCGCTGTTGTTGTTGAGCGGCAAGATGGTCTGCACCGAGCCCTTGCCGAAGGTCTGCGTGCCGAGCACGGTGGCGCGCTTGTGGTCCTGCAGTGCGCCGGCGACGATCTCGCTGGCCGACGCCGAACCGGCGTTGACCAGCACCACGATGGGCACCTCGCGCAAGGCCTCCGGCACCCGCCGAATGAAGTCGTCGCGCCGGCCGCGCAGGTAGTCCTCGGGGCTTGCGCGGTACTCGCGCTGCGCGTCGGGCGTGCGCCCGTCGGTCGATACGATCAGCGTGTCGCGGGGCAGGAAGGCCGCGGCGACGCCGACCGCGCCATGCAGCACGCCGCCCGGGTCGTTGCGCAGGTCGAGCACCAGCCCCCGCAGCGCCCCTTCGGCGAACAGCCGGTTCAGGTGCTCGACCACCGCCGCAGCGGTGTTCTCCTGGAACTGCGCGACGCGCAGGTAGCCGTAACCGGGCTCGATCACGCGCGAGCGCACGCTCTGCACCCGGATGACCTCTCGCGTGATCTTGACGACGAGCGGCGCCGACTCGCCCTCGCGCACGATGGTCAGCGTGATGCTGGTATTGGGCCGGCCGCGCATGCGCTGGACCGCATCGCTCAGACTCATGCCCTTGACCGGGGTGTCGTCGAGCTTGATGATCAGGTCGCCCGCCTGGATGCCGGCACGAAACGCGGGGGTGTCCTCGATCGGCGAGACGACCTTGACGAAGCCGTCCTCCATGCCGACCTCGATGCCGAGCCCGCCGAACTCGCCCTGCGTGCCCTCGCGCAGCTCGCGGAACGCGTCGGCATCGAGATAGGCCGAATGCGGATCGAGTCCGCTCAGCATGCCGCTGATGGCGTGATTGATCAGCGCCTTGTCCTCGACCGGTTCGACGTAGCCCTGCTTGATCGCGTTGAAGACGTCGGCGAACGCGCGCAGTTCCTCGACCGGCAGCGGCGCCAGCGCCGAGCGGTCGGCGCTGGCGGAAAAGTTCAGGCTGATCAGGATGCCGGCGAGCACCCCGGTCAGGATCAGGCTCAGTTTCTGTAGCTTGCTGCGCATGACAACTCCATCTATTAACGCCGCTCCGGCGCGACGCGACAACGCTAGCGGCTGCCGATCCACTGCATCGGATCCACGGGCTCGCCCTTGTGCCGGATCTCGAAGTATAAACCCGATTCCTGCACCCCTCCGCTGGTGCCGACACTGGCAATCGGCACCCCGCCGCCAACGCGCTCGCCGACGACCTTGAACAGGGCGTCGTTGTTGCCGTAGACCGTCAGAAAGTCGTCCCCGTGGTCGAGGATGATCAGATTGCCGTAGCCGCGCAGCCAGTCGGAGAACACCACTTCGCCGGCAGCTACCGCGACGACGTCATCGCCGTCGCTGGCACGGATGAATACGCCGCGCCACCGGGTGCCGCCTTGTGCCCTTTGAGCACCGAAACGTCCAACCAGTTCTCCGCGCACCGGAAAGCCGATCCTGCCGCGCAGGTCGGCAAAGCGCACGCCGCTCGGCGACGGCCCGGCGAGGTGGCGTACCTCGCCCACCACCGCCTCGGAACGCACGCGCGAGCGCTGCTCGGATGCCGCTGCCGGCGCGGCCGCCCGGGCCGCCGCGGCACGGCGCTGCGCTTCGCGACGCGCCGCTTCCCGCCGGGCGGCCTGGCGCGCCAGGACCTCCAGCACATGCGTGAGCTGGCGCTCGTCCTGGCGCAGCGTCTCGGCCTGCCTCTGCTGCCCGGCGAGCTGCTGCACGAGGCTGGCGAGGGCCTTTGTGCGCGCCGTCTTCACCTTCGCCAGCTCGGTGTGCTGACGGCGCTGCTCCGCTTCGAGCGCGACGAGCCTGTCGCGCCGCGTCGAGATCGCCTCGAGCAGACGCGTCTGCTCACGCAGATCGTCGCGCAACGCGTCGATCAGCGCCGCGCGCGCACGCGCGAGGCGCTCGAGATAGTAGGCATCGCGCGCGAGCTGGTTCGGGTCGCGCGCCGACAGCAGCGGCGCGACGTCGCTGCCGCCATGCATGTAGTAGCGGCGCAGCCAGGCGGCAAGCTCGTCCTGCCGCTGCGCAATGCGCTCGGAGACCACGCGCTGCCGGCGTTCATTGTCGGCGAGCTCGCGCTCCACCGCCTTCCGCTCGCTCGCCAGCTCGCGCAGCCGGCGCTGCGCCGCCGAAACCGCCCGCTCGGCCGCGGCGAGCCGGTCGGCGGCGGCGGAACGGTCCGTTTCGGTGTCGGCGATCGCCTTCTCGAGCTCACGGATGCGCTGCTGAACGCCCTGCAGGTCGGCACGCTTGTGCGCGAGCTCGGATGTATCGGCAACGGCCGTACCGGCCGTCCCGCCCCACAGCAGCAAGAGCCCGGTCAGCAGCGCACCGAGCGCCCCGGCGGCACGTGCCCGATTCACGGTCGGCGATCAGCCCTTCGCCCGCCCCTGCCCGGCCACTGCCGCCTCGGCCGCACGAATGGTGTCTTCGTCGGCGAGGTAATAGCTGCGCAGCGGTCTCACGTCGGCGTCGAGCTCGTAGACGAGCGGCTGCGCGGTGGGAATGTTCAGTCCCACGATGTCCGCATCGGAAATGTCGTCCAGATACTTGATGAGCGCACGCAGGCTGTTGCCGTGCGCGGCGATCAGGATGCGGCGGCCGGCCAGGATGCTCGGCACGATGGTGGTCTCCCAGTACGGCACGAAGCGCGCGACGGTGTCCTTCAGACACTCGGTGCGCGGAAAGCGGACACGCGGCAGCGACTGGTAACGCGGGTCGTCGCACTCGAGCCGCGCGTCGCCGTCCTCGAGCGGCGGCGGCGGCGTATCGTAGGAGCGGCGCCACACCAGCACCTGGTCGTCGCCGTACTTGGCCGCGGTTTCGGCCTTGTTCAGCCCCTGCAACGCGCCGTAGTGGCGCTCGTTCAACCGCCACGAGTGCTCGACCGGCAGCCACAGCGCGTCGAGCTCCTCGAGCACGATGTTGAGCGTCTTGTTCGCACGCTTGAGCACCGACGTGTAGGCGAGATCGAACGCGAAACCGTTCTCCCTGAGCAGCCCGCCGGCGGCGCGCGCCTCGTGCACACCCTTCTCGGTCAGGTCGACGTCGGTCCAGCCGGTGAAACGGTTGTCCTTGTTCCAGGTCGATTCGCCGTGGCGAAGCAGAACGATCTTGTACATGAGTTCTCGGAATGAGTTGAGGGGGTTCGAGTAGCGGGCCCCGACCGCACCGCGCCCGCGCCGACCGTCGGGCCGCGATCAAAAAAGGTCGATCACACGCTTGATCGGGCCGCAGTATTTTATACTACTCGCCCTGAGCGTCACCTCCCGCCCCCGTGGATAGCGAGCATCGTGGATAACAAGGCCATCATCGACCTGATCGACAAGCATGAGCACATCGAAACGGCAGCGCGTGCCCTCAAGGCGATCGCCCACCCGTTGCGGCTGAAGATCCTGTGCGTGCTCGGCGACAGCGAGATCTGCGTGCAGGACATCGTCGAGACGGTCGGCACCTCGCAGAGCAACATCTCGCAGCACCTCGCCATCCTGCGCGACAAGGGCGTATTGCAGACGCGCAAGGACGCCAATCGCGTCTACTACCGGGTCGGCGACCAGCGCACGCTCCAGCTGATCGTGCTGATGCGCGAGGTCTTCTGCGGCATCCCCGCCGACGGCAGCCGGCACTGATCGAACCCGCAACAACGGAGCGAAGTTACGTGGATTTCCTGCAACAGAACTGGTATTGGGCAGCACTGGCCGCAGCGAGCGGCGGCTGGCTGCTTTTCGACGTGGTGCGCTCGTGGGGCGACAAGACGCAGCTCTCGCCGGTCGAGGCGACGCTGCTGATCAACCGCGAAGACGCAGTCGTGATCGACCTTCGCGACCAGGGCGAGTACGCCCAGGGCCACATTCCCAACGCGCGCCACGTTCCGCTCGGCGAGCTGGAGCGGCGCACCGGCGAGCTCGAGAAACTCAAGCCGCGACCGATGATCTTCTGCTGCGCGAGCGGCATGCGCTCCGCTTCGGCGGTAAGCAAGCTGAAGAAGGCCGGCTTCGAGAAACTGTTCAACCTGCGCGGCGGCATGATGGAATGGGAGAAGGCCGGCCAGCCGGTCAGCCGCGGCACCAAGAAGGAAAAGGCGAAGTCCCGATGAAGCCGCACGTCAGAATGTATGCGACCGCGGTATGCCCGTACTGCGTGCGCGCCGAACAGCTGCTCACGCGCAAGGGCGTCACCGGCATCGAGAAGATCCGCATCGATCTCGATGCGGCCGAGCGTGACCGCATGATGTCGCTCACCGGCCGGCGCACGGTTCCGCAGATCTTCATCGGCGATTACCATGTCGGCGGCTGCGACGACCTGTTCGAGCTCGAACGTGCCGGCAAGCTCGACGCCCTGCTCGACCCGCAGGACAGCTGAGCGACAAGCGCCATCCACTCACATCACCTACTTCAGGCCAACCAATGACCGAACAAGCCCAACCCGTCTTCTCGATCGAAAAGCTGTACGTCAAGGACCTCTCGCTGGAGGTGCCGAACGCCCCGAAGGTTTTTCTCGAGCGGGAGACGCCCCAAGTCAACGTGCAGCTGCGCACCAACGGCGAGGTCGTCGACGACGGCGTCTATGAGGTGACGCTGACCGTCACCGCCTCGGCCAAGCTGCCCAACGACAAGACGCTGTTCCTCGTGGAAGTGGCCCAGGCGGGCATCTTCCAGATCCGCAACATCCCCGACGGCGAGCTCGAGCCGGTGATGATGATCGGCTGCCCGAACATCCTGTTCCCGTACGCCCGCGAGGCCGTCTCCGACGCCGTCACGCGCGCCGGCTTCCAGCCGGTGATCCTCGCTCCGGTCAATTTCGAGGGCCTCTACCAGGCGCAGAAGCAGCAGCGCGAAGCGGCCGCGGGCAACGCCGCCGCGGGCGAAGCCAAGGTGCAGTGATCCGCCCCATGAATGCGCTCCTCCGCATCGCCGCCGTCGCCGCGACACTGCTGCTCGGAGTCGTGATGCCCGCCCACGCGATCGAGTTCCGCTCCGTCGGCGAGCCGGCGATCCTGTTCGA
>DAOMOP010000071.1:0-1352 GCA_035444405.1 Rhodocyclaceae bacterium
AAGGCGCTGGCCGAGGCTGCCCGCGAAGGCGGCCTCAAGTTCTAAGCGAGGAATTGTATGGCTAAGCAACAAGGCAGACGATCGCCGGCCGCGGAAGAGCGCGAGGACTCCCTGCGCGAGAAGATGGTTTCGATCAACCGGGTGACCAAGGTCGTCAAGGGCGGCCGCATCCTCGGCTTCGCCGCGCTGACGGTGGTCGGCGACGGTGACGGTGCGATCGGCATGGGCAAGGGCAAGTCGCGCGAAGTGCCCGTTGCGGTGCAGAAGGCGATGGATGAGGCGCGGCGCAAGCTGACCAAGGTGGCGCTCAAGAACGGTACGCTGCAGCACACCGTGATCGGCCGTCATGGCGCTTCCGAGGTGCTGATGCAGCCCGCTCCGAGCGGAACCGGCATCATTGCCGGCGGACCGATGCGTGCTGTCTTCGAGGTCATGGGCGTGACCGACGTGATCTGCAAGTGCATCGGTTCGACCAATCCGTACAACGTCGTGCGCGCCACGATCAACGGCCTGCTGGCGATCAACACGCCGGCCGAGATTGCCGCCAAGCGTGGCAAGACGGTCGAAGAGATTCTGGGGTAAGCAATGTCCGACAAGAAGATCAAGGTCACGCTGGTCAAGAGCGTGATCGGCACGAAGCAGTCGCATCGGGCCACCGTGCGCGGCCTCGGCCTGCGGCGCCTGAACCATTCGGTCGAGCTGCAGGATACGCCAGAGGTTCGCGGCATGATCAACAAGGTCTCGTACCTGGTGAAAAGTGAGGGTTGATATGCGACTCAATTCGCTCAAGCCCGGTGCGGGCTCGAAGAAGATCGCGCGACGCGTCGGCCGCGGCATCGGCAGCGGCCTCGGCAAGACCTGCGGTCGCGGCCACAAGGGGCAGAAGTCCCGCGCCGGCGGATTCCACAAAGTCGGCTTCGAGGGCGGTCAGATGCCGCTGCAGCGCCGGTTGCCGAAGCGTGGCTTCGTGTCGCTGACGCGTGCGCGCAATGTCGAGGTGCGGCTGTCCGAAATCGACAAGCTGCCGATCGACGACATCGACCTGCTGGCGCTGATGCAGGCGGGCGTCGTGCCGGCCGATGCGCTCGGCGCCAAGGTGATCCTGTCGGGCACGATCGGCCGCAAGGTCACGCTGCGTGGCGTCGGCGCCACGAAGGGCGCCCAAGCTGCGATCGAGGCGGCCGGCGGTTCGGTGGCAAGCGCGTAAGCAAGGGAATCGACTGTGGCCAAAACTGCTGCCACGCTGGGAAGCACCGGACGCTTCGGTGACCTGAAACGGCGCATCTTCTTCGTGCTCGGCGCGCTGATCGTGTGGGTGGTGGTCGACGGCCGCCGGCAGCGGGCCCTGGCGC
>DAOMOP010000071.1:1362-17492 GCA_035444405.1 Rhodocyclaceae bacterium
ATCGGCGCGCACATTCCCGTTCCGGGCATCGATCCGGAGCGGCTCGCGGAGCTGTTTCAGGCGCAGGCTGGGGGCATCCTCGGCGTATTCAACCTGTTCTCCGGCGGGGCGCTGTCGCGTTTCACCATCTTCGCGCTCGGGATCATGCCGTACATCTCGGCCTCGATCATCATGCAGCTGATGACGGTGGCGGTGCCGCAGCTCGAACAGCTGAAGAAGGAAGGCGAAGCCGGACGGCGCAAGATCACGCAGTACACGCGCTACGGTACGCTGGTGCTTGCCTTTGCGCAGGCGCTGGGGATTTCGATCGCGCTCGAGACGCAGGCGGGCTTGGTGCTCGATCCGGGGCTGACTTTCCGCTTCGTCACCGTCGCGACGCTGGTCACCGGAACGATGTTCCTGATGTGGCTGGGCGAGCAGATCACCGAGCGCGGCATCGGCAACGGCATTTCGCTGATCATCTTCGCCGGGATCGTGGCCGGCCTGCCGAGCGCGATTGGTGGCCTGTTCGAGCTCGTGCGCACCGGCGCGATGCACCCATTCACGTCGCTGGTGATCTGCGTGCTGGTCGTACTGGTGACCGCCTTCGTGGTGTTCGTCGAGCGCGGACAGCGCAAGATTCTGGTCAATTACGCCAAGCGTCAGGTCGGCAACAAGCTCTACGGGGGGCAGAGTTCGCATCTGCCGCTGAAGCTGAACATGGCAGGCGTGATTCCACCGATCTTCGCGTCCAGCATCATCCTGTTCCCGGCGACGCTCGGGCAGTGGTTCGGCGCTTCGGAAGGGATGACCTGGCTGCGTGACCTGTCTTCGACGCTCGCGCCTGGACAGCCGATCTACGTGATGCTGTATGCGGCGGCAATCGTGTTCTTCTGCTTCTTCTACACGGCGCTGGTGTTCAACGCCCGCGATACGGCCGACAACCTGAAGAAGAGCGGCGCTTTCGTGCCGGGCATCCGTCCGGGCGACCAGACGGCGCGCTACATCGACAAGATCCTGACGCGGCTGACCCTGGTCGGTGCGGTATACATCACGCTGGTGTGCCTGCTGCCGGAGTTCCTGATCCTGCAGTGGAACGTGCCGTTCTACTTCGGCGGCACGTCGTTGCTGATCATCGTCGTCGTGACCATGGATTTCATGACGCAGGTGCAGTCGCACGTGATGTCTCACCAGTACGAAAGCCTGTTGAAGAAAGCGAACTTCAAGGGCTCCGGGCTTCCGACCAGGTGAGTTATGGCTAAGGAAGACGTCATCGAGATGCAGGGCGAGGTGCTCGAGAACCTGCCCAATGCGACGTTCCGTGTGAAGCTCGAGAACGGCCACGTGGTACTCGGCTACATTTCAGGGAAGATGCGCATGCACTACATCCGCATCCTTCCCGGTGACAAGGTCACTGTGCAACTGACGCCCTACGACCTGACCAAGGCCCGGATCGTGTTCCGGACGAAGTAATTCAAGAAACAGGAGCAACGAAATGAGAGTTCAGGCTTCGGTGAAGCGGCTGTGCCGCCACTGCAAGATCATTCGCCGCAAGGGCGTGGTGCGCGTCATCTGTTCCGATCCGCGTCACAAGCAGCGCCAGGGTTGATGTCCGACGGCATCCCGCATTAACATTTAATGTTTCGCTTTTTGGGGTAAACGAATGGCCCGTATTGCAGGGGTAAACATTCCCAATCACAAGCATGCCGAGATTGCGCTCACCGCCATCTATGGGATCGGGCGTCCGCGTGCTCAAAAAATCTGTGACGCTGCCGGAATCGCTCGCTCGACGAAGGTCAAGGATCTGACCGAGTCGGACATGGACAGGCTGCGCGAGGAAGTCGGCAGGTTCGTCGTCGAGGGTGATCTGCGCCGCGAAGTGACGATGAACATCAAGCGTTTGATGGACCTCGGTTGTTATCGCGGTTTTCGCCACCGTCGTGGCCTGCCGCTGCGTGGTCAGCGCACGCGCACGAATGCGCGTACGCGCAAGGGCCCGCGCAAGGCCATCGCCGGCAAGAAGAAGTAAGAGGACTGAATAAATGGCTAAGACTGCAGCGAAGGTTCGCAAAAAGGTCAAGAAGAACGTGGCCGAGGGCATTGCCCACGTGCACGCGAGCTTCAACAACACGATCATCACCATCACCGACCGTCAGGGCAATGCCCTGTCGTGGGCCACGTCCGGCGGCGCCGGCTTCAAGGGTTCGCGCAAGAGCACGCCGTTCGCGGCCCAGGTGGCGGCCGAGGCGGCCGGCAAGGCGGCTCAGGAGTGCGGTATCAAGAACCTCGAGGTTCGCATCAAGGGGCCGGGTCCGGGCCGCGAATCCGCGGTGCGCGCGCTCAACGCAATCGGCATCAAGATTTCGAGCATCACCGACATCACGCCGATTCCGCACAACGGGTGCCGGCCGCCGAAGAAGCGGCGCATCTGACAAGGCGCATTTGAGAAGGAGTAAAACGTGGCTCGTAATCTGGATCCCAAGTGCCGTCAGTGCCGTCGCGAGGGCGAAAAGCTGTTTTTGAAGGGTGAGAAGTGTTTCACCGACAAGTGCGCGATCGAGCGGCGCTCGTACGCGCCCGGTCAGCATGGTCAGCGCTCCGGTCAGCGCATGTCCGGCTACGGCGTGCAATTGCGTGAGAAGCAGAAGATCCGCCGCTTGTACGGCGTGCTGGAAAGCCAGTTCCGCAAGGTGTATGCCGAGGCCGACCGTCGCCGCGGCCAGACCGGCGAGAACCTGCTGCAACTGCTCGAAGGTCGTCTCGACTCGGTCGTCTATCGCATGGGCTTCGGTGCCTCGCGCGCCGAGTCGCGTCAGCTGGTGCGCCACAACGGCATTCTGGTCAATGGCCGACGGGTGAACATCCCGTCCTACGTCGTGCGCCCTGGGGACGTGGTGGAGCTCACCGAGCGGTCGCGCGGGCAGCTGCGCGTCAAGGCCGCCCTCGAGGCCGCTGCCTCGCGCGGATTCCCGGAGTGGATCGAGGTCGACGTCAAGGCCGGCAAGGGAACTTTCAAGGCCTACCCGCAGCGCACCGAGCTGCCGCCGACGATCAACGAAAACCTGGTCGTGGAACTCTACTCCCGCTGACCGGCTTTTCTGAAGACCACAAGACCCGAGGAACTGCTGATGCAAAGCAATTCACTGCTGAAGCCCCGCATTATCGACGTCCAGAACGTCTCGCCGGTTCAGGCCCGCGTGACGATGGAGCCGTTCGAGCGGGGTTTCGGCCACACCCTGGGGAACGCGCTGCGGCGCATTCTCCTGTCTTCGTTGCCGGGTTGTGCACCGACCGAGGTGAGCATCGAAGGGGTGCTCCATGAGTATTCGACGCTCGACGGTGTGCGTGAGGACATCGTCGATGTGCTGCTGAACCTGAAGGGTGTGGTGCTCAAGCTGCACAACCGCAGCGAAGCGACGTTGCGGCTCGCGAAGAGCGGGGATGGGCTGGTGACCGCCGGCGACATCGAAATCGGCCACGATGTCGAGATCGTCAATCCCGAGCACGTGATCGCACACCTGGCTCCGGGTGGCAAGATCGACATGGAGATCAAGATTGCCGAGGGTCGCGGCTACGTGCCTGCGAACGCCCGTCCCGTCAGCGACGAGAGCAAGACCATCGGCCGGATCATGCTCGATGCGTCGTTCAGTCCCGTGCGCCGTGTCAGCTACATGGTCGAGAGCGCACGGGTCGAGCAGCGCACCGACTTGGACCGACTGGTGATCGACATCGAGACCAACGGCGCGGTCGATCCGGAAGAGGCGATCCGCTACGCGGCGCGCGTGCTGATGGATCAGCTGTCGGTGTTTGCCGATCTGGAAGGCACGGAGCCGGTCGAGTCCAAGCCGCAGGTCGAGACGATCGATCCGGTGCTGCTGCGTCCGGTCGACGATCTCGAGCTGACGGTGCGTTCGGCCAACTGCCTGAAGGCCGAGAACATCTACTACATCGGTGACCTGATCCAGCGCACCGAGACGGAGCTGCTGAAGACGCCCAACCTGGGTCGGAAGTCGCTCAACGAGATCAAGGAAGTGTTGGCCACGCGTGGGCTGACGCTCGGGATGAAACTGGAAAACTGGCCGCCGGCCGGGCTCGAGAAGCTCGGTTGAGGTGCGGTCGGTGGAGTGAGGTAAGAAAATGCGTCACCGTCACGGTCTTCGCAAGCTGAACCGGACCAGCAGTCACCGGCAAGCGATGTTGCGCAACATGGCCAACTCGCTGCTGCGTCACGAGGTCATCAAAACGACTCTGCCGAAGGCGAAGGAACTGCGCCGTGTGGTCGAGCCGCTGATCACGCTCGGCAAGAAGCCGAGCCTGTCGAACCGTCGTCTCGCCTTCAATCGCACGCGCGATCGCGAGATGGTGGTCAAGCTGTTCGATGAGCTGGGGCCGCGCTACGCATCGCGCAACGGCGGCTACCTGCGCATCCTGAAGTTCGGTTTCCGCAATGGCGACAACGCTCCGATGGCGCTCGTCGAGCTGCTCGACCGTCCGGTCGCCGAAGAGGGCGCCGAGATCGAGGAGGTGCGGGAGAGTGCTGCGGCCTGAGTGACGGCGGTGTCAGTGGAAGCAAAAAAGGGCCGACATGTCGGCCCTTTTTTCTGCGGCAGTGGCAGGCGCGCAGCACGGCGAACTCAGGCGCCGGCGCGCCAGCGGTCGAGCTGACGACGATCGCGCTTGGTCGGGCGTTCGGTGGCCGCGGTCGCGTTCCGGCCCGCCGCCGCGCGCAGCGCCCGGGCGTGCGCCTTGCGCTCGAGGCTTTGCGCGGTTTCCTCGTAGAGTTGCTGGGCTTGCGGGGCCGCGCCGCGCACGGCCGACAGCGCGCGGATGACGAGCTCGGTGCGCTCGGCGCCGCGACAGACCTCGAGAAGTTCGCCGATGCGGGCCTCGCGGGCGGGCTTGCAGCGCTGGCCGGCGACCTTGACGTGACCGGCGTCGATGGCCTGGGCGGCGAGGCTGCGGGTCTTGTAAAGGCGGGCGGCCCAGAGCCATTTGTCGAGCCGGATGCGCTGGCGGTCGGCAGGAGGGTCGGTGTATGTCATGATCGGGGCGTCAATGGTGCGAAGTTACGCGGTTGCCGGATCGGACGGACCGATCGCAGCGCGTTCAGTTTAGTCGAGGAGCGGTGTCGATGGCGTGCATATTCGTGACAGGTGGGGCCGGCTACATCGGTTCGCACACGTGTGTGGCGTTGCTGGCGCGCGGGCATGAGGTGGTCGTGGTCGACAACCTGTGCAACAGCAAGGCGAGCGTGCTGGCACGCATCGAGGCGCTCGGTGGCCGGAGCCTCGCCGCCTTTCACTGCGTCGATGTGCGCGACCGCAAGGCCTTGGAGGCCGTGTTGCGTGCCCACCCGGTCGATGCGGTGATCCACTTCGCGGCGCTCAAGGCGGTCGGGGAGTCGGTGCGCGAGCCGCTCGCGTATTACGACAACAATGTGACCGGCACGATCGCGCTGGCGGCGGCGATGGCGTCGGCCGGGGTGCGGCGGCTGGTGTTCAGTTCGTCGGCGACGGTGTACGGCGATCCGGAGCGTTTGCCGATCACGGAGGATGCGCGGACCGCGCCGACCAACCCGTACGGTCGCACCAAATGGATGATGGAGCAGGTCCTGGCCGACCTGGCAGCGGCCGATGCGGCGTGGAACATCGTGCTGCTGCGCTACTTCAACCCCGTCGGCGCGCATCCGAGCGGGGAGATCGGGGAGGATCCGCGCGGCATTCCGAACAACCTGATGCCGTTCGTGAGCCAGGTCGCGGTCGGGCGACGGGCGGAGCTGCAGGTCTTCGGTGACGATTATGAGACGCTTGACGGCACCGGGGTTCGCGACTACATCCATGTTATGGATCTGGCCGAAGGCCATGTCGGCGCGGTCGAGCGGATCGCGACATTGTCGGGGGTGAATTGCCTGAATCTCGGCACCGGGCGGGGTTACAGTGTCCTCGAAGTGGTGCGCGCATTCGAGCGGGCGTGCGCGCGGCGCGTGCCTTACCGGATCGTACCGCGGCGGCCCGGGGATATCGCGGCGTGCTGGGCGGATGCGGGGCGCGCCGAGCGCCTGCTGGGCTGGCGAGCCGAGCGTGATCTCGAGGCGATGTGCCGCGACGCGTGGCGCTGGCAATCCAGCCACCCGGACGGCTATCCGGGTTGAGCCGCCGATCGGAGCGCGCGCGCTGGGTGAGGGCACCCGGCGCACTGAGAATGCCGCCAGGACGGCGCGAAACTCGGCTCGGGCGCGGCTGTCAGTGTAGGGTCGGTGTCGAAAATGGCGGGAGGTGAGCTTGAGCAATACCCGGACACAGGAGCAGTTGAACGTGCTCGGCGGACCATTGCTCGCGTGCAGCTATGCGCCGCTGACGGGGTTCTTCCGGACGGGCTGCTGCGAAACCTCGCCCGAGGACGTCGGTCGTCACGTCGTGTGCATCAAGGCGAGCGCGGAGTTTCTGGCCTTTTCGAAGGCGCGCGGCAACGACTTGACCACGCCGCGGCCGGAATTCCGCTTTGCCGGGCTCAAGCCCGGCGATCGCTGGTGTCTGTGCGCCGAGCGCTGGCTTGAAGCGTACGAGGCCGGCGTGGCGCCGCAGGTGGTGCTGGCCGCCACGCATCGGGCGGCTCTCGAGGTCGTCAGCCTGGAGGTGCTGCGAAGCCACGCGCTCGACGGCTGAGCCGGTTACCAGTGTCGCCGGACGCGGTTGCGGTACTGCACGTCGTGCGGCAGCACGCGCTGCATCGCCTCGAGGTGGTGGGTGAAGATTTCCACGGCGCGCTTCATCGTGTCGGGGGTCAGGTGCGGTAGCTCGCTCTGGCGCGCGGTCAGCCGCACGAGCATTTCGATCGAGCGTTTGCGCTGCTGCTCGTCGGGCGAGAGATAGACTCCCAGCTCCGCGATGAAGAGCGTCTTGAGGAAGCGGGCGCGCCGCTCGATGCGATGCAGGAAGCGGCTCTCGGGGTCGTTCGGTTGATCAGAAGACATGAAATGCTCCCGCCCGGAATGGGTCGCGCAGTGATTTTGCCCGAAAAGCACGCCACGGAACCAGTTTCGCGTGTGCGGCTGCGCCGAGCCCGTGACCCGCATCAGGCCGCCGACGCGGCCGATGTGCGGCCGCGGTCATCGGCGCCGGTGCGGAGCACCTTGCGCAGGTAGCGGCCGGTGTGACTGCCCGAATGGCCGGCGAGCTGCTCGGGCGTGCCGCAGCACACCACGGTACCGCCGCCGTCGCCGCCTTCGGGACCGAGATCGATCAGCCAGTCGGCCGTCTTGACGACGTCCAGGTTGTGCTCGATGACGATGACGGTGTTGCCGTGATCGCGCAGGCGCTGCAACACCCGCAGCAGCAGCTCGATGTCGTGAAAGTGCAGACCGGTGGTCGGTTCGTCGAGGATGTACAGCGTGCGTCCGGTGTCGCGCTTGGACAGCTCGAGCGCGAGCTTGACGCGCTGCGCCTCGCCGCCCGACAGGGTGGTGGCACTCTGGCCGAGGCGGATGTAGCCGAGACCGACGTCCATGAGGGTCTCGAGCTTGCGCGCGATCGACGGCACGGCGCCAAAGAAGCCGAGGGCCTGCTCGACGGTCATCTCCAGCACCTCGATGATGGTTTTGCCGCGGTAGCGGATTTCCAGCGTTTCGCGGTTGTAGCGCCGGCCGTGGCAGACGTCGCAGGGCACGTACATGTCCGGCAGGAAGTGCATCTCCACCTTGATCAGGCCGTCGCCCTGGCAGGCCTCGCAACGTCCTCCCTTGACGTTGAACGAGAACCGCCCCGGGCCGTAGCCGCGTGCGCGCGATTCGGGCACGCCGGCGAAGAGCTCGCGGATCGGCGTGAACAGGCCGGTGTAGGTGGCCGGGTTGGAGCGTGGCGTGCGGCCGATCGGCGACTGGTCGACGTTGATGACCTTGTCGAAGCGTTCGAGCCCGTCGATGCCCGCGCAAGGGGCCGGCTCGATGCTCGAGCGATACAGATGCCGCGCGGCGATGGCATAGAGCGTGTCATTGATCAGCGTCGACTTGCCCGATCCGGATACGCCCGTCACACAGGTGAGCAGCCCGCAGGGCACGCTCAGATCCACGTTCCTGAGGTTGTTGCCGCTGCAGCCCGTCAGCCTCAGCATGCGCTCGGGGTCGGGCGACTTGCGCCGGGACGGCAGCGGGATCGCGCGCCGGCCCGCGAGGTAGGCGCCGGTCAGCGAGGCCTCACAGTCGATGATCTCGGCCGGTGTGCCCGCTGCGACGATCTCGCCGCCGTGCTCACCGGCGCCCGGGCCCATGTCGATGACATGATCGGCGCTGCGGATCGCATCCTCGTCGTGTTCGACCACGATCACCGTATTGCCCAGATCGCGCAGCTGGCGCAGCGTGTCGAGCAGACGGTCGTTGTCGCGCTGGTGCAGCCCGATCGACGGTTCGTCGAGCACGTACATCACGCCGGTGAGTCCGGAGCCGATCTGGCTGGCCAGCCGGATGCGCTGCGCCTCGCCGCCCGACAGCGTGTCGGCCGCGCGGTCGAGCGACAGGTAGTCGAGGCCGACGTTGATCAGAAAGCTCAGGCGGTTGGCGATCTCGCGGACGATCTTGTCGGCAACCAGCGCGCGCTGGCCGCCGAGCGCCAGCGTGTCGAAAAAGTGCTTGCATTCGCCCAGTGCGAGCCGGCTCACCGCATCGATGGGCCGGCCGCCGATCAGCACGTGCCGCGCCTCGCTGCGCAGGCGCGAGCCCGCGCATGCCGGGCATGGGCGCGTGGCGCGATACTTGGCCAGTTCCTCGCGCACCGCGAGCGAATCGGTCTCGCGGTAGCGTCGTTCGAGGTTGGGGATGATGCCTTCGAACGGATGCTGTTTCGCGACCATGCGGCCGTTGTCGGACAGGTAGCGAAAGGCAATCTTCTCGCGCCCGGATCCGTGCAGGACGACTTGCTGCACGGCTTCGTCGAGCTCGCCAAAGGAGGTCTCGAGGTCGAAGCCGTAGTGTGCGGCGAGGCTCGCGAGCATCTGGAAATAGAACTGGTTGCGCCGGTCCCAGCCGCGTATCGCCCCCGAGGCGAGCGACAGCTCGGGATGCGCGACGACCCGCGCCGGGTCGAAGAACTCGACCTGCCCGAGTCCGTCGCAGGTCGCACAGGCGCCGGCCGGGTTGTTGAAGGAAAAGAGCCGCGGCTCGAGTTCGGCCAGCGCGTAGCTGCACACCGGGCAGGCGAAGCGCGCCGAGAAGACGTGCTCGACGCCGCTGTCCATCTCGACCGCCATCGCCCGTCCGTCGGCGTGGGTGAGCGCGGTCTCGAAGGATTCGGCCAGCCGCCCGCGCTGGTCCGCACGCACCTTGAGCCGGTCGACGACGACCTCGACGGTGTGGCGACGGCCCTTCTCGAGCGGCGGCATCGCCTCGAGCTCGCACACGCGGCCATCGACGCGCACGCGCACGAAGCCCTGGGCGCGCAGCTCGGAAAAAAGATCGTGCTGCTCGCCCTTGCGACCGACCACGACCGGCGCGAGTATCATCAGCCGGGTGCCTTCGCGCAGCGCGAGCACCTGGTCGACCATTTGCGCAATCGTCTGTGCCTCGAGCGCATGCTCGGGATGGTCCGGGCAATGCGGTGTTCCTGCGCGGGCATACAACAGGCGCAGGTAGTCGTGAATCTCGGTGACCGTGCCCACGGTCGAGCGAGGGTTGTGGCTGGTGGCCTTCTGTTCGATCGAGATCGCCGGCGACAGTCCTTCGATCAGATCGACGTCGGGCTTTTCCATCAGTTGCAGGAACTGGCGCGCATAGGCCGACAGCGATTCTACATAGCGCCGCTGGCCTTCGGCGTAGAGCGTGTCGAAGGCCAGCGACGACTTGCCCGAGCCGGACAGACCGGTGATCACGGTGAGGCGATTGCGTGGCAGGTCCACGCTGATGTTGCGCAGGTTGTGCGTACGGGCGCCGCGGATGCGGATCTCGTCCATGTGTTACGGCCGTGCAGAGGTAACGCAACACTATACGAGAGAACGCGGCGGCCGGACAAACCGGTTCGGTGTGCCTCGGGCGGCCTGATAGAATCCCTGCTTTTGCGTTTGCATACTCTCAATGTCCCCTGCTGAGCACGATTCGATGACCTCGGCCGAGCGGCGCGCCGGCGTGAGCCTGGCGGCCATTTTCGGCCTGCGCATGCTCGGCCTGTTCCTGATCCTGCCGGTTTTCGCGGTGCACGCGCATACGATCCCCGGTGGCGACGATCTGACGCTGGTGGGTCTGGCGATCGGCGCCTACGGCCTCACGCAGGCCTTTCTGCAGATCGCCTTCGGTGCCGCGTCGGATCGTTTCGGCCGCAAGCCGGTCATCGTGTTCGGGCTGTTGCTGTTTTTCGCCGGCAGCGTCGTGGCGGCGCTGGCCGATTCGATCCACGTCATCATCGTCGGGCGCATGCTGCAGGGGGCGGGGGCGATTTCGGCGGCGGTCACCGCGCTCGCCGCCGACCTGACGCGCGAGCAGCACCGCACCAAGGTCATGGCGATGATCGGCGCGAGCATCGGCCTGGTGTTCGCGCTGTCGATGGTCGGTGCGCCGGTGCTGTACGCCTCGATCGGCATGGACGGCATCTTCTGGCTGACCGCAGTGCTCGCGTTCGCGTCGATCTTCGTCGTGCTGGGGGTCGTGCCGGCCGCGCCGCCGCTGCCGCGTGCGACCGCCGGCCGCTTCGCCGACGTGCTGCGCGACGGGCAGCTGATGCGCCTGAACTTCGGCGTGTTCGCGCTGCACCTGATCCAGACCACGATGTGGGTGCTGGTGCCGGCCGCCCTCGTGGCGAGCGGTGGGCTGCCGCTCGCCGAGCACTGGAAGGTGTATCTGCCGGCGATGCTGCTGTCGTTCATCGTGATGGTGCCGGCGGTCATCATCGCCGAGCGCCATGGCCGGATGAAATTCGTGTTCAATGCGTCTATCATGGTCCTGGTGCTCGTCCAGCTTGGCCTGCTGCTGTTCGGCGAGGGGCTGATCGGGCTGGGACTGTGGCTGACGCTGTTTTTCGTCGCGTTCAACGTGCTCGAGGCGACGCAGCCGTCGTGGATCTCGAAGATCGCGCCGGCTGCCGCCAAGGGGACGGCGCTGGGTGTGTACAATACGCTGCAGTCCGCCGGCCTCTTTCTGGGCGGCATGCTGGGCGGCTTTCTGGCCCAGCACTACGGCACGCAGGCCGTCAATGTCGTGTGTGCATTGATAGCGCTGATCTGGCTGGCGCTCGCCGCCACAATGACGCCACCGCCGCGCCGGGTCGAACCGGCAACGCAGGCGGGATGATTGATCAATACTGGAGGACGGGATGGCATCCCTGAACAAAGTCATGCTGATCGGCAACCTCGGCGCCGATCCGGAAACCCGTTACGCACCGTCCGGCGACGCGATCTGCAACTTGCGCATCGCCACCACCGAAGTGTGGAAGGACAAGGCCAGCGGGGAGCGGCGCGAGGCGACCGAATGGCACCGTGTCGTGTTCTTCGGCCGCACTGCCGAGATCGCTGCGCAGTACCTGCGCAAGGGTTCGCAAGTCTATGTCGAGGGCCGTCTGCAGACGCGCAAGTGGCAGGACAAGGACGGGCAGGATCGCTATACCACCGAGATCCGTGGCGACGAGATGAAAATGCTCGGCAGCCGCCAGGGGATGGGCGGTGACGCCGCCTCGGGCCGCCAGGATGCCGGCGGCTACGAGCCGGCCGCGCCGCAGGCACGCCCCGCCGCGCCGGCCAGAGCGCCCGCGCAGAGCGGCGGTTTCGGCGATTTCGACGACGACATTCCGTTCTAGGGGCAAGGCCCGCCGCGTGCGCGTCGTCGCGCCCGCGCCAATGCATGCCGGGTGCCGCGGGCGATCGGCCGGGCGGACCGGTCAGGGGTGACCGGGGCCGGGTGCCCGTGCGCGCCGATGTCGGCGCGTCGCCGCCGCGGCGCGCGCTTCGAGTGCCCGGCGCATGCGCGACAGCGCCTCGGCGAGCGTCGCGCGCGGGCAGCCGAAATTCAGCCGCACGAAACCCGGCATGCCGAACGGCGCCCCGTCCGACAGACCGACGCCGCCGGCCTCGAAGAACGCCGCCGGGTCGTCGACACCCGTGTCGCGGCAGTCGAGCCAGGCCAGATAGGTCGCTTCGGGGCGGCTTGCGCTGATGCCCGGCATCGATTCGAGCGCAGCGACGACGCAATCCCGGTTTCCGCGCAGGTAGTCGAGCAATGCGGCGCGCCAGGCGCCGCCGTCGCGATAGGCCGCCTCGGTCGCGACCATGCCGAGCACGTTGGGATGGGGCACGATGCCGCGCATCGCCCGGCGATAGCGCCGGCGCAAGGCGGGGTCCGGGATGACCGCGAAGGCGCAGTACAGCGCCGGGATGTTCCAGGTCTTGGACGGCGCCATGAGGGTGATGGTGCGCCGCGCCACCGACGGATCCAGCGCGGCGAGCGGCAGGTGCGGTTGCGCCGGATCGAGCACCAGGCCGCAATGGATCTCGTCCGAACAGACCACCAGGTCGTGGCGCTCGGCGAGCGCCGCGATCCATGTCAGTTCGTCGCGGCCGAAGACGCGCCCGACCGGATTGTGCGGGTTGCACAGCATGAACAGGCGCGTGCGCGACCCCATCGCTGCCTCGACGGCGCGCCGATTCCATTGCCAGCGATCGCGGTCGAGCACGAGCGGCACGGTGACGAGGCGGCGGTCGCAGTTCGCCGGCGCGCTCAGAAACGGCGGGTACACCGGTGTGGCCGTGAACACCTCGTCGGCGGGCTCGCCGACGGCCCGGCAGGCGATGTTGAAGCCGCTCACCACGCCCGGCAGCCAGACCAGCCAGTCCGGCTCGATGCGCCAGCCGTGATCGCGCGCAATGCCGTCGATGACCGCCTGCACGAGTCCCGGCCAGGCGTCCGTATAGCCGAACACGCCGTGATCGATGCGACGGTGCAGCGCTTCGAGCACCGCCGCCGGCGCGGCGAAATCCATGTCGGCCACCCATAGCGGCAGGACGTCGCGCCCGTGATAGCGGCCCCATTTGTCGCCGGGCAGGGAACGGCGGTCGATGGGCTTGTCAAAATCCAGGTCGTGACTCATTTCGTAACGTCTCCGGACGTAAGTGTAGCGCGGCATCGCGGCGCATCGCCGCGGCCGGCATATTACAATCTCGGCAAACGAACGGAGGAGGGACATCGTGCAGTACGTCACTGCGCACCCGGACGGTATTCTGGCCGTCGATTCCGGCTACGGCCGGAACGGGCTTGCGGCGATTCACCTGATCATCCATCAAGGGCAGGCGGCGGTCGTCGACACCGGCACCAACGCGTCGGTGCCACGCGTGCTGGCGGCGCTGGCCGCAGCCGGCATCGCACCCGAAAAGGTTGCCTGGGTGATGCTCACGCACATCCACCTGGACCATGCCGGCGGCGCCGGCAGCCTGATGTGCGCGTTTCCGAACGCCAAGCTGCTCGTGCATCCGCGCGGCGTGCATCACATGGCGGACCCGACCCGGCTATGGCAGGCGACTGCCGCGGTGTACGGCGCCGAGCGGGCCTTCGCGCTATACGGACGGCTGGCCCCGGTGGCCGAGGAGCGCATCGTCGCCGCGGTCGACGGACTCGAGGCCGGCATGGGCGAGCGGCGCTTCCTGGTCATGGAGGCGCCGGGACACGCGCGTCATCACATCTGCATCTGGGACGAGACCGCACGGGCGTTTTTCACCGGCGACGCGTTCGGCCTGTCGTACCGCGATCTCGATGTGAACGGCCGGGCGTCCATCCTGCCGACCACGACACCGACGCAGTTCGATCCGGCCGCAATGCATGCGACGATCGACCGCATGCTGTCGTGGCGACCCGAAGCGATGTATCTGACCCACTACAGTCGGGTGACCGATGTCGAGCGCCTGGCCGCCGACCTGCACCGGCTCATCGACACGCAGATCGCCGTCGCACGCGCGGCACGCGGTGACGGGGTCGCGCGGCACGTCGAGATCCTTGCCGGCCTCGAGCAGATCGTGCGTGAAGAGGCCGAACGGCAAGGCTGGACCCTGCCCGAGGCCGAGGTGTTCGACCTGCTCAGGGCCGATCTCGAGCTCAATGCGCAGGGGCTCGGCGTGTGGCTCGACGAATCGCGCGAAACCGAGCCGGCATGAGATCGCCCGCGGGTCGATGACCCACAGCGTTCAGCACGGGGGGCGTCGGTCGCATCCCGTGGCGGGCCAGGTCGCGTTGCCGGCCGGACATGCGATAGCGGCGCGATCGGCCCAGTAGGCGGCCTGTTCGAGGTCGCGGACCACGCCATGCCCCGATTCGTACATGCGTGCGAGCTGGCGCTTCGCGCCGGGATGGCCGGCGCGTGCGGCGGCATGCAGCCAGCGCACGGCCGAACGGCTGTCGGCGGCGATGCCGGTACCGTGCAACTGCAGCAGGGCGAGTCGATACTGCGCGTCGGCATGGCCCTGCCGCGCCGCCCGCAGAAACCATTCGGCTGCGACCGCGTGCGACTGCCGCACCCCGGCGCCGTCCTCGTAGAGGCGCGCGAATTCGAACTGCGCCGGCGGGAATCCCGCCTCGGCCGAGCGCCGCAGCCAGCGCCACACCGCGTGCGCTTCGGGCGAATACGCTTTGCCGCTGCGCAGCAGCATGGCGTAGCGAAACTGCGCCACGCGGTTTCCGGCGCGTGCGGCGCGCTCGAACAACGCCGCTGCCTCGCCGGTGTTCCCGTTTTCGTAGGCGGCCTGTGCCGCCTGGGTGAGCGTGGCCGCCGCCCCGTAGGCTGCGGCAGCGGGCGCGAGTCCGGCAATCAGTAGCGCAGTGACGATGTGCCGGACCGCTCCATGCATGATCTTCGCTCTCCTTTGGCCGATTGGAGCGCGTTGCGGCAGGGGAGTTCAGCACGCGTCCGGCTGCGGTAAGATCACTCCCTGTCCTGCCCCTTCGTGCTCCGATGTTCGATACCAGCGCAATGCCTTTCGCGGTTCCCGATCCTGCCGCCGATGTCGATTCGGCACGACGTTTCGGCGGCATCGCACGACTCTACGGTGATGGTGCACTGGCACGCCTCGCGCGTGCGCGTGTGTGCGTGGTCGGGATCGGCGGCGTCGGCTCGTGGGCGGCCGAAGCGCTGGTGCGCAGCGGTGTCGGGCACCTGAGGCTGATCGATCTCGATCACGTGGCCGAGTCCAACATCAACCGGCAAGTCCATGCGCTGGAGCCGACGCTCGGGCAGGCCAAGGTCGTCGCCATGCGCGAGCGGCTGCTGGCGATCAACCCGCACGCGCACATCGATGCAGTCGAGGACTTCGTCGAGCCGGACAATGCCGGGGCGCTGCTCGCCGGCTTCGACCTTGCCGTCGACGCGATCGACAGCGTGCGTGCCAAGGTGGCGGTGGTGCTGGCGTGCCGCAGCGCGCGCATGCCGCTGGTGATGGCCGGCGGGGCGGGCGGCAAGAGCGACCCGACGCGCATTCGCATCGACGACCTCGCCCGCACCGAGCAGGATCCGCTGCTTGCCAAGGTGCGCCGGCGCCTGCGCGCCGAGCACGGCTTCTCCCGCAATCCGAAGCGCACCTTCGGCATTCCGGTGGTCTATTCGACCGAGCCGCTGCGCTACCCGGCGGCGAGTTGCGTGAGCGCTGCTGCGCCTCAAGGGCTCGCCTGTGCCGGCTACGGCTCGAGCATCGCGGTGACGGCGAGCGTGGGGCTGTTCGCGTCGGCACGGGCAATCGAGCTGCTGCTGCAACGCGCGGCCTCGACAGACGGAGATTGAACGATGGACCAGCAAACGGCGGTGATCCTGTTCGGACATGGGGCCCGTGACCCGGAGTGGGCGAACCCGATGCGCCGCGCGCGCGCGTGCCTGCTGGAAGATTCGCCCGCACTGCAGGTCGAGCTCGCCTTTCTCGAGTTCATCGAGCCGACGCTGGACGAGGCGATCGATCGTCTCGTCGCCGGCGGCGCGAACCGCATCACGGTCATTCCGATGTTCCTCGCCCAGGGCGGCCATCTGAAGCGTGACCTGCCGGTGCTGATCGAGGGGGCGCGCAGCCGTCACCCGCAGTGTGCGATCCGTCAGGCGCGCGCGGTCGGCGAGGCCGACACGGTGATCAGCGCGATGGCGGACTACGCGAGGCGCTCGGCGCTCGAGGGCTGATCGCGATGAGTGCGCCCGGCACGCCGCGCCGGCGTC
>DAOMOP010000072.1:0-17379 GCA_035444405.1 Rhodocyclaceae bacterium
GAGCGCTTTCTGCAGGTCGTCATGGCCCTGCGGGTCGCCGATGCCAAGACCGGCGACAGCCTGAAGGGCTTCATGCCCGAGATCCGCCATCGCATCAATCTGCTGCTGTCGAGCAAGCTCCCCTCGGAGTTGTCGACGCTGGAAGGGCGCGAGGCGCTGGCCGATCAGATCGTCGACGCGGTCAATCAGGTACTCGGCATTCCGGCCGGCCAGCGCAACCCCGACGGCACGCCGGCCGGGCCGATCCGCGCGGTGCTGTTCAACTCGTTCATCATCCAGTAGCGGATCGGGCGGTCATGTCTTCCGATTTCCTGTCCCAGGACGAGGTCGACGCCCTGCTCAAGGGCGTCTCCGGCGAACTGGAGGAAGCGGACGACAACGAAGAGGACCACAGCGGCGTCCGCCCGTACAACCTGGCGACGCAAGAACGCATCGTCCGTGGGCGCATGCCCACGATGGAGCTCATCAACGAGCGCTTCGCCCGTTACCTGCGCATCGGCCTGTTCAACTACATGCACCGCAGCACCGAAGTGTCGCTCGGGCCGATCAAGGTGCAGAAGTACGGCGAGTTCGTGCGCAACCTCGTGGTGCCGACCAACCTGAACCTCGTCACCGCCAAGCCGTTGCGCGGCACGGGACTGATCGTGTTCGACCCGAACCTGGTGTTTCTGGTCGTCGACAACATGTTCGGCGGTGACGGGCGCTTTCATTCGCGCGTCGAAGGGCGCGACTTCACCCCGACCGAGCAGCGCATCATCCGCGGCATGCTCGACGTCGTCTTCACCGAATACACACGCGCCTGGAAACCCGTCTACCAGCTCGAGTTCGAGTACGTGCGCTCGGAGATGAACTCGCAGTTCGCCAACATCGCCACGCCGTCGGAGGTCGTCGTATCGACGACCTTCTCGCTCGAGTTCGGCGGGTCGCAAGCCGACATGCACGTGTGCTTTCCGTACTCGATGGTGGAGCCGATCCGCGATCTGCTCTACTCGACGATGCAGAGCGACCACCTCACCCAGGACAACCGCTGGCTCAAGCTGCTGACGCGCCAGCTGCAGACCGCCGAGGTCGAGCTGACGTGCAACTTCGGGACGTCACGCGTGACGCTGCGCGACATCGTGAACATGCGCGTCGGCGATGTCATTCCGCTCGACGTGCCGGAACTGCTGCAGGCCGAGGTCGACGGCGTGCCGGTGATGGAGGTGCATTACGGCACCCAGGGCGGAAGATACGCAGTGCGCCTCGAACGCTTTTTGTCGGCCGATGAGGCCGAACCCAAGAAAACCGGAGTGTGAACGACATGGCTGACGACGACAACGACTTCAATCAGGTCAGCGACGACGACTGGGCGGCCGCGATGGAGGAGCAGGCGGCGGTCGAGGCCGGCGCGAGCGACCAGGAGGCCGAGCGGGTCGCCGCCGAACTCGCCGCGGCCGCGCACGAGTCGCCCTATCAGGCAAAGCCGGCCAGCCAGCTCTTTCCGGATTTCGGCGCGACCAGCGGCAAGCCGGGCTCGCTCAACGATTTCGACATGATCCTCGACATCCCGGTGCAGCTGACGGTCGAGCTCGGTCGCACCCGCCTGTCGATTCGCAACCTGCTTCAGCTCGCCCACGGTTCGGTGGTCGAACTGGACGGGCTCGCCGGCGAGCCGATGGACGTGCTCGTCAATGGCACGCTGATCGCCCAGGGGGAAGTCGTCGTCGTCAATGACAAGTTCGGCATCCGCCTGACCGACATCATCACGCCGGCGGAGCGCATGCGGAAGATCCGCGGCTGAACGTCGGAGCTGCGCACCGCCCGCACCGGCTCACTGTCGGCGCTGAATGGCGACCGCCGCACGGCGCGCCAGCGGCAAACGCCTGATATGTCCCCGTTTTGCGCGTCTAATCCGCGGCTTCGATTGCCCCCGCCCGCCCTAAGCTTGCAGCATCGCAAAAACCCCCGCCGCACATCCGTGAACCGACACGCCCCGATCGCGCTGGCAGTGACCGCCGCCATGCCGGCACACGCCGCCGAACCGATGCCCGACCTCGCGTCAGGCATCGGTCAGATGCTCGGCGGTCTGGCCGTGGTGATCGTCGTGCTGCTCGGCAGCCTGTGGCTGATCAAGCGCCTGGCGGCCCCACGGGGCGCGGCGGCCGGTCTCAAGGTGCTCGGCGGCGTGTCGATCGGCAGTCGCGAACGCGTCGTACTCGTCGAGGTGGCCGACAAGGTGCTCGTGCTGGGCGTCTCGTCGGCCAGCGTCACGACCCTGCACACGCTGGACGCCGCAGCCCTCGAGCACGTGGCCCCGCCCTCCTCGCCGGCCGGCGGCGAGTTCTCGCGGTGGCTGAAGACGTCGCTCGAACAGCGCAGAAATCCAGGCTGAGCAGTCCATGACCTGGTCACGTCTCGCCGTCCTCCTGCTGCTGTTGGTGCCGCTGACGAGCGCCGCCCAGGGGCTGCCCGCCTTCACCAGCTCGGCCACGCCCGACGGCGGCACCAGCTACAGTCTCAGCGTGCAGACACTGCTGCTGCTGACGGCGCTGTCGTTTCTGCCGGCCGTCGTTCTGATGATGACGTGCTTCACGCGCATCATCATCGTGTTCGCGCTGCTGCGCACGGCCCTGGGCACGCAAACCTCCCCGCCGAACCAGGTGCTGCTCGGCCTGGCGCTGTTCCTGACTTTCTTCATCATGGCGCCGGTCGCCGAGCGTGTGTATGTCGATGCCTTCGAGCCGATGTCGTCAGGCGAAATCGGTCTCGACACGGCACTCGAGCGGGCGTCCGTGCCGGTCAAGACCTTCATGCTCCGGCAGGTACGCGAAGCCGACCTCACCTTGTTCGCGCGCCTGTCCGAGACGCCCGCGGTCGAGCGGGCCGAAGACCTGCCGATGCGCGTGATCATCCCCGCATTCGTCACGTCGGAGCTCAAGACGGCCTTTCAGATCGGCTTCATCGTCTTCATCCCGTTCCTGATCATCGACATGCTCGTCGCCTCGGTGCTGATGTCGATGGGCATGATGATGATGTCGCCGGTGATCGTGTCGCTGCCTTTCAAGATCATGCTGTTCGTGCTGATCGACGGTTGGACGCTGCTGATCGGCTCGCTCGTGCAGAGCTTCGGGATATGAACAGGGAGAATCGTCGATGACCCCCGGCACCGTCATGGACATCGGCCGCCAGGCGATCGAGATCGCGTTGATGATGGCCGGACCGCTCTTCGCCACGGCACTGATCACCGGCCTCGTCGTCAGCGTGTTCCAGGCCGCGACGCAGATCAACGAAATGACTTTGTCGTTCGTCCCAAAGCTGGTCGCAATGTTCATCGCGATGGTCGTCGCCGGCCCGTGGATGATCGCCACGATCACCGATTTCGCGACGCGGCTGTACATGTCGATTCCGAGCCTGATCGGCTGAAACGCGCACGACGCGCGGCCCGGGAAATCAACAATGCTCGATGTCACCGCTGCCCAGCTCGACGCCTGGGTGGCCGCGCTGATGCTTCCCCTCGCGCGCCTGCTCGGATTGGTCGCCTCGGCACCCTTGCTGAGCAACCGCGTCGTGCCGGCACGCGTGCGTCTGGCCGTCGGCCTGGCCGTGGCGATGGCCGTGCTGCCCGCACTGCCGCCGATGCCTGCGATCCCGACCGACTCATGGCTCGCCCTCGTCGTCCTCGCGCAGCAGGCGCTGATCGGCGTGGCGATCGGATTCATGATGCGGCTGTTCTTCGCCGCGGTAGACGTTGCCGGCGAGATGATCGGCCTGCAGATGGGCCTTTCCTTCGCGATCTTCTTCAGCCCGCAGACCGGCGGCCAGTCGTCGGTCATCGCCGAATTTCTCGGGCTGCTGGTGCTGCTCGCCTTCATCGCGCTCGACGGTCACCTGATGATGATCAAGGTGCTGGTGATGAGCTTCGAGTGGCTGCCCGTCGGCGCTTCCGCACACGCGGGCGGCTGGCTGCTCATCGTGCGTTTTGCCGCCGCGATGTTCGCGGCCGGCGTGCTGCTGGCCTTGCCGATGGTCGCCACGCTGCTGATCACCAACATCGCGCTCGGTGTGCTGACCCGCTCGGCACCGCAGCTCAACATCTTCGCGGTCGGCTTTCCGGTCACGCTGACGGTGGGCTTCGTCGTGCTGTTGCTCAGCCTGACGGCATTCGCGCCGGTGGCCCAGCGCCTGTTCGAGAACGGCTTCGAAGCGATCGACCAGCTGATTCGCGCGCTGGTCTGACGCGCCTGCGGCTGCCGACGCCTAACGGCCGGCGGCGGGACGCGAGCGCGCGAAGCGGATCTCGCCGGTCGCGAAGCGGCGGGCGAACGGCGCGGACGACTCGATCCCTTCCTCGTAAGTGAGGACCTCGAAGCCGGCAAATCCGCCGGCCTCCGCCATTCGGCGGGCACTGCGCATGAAGACGAGGCGCGCCTCGCCGTCGCCGCCGGTCGCCAAGGCCTTCATCTGCAGCTCGAAGCGCATGTGCTCGTCGTCGAGGCGCACGCCATCGATGCGCCAGTTCGGCGCCAGCGGATCGTGGATGGCATAGGCGACGAGAGCCCCGGCGACATACGGCGCACGCAACAGCTCGAGCTGGGACGCGGTCATCAGCCCCCCGACCACGCCGGCAGCACGCGCGCCGTGGCTGTCTGGCGTGGCGCAGCCCGCGCCGCCGAGAAGCGGCAGGGTCAGGCAGGCGGCGAGGACGCTCGCGAGGCGCATCGCGCAGAGGCTTCAGCGCAGGAAGTTGAACAGCGACAGTCCGGTCACGCGGACATAGGACTGCTGGGCCGCTTCGAGCAGGGTCTGCTGCTGCGTGAAGCGTGAAATCCCTTCGGCATAATCGAGATCCTGCAGCCGGGAGAGCGTCTCGGCATACTGAAGGTCGTAGTCGCCGCTGGCATAGTCGAGCGCATCGAGCTCGACCAGGCGCGAGCCGACGGAAGCGCGCTCGGTGAGGGCGACATCGAGTGCAGCGTCCATCGCACTGATCGCATTGCCGCTATCGACGGCCGTGTCGTACGTTCCGCTCTCGAGTCGGACGATCAATGTACGCATGTCCTCGAAGACGCCTGCGCCGGCAGTCCCGAAGATCCTGTCCCCGGGCGTTCCTACCGGCATCTCGCGGCTCGCCGACACCTGCAAGCGGCGAATCCCGCCGTCGCCGGCGTAACTGGTCGGACCGGTCGGGTTGGTGGCAACGTCGGAGGCAATGTCTCCCGGGAAGGGCTCGGCATCGATCCCGAAACCGGCAAACAGGTAATTGCCTTCGGCATCACGCGTATTGGCGAGACCGCGCAACTGCTCGTACTGCGCGCGCAGATCCGCGGCGATGGCCGTGCGCTCGGCTTGCGTGTAAGTGGGATTGCCGGCCTCCACGGCACGGCTGCGCACGTAGGTGATCAGCTCCGAAGCCGACGCCAGCACGCCATCGACGCGACGCAAGGCATCCTGGGCGTACCCCTGATTCTCGCGATACTGCAGATTGACGCCCTTGCTGTGCGAAACTTCCAGGGCGCGGGCAGCCGCCACCGGATCGTCGGACGGCTTGAGGATGCGCTTGCCGCTGGCCAACTGCAGCTGCGTGTTCGCGAACTCGGCACTCTGGCGCTGGATCGCCTCACGGCCCATGCCGAACAGCATGCTGGTCGAGACTCTCATGGTTTCACCTCACCACCTCATCGACGCGCGATCGACAGCACTTCATCGAACAGCGTCCCCGACAGCGACATCACGCGCGCAGCAGCCTGGTAGGCCTGCTGGAAGCGGATCAGATTCGCCGCCTCTTCATCGAGATTGACCCCGGACAAGCTCTCGCGCGCGCTTTTCGCCTGCTGCAGCTGCGACTCGTGCGCCCGCGCCGACACCTGCACCTCCCGAGACTTGTTGCCTACGAACGTGACCAGTTGCGCGTACGTTGACTGGAAGGTCGCCGTACCGCCGAAGACCTTTTCGGTCTGCAGACCGGCCAGCACGAGGGCGTTCTCGTTGTTGCCCGCTCCGCCCGAGCCGTCGGCCGCTGCGATGGCTTGCGGGTCGGTCAGCGCGACCGCAAACGCGGCCATCGCATCTCGAGCCGAAACGGCCCCGAGATCACGAAAGAAATCCCCGCCGGCATTTCCCTGCAGGTCCAGTCCGAGGCGGTGCTGCTCATTGAACGACCTCGACACTTCCTTGGCGATGCCGCCGAGCTCATTCTGCACGCGATCGAGCACCTCGCTGCGAAAACCGAGCAAGGCGCCGAGCCGACCGCCGTTGAGCAGCGATTCGGGCAGCGTGACGTCCCCGGCCCGGGTCTGCAGCGCGATGATCCCGCGCGCGGGATCGACACCGTCCGGCACCACCTTGAACGCGTTCGCGGACGTTCCGAGCACGAGCGACTGGCCCGACCCGACGAACACGTTGAGCATGCCTTGAGCGTCTTCCTGCGAGCTGACATTGACCAGTTCACCGAGCTCGTAGAGCAGCTGCTCACGCTGATCGCGCAAGTCGTTCGCCTGAATACTCGGCCCCGCGGTTTCCGAGCGCATCAGCTGCGCATTCAGCTCGGCGATTCTTGTGGCGTAGCCATTGATCAATGCGACGGAGCTCGCGATCTGCCCTTCGGTCTGCTCGCGAAGCTCCCGAAGCTGGGTGTCCATCGCATTGAAGCGCGACGCCAGCGAATCCCCGAGCGAGATCATGGCCTGGCGCGCCGGAATGCTGGCTGGATTGTTGGCAACGTCGTTGACACCGCGAAAGAACGCTGCCAGCGCCGAAGACAGGCCGGCATTCTCGTCGGAGAGCAGATTGTCGAGCGGTGCGACGGCGTCGCGGTAGGTGGCCGAGTACTGATGCCGCGTCGCGGCCGACAGGACGTTCTGATTCAGAAACTGGTCGTATTCGCGGCGGACGTTCTGGATCTGCACCCCCTGCCCGAAAAAGCCCGAACCCGACAACTGCGGAAAGTTCGAAGCGTACAGCGCCGTCTGGCGGCTGTAGCCGGCCGTATTCGCGTTCGAGATGTTATGGCTGGTGGTGATCAGCCCCGCATTTGCGGCATTCAGGGCTGACAGACCGGCGCCGAGCATTCCGGGCATCGTGGTTTCCTGGTTGGGCGCTAAGCCGACAGCTCAGGCACAGCAACATCCATACCAGATCACACCAGCCTGTCGGCGATCGCGGTCTGCAAGGAGTTTCCGCCAATGATGCGCGCAACCTTGTTCGCGTACTCGGGGTCGGTCGCAAAGCCCGCGTCCTGCAGGCTTCGCGCAAACCCCGCCGCATCCTGCTGATTGAGTACATCAGCGTAGCGCGGGCTGTTCTGAAGCAGCCGCACGTAGTCCCGGAACGCCTCCTCGTAGGAGCCGTAGGCGCGAAAACGTGCGGCCTCGGTGTAGGCGCGCCCGTTCGCATATTCGGTCACCGGCAGCTCGATCACCGGCCCCTGCCAGTTGCGGCCGGCCTTGATGTTGAACAGATTGTGGCTGGGCCTGCCGTCGGCCCGGTGCAGCTCTCCACGGCCCCAGCCAGTCTCCAATGCCGCCTGCGCAACCAGGAATTGCGCCGGGATGCCCAGCTTGCGGCTGGCCGCCTCGGCGTGCGGCCAGACCCGCTCGACGAAGGTCCGCACATGCTCGGGGATCGCGGCAGGCGCCTCCTCCGACATCGACGGCGAAACGGTGCGGGCGGGTGCCGCGGCGGCGACCCCGGCTGGCGCCGCCTTCGGCATCGCATCCGTCGTCATGGCGGCGGCACCACCGCGCGCCGCCGCGGCACCCGCTTCAGCGGCAGCGATTTCCGCATCGCGCTGCCGGAAGGCAGGATTTGCCGGTCGGCGCGGCACGCTCGCCAAGTCGAACACGGGTCTGCCGTCCGCGCCGATGTCCGGCGTACGGGCCGGCACGGACTGACCACCGAGCTGACGCGCGATCACGTCGGCGAGTCCGACGCCGCGTCCCTGGGCGATATTCATCGCCATCTGCTGGTCGTGCAGCCCCTGCAGCATGCGGGTCTGGTCGCTGTCGAAAAGCCCGCTCGACGGCGTCGCATCGCGCATCGCCTTGAGCACCATCTGCATGAACAGCCCCTCGAACTGCCGGGCCGCCTGCTGCAGCCCTTCCGGCGAACTGCCGTCGCGCGCGAGGCGCTTGAGCTCGCTCAAGGCGGCAGGATCGAGCGCATTGAGCTGATTGAGCGCAACCGACATCAGATCACCTCGAGCTCCGCGCGCAGCGCCCCCGCCGCCTTCATCGCCTGCAGGATGCTGACCAGATCCATCGGCGTCGCGCCGATCGCGTTGAGCGCATTGACGACGTCGGCCAGATTCGCGCTTTCGGGCAGGTTGAACAAGGCGCCCGGCGCCTGCTCGATGTCGACGCGTCCGCGCTCGACGATCACCGTCTCGCCGGGCGAGAACGGCGGCGGCTGCACCACCGCGACATCGGTCTCGACGGTCACCGTCAGGTTGCCGTGCGCCACCGCCACGTTCTGCAGCGTCACGCGCTGGTTCATCACCACCGAGCCGGTGCGCGAGTTGACGATCACCTTGGCCGCCTGCGCCATGGGCGTGACGACGAGGTTCTCGAGCTTGCCGAGAAAGGCGACGCGGTCGGAGGCGTCGAGCGGCGCGCGAACCTGGATGGTGCGGCCGTCGAGGGCCTGGGCCGCCCCCGGGGCGGTGGCGTTGTTGATCGCTTCGACGACCCGCCCGGCGGTACCGAAGTCGGTCTCGTTGAGCTCGAAGGTGACGTAGTCGCCCTGGCCGAGCGCGCTCGGCACCGAGCGCTCGACCGTCGCACCGCCCGGAATGCGTCCGGCCGACAGATGGTTGATGACCTGCGAGGCCCCCGCCGCCGAGGCGCCCGCGCCGCCGACGAGCATGTTGCCCTGGGCCACCGCATAGACCTGGCCATCCGCCCCTTTCAGCGGCGTCATGACCAGCGTGCCCCCGCGCAGGCTCTTGGCATTGCCGATCGACGACACGGTCACGTCGATCTGCTGGCCCGGCCGGGCAAACGCCGGCAGGTTGGCCGTGACCATCACCGCGGCGACGTTCTTCAACTGCAGATTCGTGCCCGGCGGCAACGATACCCCCATGTTGCCGAGCATGTTGACGATGCTCTGCACCGTGAAGGGGGTCTGCGTCGTCTGGTCGCCACTGCCGTCCAAACCCACGACGAGTCCGTATCCGACCAGCTGGTTGTTGCGCACGCCGGCGATCGAGGCGAGGTCCTTGAGGCGCTCGGCGGCAACGGCGGTGGCCGACACCAGGACCGCCAGCACGAATACGGCGAGACGAAGCGCTGTCCGCTGTCCGGTCATGCGATTGTTCTCCGTAGTCAGAATGGAAGCAGCGCAATGAAGAAGCGCTGCAACCAGCCCATGCGCTGCGCCTCGTCGATGTAGCCGCTGCCGCGGTATTCGATGCGCGCATCGGCGACCTGAATCGACTGCACGGTGTTGGCGGCCGTGACGGTGTTCGGGTTGATGACGCCCGAGAAGCGGATGAACTCGTTGCCCTGGTTGATCGCGAGCTGCTTCTCGCCGGACACGAGCAGGTTTCCGTTCGGATAGACGTCGATCACCGTGACCGTGATGGTGCCGTTGAACGCATTGTTGGCCGCTGCGGCACCCGACCCGGTGAAACCCGATGTCATCTCGACCTCGGCGTTCAGGCCGGACAGTCCGCTCATGGGTACGCGATTGAGCGAGGTGATGCCACCGGTCAGGGTCGACGCGCGGTTCGCACTCGCGTTTGCGCCCTTCTGCGCGGCATTGCGCTCGACGAGGTTGATCGTGATCGTGTCGCCGATGTTGCGCGCGCGGCGGTCCTCGAACAGCGGCCGCGCCTGCGCCGCCTGATAGATCGACCCGTTCGCGGGGACGGCCTGTGCACGGCCCTCCGGCCGCGCGGTCATGGGTTGGTGGACCGCGGTCGGCGGCGTGGGCTGGATCGCCGCACAGCCCGGCAGCATGACCAGGGCGAGCACTGCGATCGGCGTCGAGATTCTCATGACCGGGCTTCCGCTGCTAGGGATCGGCACGTGTGACGGCACGCCGACGGCTGCGAGCTTCACTCATCGGTGATCACTCGCCTACAACTGCGTCAGCCGCCCGAGCATCTGATCCGAGGTCTGGATCGCCCGGGAGTTGAGCTCGTAGGCACGCTGCGTGACGATCAGGCTGACGAGCTCTTCGGCGACATTGACGTTGGAGGTTTCGACGTAGCCCTGGTTGAGCACGCCGGCGCCGTTGGTCCCCGGCTGGTTCGGCGTCGCCACTCCGCTCGAAGCGGTCTCGGTAAACAGGTTCTCGCCCAGGCTTTGCAGGCCACCCGGGTTGACGAAGGTCGCGAGCTGGATGGCGCCGACTTCGATGGGCGCGATCTGGCCGGCCTGCACCACGCTCACCGTGCCGTCCTTGCCCACCGTCACCGACAGCGCGTCGGCCGGGATGTTGATGTTGTCGGCGAGCGGGTAACCGCTCGGCGTGACGACATTGCCCTGGTTGTCGAGCTGGAACGAGCCGTCGCGCGTATAGGCGATCGTGCCGTCCGGCTGCTGCACCTGGAAGAAGCCGTTGCCCTGCACCGCCAGATCGAGCGAGTTGCCGGTCTGCTGCAGATTTCCCTGCGTGAATACCCGCTCGGTGGCGACCGGCCGCACGCCGGTGCCGATCTGAAGGCCGCTGGAGATCTGATTCTGCTGCGTCTGCTGCGCTCCCGGCTGCCGCAGCGTCTGGTAGAGCAGATCCTCGAACACCGCGCGCGAGCGCTTGTAGCCGTTGGTTGCCGCATTGGCAAGGTTGTTGGAAATGACGTCCAGCTGGGTCTGCTGGGCATCGAGGCCGGTTCTGGCGGTCCACAGCGAACGAATCATGATGCACTCCTTTGCACGGGCAGGAACACGGCGTGCCCAGCCCCGGCCTCGCTTTCCGATGACGATCAGCTTATCCGCGCCGCCGTCGAGTCATTGGGCCGATAACCCGTGGAAATCGGCCGCTTATCCGCTCCTCGGGCCCCGGCTCGCGGCACCGTCAGCGGCTGCCCAGAATCTGGGTCGCCGCGCGGTCGTTCGCCTCGGCGTTCTGCAGCATCTTGGTCTGCATCTCGAACTGACGCGCGAGCGAGATCATCGTGATCATCTGGTCGACGACGTTCACGTTGCTGCCCTCGAGGTAGCCACCTGCGACCTGCACGGCCTCGTCAACGGGGGCCGCCGCGCGATTGGCGAGGGCGAACAGGCCGTCCTCGCGACGTTCGAGGTCCGCCTCGGGCGGATTGACGAGCTTCAGGCGTGCGATCTCGTTGATCACGCCCCCGCCGCCCGGCTGCAGCGCCGAGATCGTGCCGTCACGGCCGACGACGACCTCGCTGTCGGGCGGGATCGTGATCGGTCCGCCGTCGCCGAGCACCGGGCGGCCGGCACGCGTCTGCAGCACACCGTTCGGGCTCAGCTCGAAGCTGCCGTCGCGCGTGTACGCTTCGGTGCCGTCGGGCATCTGCACCGCGAACCAGCCCTTGCCCTCGATCGCGACGTCATAGGCGCGACCGGTGTGCTGCAGCGCCCCCGGCGTGAAGTCGGAGGCGACACTCGCGTCGACGACGAAGGCGCGACTGCGCAACGCGTCGGTCTGAACCTCGACGGCGCGCAGCCGGTGCACCTCGGTACGAAAGCCGGTCGAATTGGCGTTGGCGATGTTGTGCGCGACGGCCGACTGCTGGCCCAGCGTGTGCTTCGCGCCGGTCATCGCGGTGTAGATCAGGCGGTCCATGCGGTCGCTTCCTTTGTGCCCGGTCGTTCAGTCACGGCCGGGTGAACGTCATTCATGCTCAGCGCAGATTGATCAGCGTCTGGAGAATCTGATCCTGGGTGCGGATCGACTGGGCGTTGGCCTGATAGTTGCGCTGCGCGATGATCATCTGCACGAGTTCCTGGCTCAGATCGACGTTCGACTCCTCGACCCGCGCCGATGCCAGCGTGCCGTTCAGGCCGGTACCCGGAATGCCCACCGCAGGCTGGCCCGATTCGCTCGTTTCCCCCCACAGGTTATCCCCAAGAGAGGCCAGACCGTTCGTGCTGCGGAAGGTCGCCAGCACGACCTGCCCGAGGCTCTGCGTCTGGCCGTTCGTGTATCGCCCCTGAATGATGCCGTCGGCCGACACGGACACACCCGCGATCTGCCCCGGCGGGAAGCCGTTCTGACGCAGCTCGGAGACCGAGAACGGCGAGCTTTCCTGGGTCAGGCCGGCGAAGTTCACGGTGAATTCGAGGTCCTCGGCGCCGGTGGTATTGCTGAGATCGGCACCCGGAAACGAGGCGTCGATGGCCATGGTGGAAGCCGAGGTTGCCAGCAACCGGCCGGTCGGACCGAAGTCGAGCTGTACCGGTGGCGTCCCGGTGGCCCCTCCATTGATGCTCGCGTGAACCTCCCACTGGTTCAGGGCCGGAGCCGCCGCCTTGACGAAGTAGAAGCTCAGCGTGTGATCGTTGCCCTGACTGTCGTAGATCCGCATCGAGGTCGTGAAGTTGTAGCTGTCCGGATCGGCCTGGTCGAACGGCGTCGTCGCCGGAGCAGCCGCGGCCGAATCGAGGTTGGCCCTCAGGCTCGCGCCCTGATCGCCCTGCGTTGCACTCGGGGCAATGCCTTGCGGCGGAATGTAGATCGGCACCGGCGTGCCCGTGCCGGTCAAGGTCACGGAGCCGTCGGGATTGACGGTCTGGTACCCCATCAGGCGCTCACCGAGCGGCGTCACGATGTAGCCGTCGCGGTCGAGGTCGAACTGGCCGTTGCGGCTGTAGGCCGTCGTGCCGTTGTTGCGCTCGATCATGAAGAACCCGTTGCCGTTGATGGCCATGTCGAGCGGATTGTTCGTCGACGTCACGTTGCCCTGCGAGAAGCTTTGGCGCACCGCCGTCACCGAGCTGCCCGCCCCTACCTGCACGCTCGAACGCACGCCGCTCAGCGCACTCGCATAGGTATCGGCGAACAGGGTGCTGCTCGACTTGAATCCCACCGTGCTCGAGTTGGCGACGTTGCTCGAGATCACGTCGAGTGCGCGCGCCGACGAGCTCAGACCGCTCAAACCTTGTTGAAATGACATGACGTGGTGCTCCTGATCAGAGAATCTGCTTGATGTCGTCGAGACGGAAGATGCCGAGCGAGCCGACCTGCAGGTCGGTGCTCTTCGATCCGCGCATGACGCCGCTTACGGTGCCGAACTCCAGCCCCTTCGCGCTCACGCTCTCACCGCCATCGGTGGCGCTGACGCTCACCCGGTACATGCCGTTGGCCGCACGCGTGCCGTCGAGCGCAGTACCGTCCCAGACGTAGTTGTGGCTGCCGGCCTCGAGTCCGCTCAGCTCGACCGCAGCAACTTCCAGGCCAGCCACGTCGCGGATGCTCAGCACCACCCGCTCGGCCGGCGCATCGAGCTCGAACCCGCCGATTCCGCCGGCATCGGTCAGGATCATGCCGTTGCCCTCGACCAGCACACCGCGGCCGACCAGACTGGCGGCCTGCAGCGCCTCGGCAGAGTCCTGCGCATCGAGAAACTGACGGAACATGTTGTTGAGCCGCTCGATGCCGTCGACGGTGCTCATCTGCGCGAGCTGGGAGGTCACCTCGGCGTTTTCCATCGGGTTCATCGGGTCCTGGTTGCGCAGCTGCGTCGTGAGCAGGGTCAGAAAGCGCGACTGCGGGTCCTCGTCGGCTTTCTTGTTCACCGGCTCGTTGCGCCGCAGCCCGGCCAGGACGTTCTGTGTTTCGGTCACTGCGCTCATCTCGATCCCTCGCTCGAACGGTCGGACGCCCCGTCATCAGGCCGTCGGCCCGCTCATTGCCCGATCTGCAGCGTACGCTGGATCAGGGTCTTGGCCGTGTTCATCACTTCGGCGTTGTTCTGATACGAACGCGATGCCGAGATCATGTTGACCATCTCCTCGACGACGTTCACGTTGGGCATCTCGACGTAGCCTTCGCCGTTGGCGGCGGGGTTCGCCGGGTCGTAGACCATGCGCATCGGCGCGGCGCTGTCGACGATCTGCGTGACCTGCACCCCTTGCGCGCCCTGGCCGGCCACCGGGGTCGCGGCGAAGACCACCTGCTTGGCGCGGTAGGGTTGCCCGTCGGAGCCGACCACGCTGTCCGCATTGGCGAGATTCGAGGCGGTGGTGTTGAGCCGCACCGACTGCGCGTTGAGCGCCGAGCCGGCGATCGTGAAGACGTTGAACATGCTCATCGCGGGCTACCTCTTCACTGACCGGAGATCGCCGTGCGCATGCCATTCAGCAGGCCGCTGATGAAGGTCACGCTGGCTTCGTAATGCACCGAGTTCTCGGCGAAGGCGGCACGCTCGACATCCATGTTCACCGTGTTGCCATCGACGTTGGCCTGAGTTTCGCTGCGGTAGCCGACATGATTGTCGAAGGGCATCGCGGCGGCCGTCGGCAGGTGGCGCGCCGAGGTCGTCGTCATCGCGAGCGGCCCGCCGCGCGCACCCAGCGCGCCCTCGAGCGCGGCACGGAAATCGAGGTCACGGGCCTTGAACCCGGGTGTATCCGCATTGGCTATGTTCGACGCCAGCAGCTGCTGGCGCTGCGCCTGTACGTTGAGCGCGGTCTGATGGAACCTCAATGCTTCGTCGATCAGGGCTTTCATGCATCACCTCGAGTCTTGGCGAGCGCTGCCGTTACAAGAATGGCAGGCGGTCACCGCTGCCTTTGCACCTTTCATGCCAGTCATCGTAGTGCGCGGCAAGCAACCGGCGAGCATCGATTAGGACGGGTATTTCCGGCCAATTTCGCCACTTCCGGATCGACGTGCATCGCGTCGTCTTGCCGCCTGCCGGCAAGAGTTGCCGCGCCGTGTCGCACCCGCGCAGCCAATTCGGAGTTGCTCCGCGCCGGCGGCCGTGGTGCAATCACCGACGACAGCGACGGCAACGCGGCCGCTGGGTCGACCAGTCGCCCTCGCACCCCTGTATGCCAGGCCTCGCCCCGTCGAACAGCAACCGTCGCTTTGCGCTGAGCATCGTGCAGCGATCATGCCCGAACGGCCGTACCGGCCGGCGATCCGTACAACAATCACTTCGAACATGCAGCCATTTTTCAGCCTCTTCGTGTCGGTCGCGGTCTTCGCACTGGCAAGCATGTCCCCAGCCGTGGCGCAGCAGCCCACCGCCCCCGTCGAGGCGGCGGTCCGGCAACTGCTCGAGCGCGAGGCAGCCGGGCTGCCCGGCACCGTCGAGATCACGGTGGGCGCGATGGACCCCGGCAACCAGCTGCCGCCGTGCGAGGCACTCGAGCCGTTCCTGCCCGCGGGCATGCGCGCGTGGGGGCAGATCAGCGTCGGGGTGCGCTGCAACGCGCCGGTCGGCTGGAGCGTCTACCTGCCGGCGCATGTGGCGGTGATGATGGATTATCTCGTGGCCGCGCGGCCGATCCGCCCGGGCCAGATACTCGGGCCGCAGGACATCGCCCGCGAACACGGAGATCTCACTGCGCAGCCGCCGAACACGCTGACGGAGCTCTCGCAGGTGGTCGGGGCACACACGCGTATTGCGGTTGCGGCCGGAAACACGCTGCGGGCCGACATGCTGCGCCTGCCACCGGTCGTGCAGCAGGGGCAGATCGTGAAAGTGGTCGGAAGCGGTCGCGGCTTCAGCGTCAGCAACGAAGGCCGCGCCCTCGGCCGCGCGGCCGACGGCGAGCAGGTACGCGTGCGGCTCGCCAACGGGCAGGTCCTCACCGGCACGGCGCGGGCAGGCGGCATCGTCGAGGTACGGTTCTAGATACGCCACGGGCATCGAGCCGATTTCGGGCGATTCGGCAGTATTGTTGGGCTTTCGCGACGAATTGGCCTAAAGTTTCCGTGAGGGATGCCGTCTAGGCAATCAGAGAACCGATGTCGGGAGCACAGCCGTGAAAATCGAAGGCAACAACAACATGAAGGCGCTCGTCGGCCCGAATGCCGTCGACAATCGACCCAAGTCGCAACCGGGCACCCCGCAAGCGGGTCCGGCCGGAGAGGGCAAGGTCGAATTGTCGTCGCTGTCGGCCAGTCTGGCGAAAGCCGAGGCCGCCATTGCATCGGCCCCCGTGGTCGACCGTGCGCGGGTCGACGAAATCCGTCAGGCGATCAGTGACGGGCGCTTCAAGGTCGAGCCCGAGCGGATCGCCGACGGCCTGATCGACAGTGTGCGGCAGATGCTGGGGTCCCAGGTCGGCCGATCGTGAGCAATGCCACGATCGGCCTGCGCCTGGCCCACCTGATCGAAACCGAGGCGGCCCTGATGCGCAGCTTCGCCGCCTTGCTCGGCCGCGAGGAAGCACTGCTGATCGACGGCGAGACCGATGCGCTCGTCGCGCTGGCCGCGGAGAAGACCGAGCTCTACCATCAGCTGCAGCGCCATCACGAAGCCCGTGCCCGGCTGCTCGGGCAGGAGCGGCTCGAGCACTCCGATACCTCGATCCGCACCCTGTGCCAGGCGATGCCCGACACCTTGCGTCGCTGGGACGAGATCCTGACCCTGGCGCGCGAGGCGCAGTCGCGCAACGACATCAACGGCCGGCTGATCACCGAGCGCATGCAGCACAACCAGGCCGCCCTGTCGGTGCTGCTGTCGGCCACCCGACAGCCGCAACTCTACGACGCCGGCGGCCTCGCCCGTCCGACCGGCCGCGGCCGCCACCTCGGCAGCGCCTGAGCGCGATACCCGTTCGGCCCCTCTACGGAGCCGCGCCCGACTTGAGCGTTCGGGGATGCCAGTCCCCGCTCTTGCAGGTATCCTTGTGCCCCTCCGGCCAAGGCCGACCGAAGACCACGCTCCCACATCCATGACAGGCAAGCAATACGACGAAGCATCCTTCCGCGTGCTGAAGGGCCTCGAGCCGGTGCGCGAGCGCCCGGGCATGTACACGCGCACCGACTCGCCCGCCCACATCATCCAGGAAGTCATCGACAACGCCGCCGACGAGGCGCTCGCCGGCTTCGCGAAGAAGATCCACGTCACGCTGCACCTGGACGGCTCGGTCACCGTCGCCGACGACGGCCGCGGCATCCCGGTGGGCCTGCACCCGCAGGAAGGCGTGCCGGTGGTGGTGCTCGCCTTCACGCGCCTGCACGCCGGTGGCAAGTTCGACAAGCGCGAGGGCAACAGCGCCTATGCGTTCTCGGGCGGCCTGCACGGCGTCGGCGTCGCAGTGACCAATGCGCTGTCGACCCGCATCGAGGTCGAGGTCAGGCGCGACGGCAAGCTGCACCGCATCGACTTCGCCGACGGCGGCGAGCGCGTCGGCGATGTGCGGATCGAAGGCGAATGCGGCCGCCAGAGCGGCACGCGCGTGCGCGTGTGGCCCGACCCGAAGTACTTCGACGCGCCGCGCGCGCCGATCCACGAGCTCGAGCGCCTGCTGCGCTCCA
>DAOMOP010000073.1:0-17356 GCA_035444405.1 Rhodocyclaceae bacterium
GGTAGTTCAGTTGGTTAGAATACCGGCCTGTCACGCCGGGGGTCGCGGGTTCGAGCCCCGTCCACTCCGCCAACATCGAAAGGGAGCCGAGAGACCGGCTCCCTTTCTTCATTCTGCCTCCCGACTCCCTTATCGGCGGTGCGCGGCGCACGCGCTCGCACGGGTGTGGCCGCTTGCATGCACAGCGTGCGCGCCGCACTGGCGTGATCCGGTCGATCTGCGTTAAAGTCGCGCCATACGCTGCAGTATGGGATGGCCCGTGCATGGCGCGGGCGCTGGTCAATCACAACACACAAGGAACGGGAATGGAAATTCGCAAGGTAGGCGTCGTCGGCGCCGGCACGATGGGTAACGGCATCGCCCAGGCGTTTGCGGTGTCGGGCTTCGACGTGGTCGTAACCGACGTGGCCGATGCGGCGCTCGAGCGTGGCCTGAACGCGATCACCGGTAGTCTGGACCGCCTGATCAAGAAGGACAGGATGACCGAAGCGCAGAAAGCCGAGGTGCTGGGCCGTATCACGACGAATACCGACGCGTCGGCGCATGCCCAGGCCGACCTCGTCATCGAGGCGGCGACCGAGAACCTCGAGCTCAAGCTCAAGATCTTCTCGCAACTCGACTCGGTGATGAAGCCGGAGGCGATCCTGGCGACGAACACCTCCTCGATCTCGATCACCAAGTTGGCGGCCGCCACCGCGCGCGCCGACAGGGTCGTCGGCATGCACTTCTTCAATCCGGTGCCGATGATGGCGCTGGTCGAGCTCATTCGCGGCCTGCAGACGTCGGATCAGACCTACGCCGCGGTCGAGACCGTCGCCGGCGCGATCGGCAAGACGCCCGTGCAGGTCAGGAACAGCCCGGGTTTCGTCGTGAACCGCCTGCTGTGCCCGATGATCAACGAGGCCGTCTTCGCCCTTGGCGAAGGGCTCGCGAGCGCGGCGCAGATCGATGAGGCGATGAAGCTCGGCTGCAATCACCCGATCGGCCCGCTCGCCCTGTGCGACATGATTGGCCTGGACGTCGAGCTGGCAGTCATGCAGGTGCTGTTCGAGGGCTTCAAGGATCCGAAATACCGTCCTGCGCCGCTGTTGGTCGAGATGGTCGAAGCCGGCTACCTCGGCCGCAAGACGGGCAAGGGCTTCTACGACTACAAGTAAAGTCGCGCACAAGAAAAGGGCCGGCGGTCCTCGCAGACCGGCCGGCCCCTCGACGATGCCGCAGTATTCAGCCGCGCCGCATCGCGTCGAAGAATTCGCCGTTGCTCTTCGTCGCGCGGATCTTGTCGAGCAAGAACTCCATCGCGTCGATATCGTCCATGCCATACAGCAGTTTGCGCAGAATCCACACCTTTTGCAGGATGTCGGGCTTCATCAGCAGCTCTTCGCGTCGGGTGCCCGAACGGTTCACGTTGATGGCCGGATAGACACGCTTCTCGGCCATGCGGCGCTCGAGATGCAGCTCCATGTTGCCGGTGCCCTTGAACTCCTCGTAGATCACGTCGTCCATGCGGCTGCCGGTGTCGATCAGCGCGGTGGCGATGATGGTGAGGCTGCCGCCTTCCTCGATGTTGCGCGCGGCGCCGAAGAAGCGCTTGGGCTTTTGCAGCGCGTTGGCGTCGACGCCGCCGGTCAGCACCTTGCCCGAGGCGGGTACCACGGTGTTGTAGGCACGCGCCAGCCGGGTGAGCGAATCGAGCAGGATCACCACGTCCTTCTTGTGCTCGGTCAGGCGCTTGGCCTTCTCGATGACCATCTCGGCGACCTGAACGTGGCGTGAGGCCGGCTCGTCGAAGGTCGAGGCGACGACCTCGCCGCGCACCGAGCGTTGCATCTCGGTGACCTCCTCGGGGCGCTCGTCGATCAGCAGCACGATCACGACGACGTCCGGATGGTTCGCCGTGATCGCATGGGCGATGTGCTGAAGCATGACCGTCTTGCCGCTTTTGGGCGGTGACACGATGAGTCCGCGCTGACCCTTGCCGATCGGCGCGATCATGTCGATCACGCGGCCGGTGATGTTTTCCTCGCCGCGCATGTCGCGTTCGAGCCTGAGACACTCGTTCGGGTGCAGCGGCGTGAGGTTCTCGAACAGAATCTTGTGCTTGCAGTTCTCGGGCGGCTCGCCGTTGATCTTGTCGAGCTTGACCATCGCGAAGTAGCGTTCGCCGTCCTTGGGCGTGCGGATCTCACCCTCGATGGTGTCGCCGGTGTGCAGGTTGAAGCGGCGGATCTGCGAAGGCGACACGTAGATGTCGTCGGTGCCGGCGAGATACGAGGTATCGGGCGAGCGCAGAAATCCGAAGCCGTCAGGAAGTACTTCGAGCGCGCCGTCGCCGTAGATCGGCTCGCCCTTCTTGGCGCGGTTCTTGAGCAGGGCGAACACGAGCTCCTGCTTCTTCAGCCGGTTGGCCCCTTCGATGCCGTTGGTGGTGGCCATCTCGAGCAATTGGCTGACGTGGAGGGATTTGAGCTCCGATAAATGCATGGCAGCAGGACGCGACAAGGCGTAGGTGAATGAAACGAGTGGAGGGGAAGGAGGGAGGTGGTTGTCTGGTGGACACCGGGAGCCGAAGAAGGGACGGCTCGCCGGTCGTCGGGGGCGGCCAGGCGAGCGCCTGGCACGCCGTTCAGAGGTTGCTGTCGATGAAGGCGGTCAGCTGCGACTTGGACAGCGCGCCGACCTTGGTGGCCTCGACGTTGCCGCCCTTGAACAGCATCAGCGTCGGGATGCCACGGATGCCGAACTTGGCCGGGGTCTCCTGATTCTCGTCGATATTGAGCTTGGCGACCTTGAGTTTTCCGGCATATTCCTTGGCGACCTCGTCGAGGATCGGCGCAATCATCTTGCACGGGCCGCACCACTCGGCCCAATAGTCGACCAGCACCGGGGTCTGCTCCTGAAGGACTTCGGTCTCGAAACTGGCATCGGTAACGTAATGGATATGCTCGCTCATGTTTCCTCGCATCTGGGGGCGATAGTGATCTGGATCAGGGGGACGAACTTCGCAAAGTTCGATGGAGTCGGACTGGGGAAGCCCGCTGAAAATCTCGATTTCGGCAAAAGTTATGCGAAGCCGGGTGTCGCGTCAAGGATTTCCGCAGTAATCGAGCTTGCATAGGGGGGTGGCCGTGGTAAAAAAGCTCGCGGGTCGGCTATATTGTGACGTACGGGCGTACGAGCCCGCGTGAAGAGTCTGGAGAGCCGAACAAATGACGTATGTTGTGACCGAATCCTGTATCAAGTGCAAATACACCGACTGCGTGGACGTGTGCCCGGTCGACTGCTTTCGCGAGGGGCCGAACTTTCTCGTGATCGATCCAGAGGAGTGCATCGACTGCACGCTTTGCGTCGCCGAGTGTCCCGTCGAGGCAATCTACTCGGAAGACGACGTGCCAGCCGATCAGGTTCACTTCATCGAGCTCAACGCCGAACTGGCGAAGACCTGGAAGCCCATCGTCGAGCGCAAGGATGCGTTGCCCGATGCCGACGATTGGGCACAGCGCAAGGACAAGCTCGATCTGCTCGAACGTTGATCGCCCGGCGGGCGAAAGGTTCGGTCGGGCGCGACTGTGGGCCGTCACATGCCATCGCTGCGGTGCGTTCGCCGACGGGCGGCGGCGCGGCTAGCCGCGCCCGTTACAATGCACTAACATCGCGTGTCCATGGACAGACAGCAATAATTCAAGGGGAATGGGAATGCTGGTGAGCGAGATCCTCGCGATCAAGGGCAAGGTGCTCTACACCGTGGCACCCGGCAAGAGCCTCGCCGAGGCCGTCGAGATCATGACCGAACAGGATGTCGGCTCGCTGGTGGTTTTCTCCAACGGCCAGATGACCGGCATGCTGACGTTCCGCGAAGTTCTGAAGGCCGTCCATCGCGGAGGCGCGGCGTGGGGGCAGATGACGGTCGGCGAGGCGATGCTCGAAGCGCCTATGAGCGCAGCGCCGAGCATGGAAATGGACGAATTGCGGCGCCTGATGATCGAGCACCACCAGCGCTATCTGCCGGTGATGGATGGCGGGGTGCTGCTGGGCGTGGTCTCGTTCCACGACGTCGCCAAGGCGGTGCTCGAGGAGCAAAGCTTCGAGAACCGCATGTTGAAGAACTACATCCGCAACTGGCCTCAGGAGGCCGGTGAAGACTGACGAGCGCAACGTCCGGCTTGTCTCCGGAGCCGGCGGCGCTCCGGCACGAATATCCAAGAAGAGCTGTACGAGACGCCCGCCGTTCGAGCGGGAGTCCGCCTGGTTGGAAAGCGGCCGACTGGCGTCGGCCGTCGCCTTGGGAGGGCGGAGCCGGAGCATGCATCCGGTTCGGGTTTCCAACTCACGGAGGCAACACAGTGGAAAAGATCTGGCTGAAAAGCTATCCCCCCGGCGTGCCGGCGGAGATCGACGTCGGCGAGTTCCGCTCGCTCGGCGACCTGTTCGAGCAGGGGGTGCGCAGGTTCGGCAGCCGCACCGCCTACATCAGCATGGGCAGGTCCATCGGTTACGACGAGCTCGATCGCCTGTCTGCCAGCTTTGCCGGCTATCTGCAGGGAGAGCTCAAGCTGCCGCGCGGATCCCGCGTCGCGCTGATGATGCCCAATCTGCTGCAGTACCCGATCGCGATGTTCGGGGCGCTGCGCGCGGGCTACACGGTCGTCAACGTCAATCCGCTGTATACCGCGCGCGAGCTCGAGCATCAGCTGCGCGACTCGGGTGCCGATACGATCGTGATCGTCGAGAATTTCGCGCACACGCTCGAAAAGGTGCTGCCCAAGGTGCGCATCTCCAACATCGTCGTCACGAGCCTGGGCGAGATGCTCGGCGTTCCGAAGCGCCTGATCGTCGACTTCGTCGTGCGCCACGTCCGCAAGATGGTCCCGGCGTGGTCGCTGCCCGGTCATGTCCGCTTCACCGCGGCGCTCTCGCGTGGGGCCGGTCACCGGCTCGCATCGGCCGAGGTCGGTCACGACGACATCGCCTATCTGCAATACACGGGCGGCACCACCGGCGTTGCCAAGGGCGTCATCCTGACCCACGGCAACATCATCGCCAACCTGCAGCAGGCCCATGCCTGGATCGGGCCGTTCCTGAAGGAGGGCGCCGAGTTCATCATCACCGCGCTGCCGCTCTACCACATCTTCTCGCTGACCGCGAACTGCCTCACCTTTTTCAAGATCGGCGCGACCAACCTGCTCATCGCCAACCCGCGTGACATCCCGGGTTTCGTCAAGGAGCTGGGGAAGTACCGGTTCACCGTCATCACCGGCGTGAATACGCTCTTCAATGCACTGCTGAATCACCCGGAGTTCGCGAAGCTCGACTTTTCGCGCCTGAGTTTTGCGCTGGGCGGCGGCATGGCCGTGCAGCAGGCGGTCGCCGAGAAGTGGCGCGACGTCACCGGCAAACCGTTGATCGAGGCCTATGGTCTGACCGAGACCTCGCCCGCAGTGTGCATCAATCCGCTCGATCTGCCCGCCTTCAACCACTCGATCGGACTGCCGGTGCCCTCGACCGACATCAGCATTCGTGACGAGGAGGGCAACGAAGTGGCGCTCGGGCAGCCCGGTGAGCTGTGCGTCAGGGGGCCGCAGGTCACGCGCGGATACTGGAATCGGCCGGACGAGACGGCCAAGGTGTTTACGGCCGATGGTTTCTTGCGCACCGGAGACATCGCGACGGTCGACGAGGGCGGCTTCGTGCGCATCGTCGACCGCAAGAAGGACATGATCCTGGTGTCGGGCTTCAACGTGTTTCCGAACGAGATCGAGGACGTCGTCGCCGGCCTGCCGGGCGTGCTCGAAGTGGCCGCCATCGGGGTGCCCGACGACCGTACCGGGGAGGCCGTCAAGCTGTTCGTCGTGCGCAAGGACGCCGGCCTCACGCGCGAGGCGGTCATCGCGCACTGCAAGGAGAATCTGACCGCCTACAAGGTGCCGCACCTGGTCGAGTTCCGCGACGAGCTGCCCAAGACCAACGTCGGCAAGATCCTCAGGCGGATGCTGCGCGACGGCAAGGCCTGATTCGATGCGAGCGCCGCGTCGGCCGAAATTGCACTTGTGTTCGGTCGCGCGCGGTGGCTAGAATGAAGCCCTGTCTGATGCCTTTTGACCCATGAGCCGTCCGTTCTCCCCCTTCGCCGCAGTCGTTGCCGTACGCGTAGTAGTAGGCGTAGGCGCGCGTGCGTCGTCAGGGGTCGGGAAGCCGTAAGCAGCAAGTCAGGCATACCACCGAATCCAACCCCCGCCGGCGCGCAAGCCCGGCGGGGGTTTTGTTTTCGAAGCCGCCACTTGCAGCCGCGCACGAGACCAAGCGAAGGAGAACGACATGATGGAGATGACCGGGGCGCAACTGATCCTGCGCCTGCTCGAGCGCCAGGGCGTGCGCACGATCTGCGGCATTCCGGGCGGGGCGATCCTGCCGCTCTACGATGCGCTGGCCGAAAGCGAATCGATTCGCCACGTGCTGGCCCGCCATGAACAGGGCGCGGGCTTCATGGCCCAGGGCATGGCGCGCGTGTCCGGGCGGCCCGAAGTGTGCTTTGCGTCGAGCGGGCCGGGGGCGACCAACCTCGTCACCGCGATCGCCGATGCACGCCTCGATTCGATCCCGATGGTCGCCATCACCGGGCAGGTGCCGCTGTCGATGATCGGCACCGATGCGTTTCAGGAGGTCGACATCTACGGCATGACCGTGCCGATCACCAAGCACAACTTTCTCGTGCGTTCGGCCGCGGAACTGCTCGAGGTCATCCCGCAGGCATTCGATATCGCGATGTCGGGCCGGCCGGGGCCGGTGCTCGTCGATGTGCCGAAGGACGTGCAGAATCAGCGCATCTGCTTCGACGCCTTTCCGCCGCCGGCGCAGCCCGCTGCCGCGACGCCGCTCGATGTGGCGGCCATCGACGCGGCCGCCGCGCTGATCAACGCGGCCGAGCAGCCGGTCTTGTACCTGGGGGGCGGGGTGATCCACTCCGGCGCATCGCAGCTCGCGGTGACGCTCGCCGAGCAGGCCGGGCTTCCGACCACGATGACGCTGATGGCGCTCGGCGCGATGCCGCTCGACCATCCGCTGTCGATCGGCATGCTGGGCATGCACGGTGCACGCTTCACGAATTTCGTCCTCGAGGAGGCCGACCTGCTGCTGTGCGTCGGTGCGCGCTTCGACGACCGCGCGATCGGCAAGGCGGCGCAATTCTGCCCGAATGCGAAGATCGTGCACGTCGACATCGATCCCGCCGAGCTGCACAAGATCAAGGCCGCACAGGTTGCGATCAACGGCGACGTCGCGCGCGTGCTCGAGGCCTTGCTCCCGCGCGTGAAGGTCAAGCTGCGCAAGCGCTGGCTGTCGCACGTCGAAAGCCTCAAGAGCCGCTTTCCGATGCACACGCCGGGCGCGGACAATCCGCGCACGCACTACGGGCTGATCAACGCGGTGGCCGCCGCGCTCGATGACGACGCGATCATCGCGACCGACGTCGGCCAGCACCAGATGTGGGTCGCGCAGGCGTACCCGTTCCGGCGCCCGCGCCGCTGGCTCACCTCGGGCGGGCTGGGCACGATGGGCTTCGGCGTGCCGGCGGCGATCGGTGCCGCGCTCGCCGCACCCGAGCGCACCGTGGTGTGCTTTTCCGGCGACGGCAGCTTCAAGATGAACATCCAGGAGCTCGCGACCCTCGCCGAGGAAGGCCTGAACGTCAAGATCGTGCTGATGAACAACAACTCGCTCGGACTGGTGTACCAGCAGCAAAGCCTGTTCTACGGCAAGCGCGTGTTCGCGTCGAAGTACCGGGCCGCGCCCGACTTCCTGAAGATCGCCGAGGGCTTCGGCATCGCCGCGGTCGATCTCGACGCGGCGGACAATCCACGCGCGACACTTGCGCAGGCGCTGGCCACGCCCGGACCGTGCCTGATCCACGCGTCCATCGACCACGAGCAGTTCGTCTATCCGATGGTGCCGCCGGGTGCGGCCAACACCGAGATGATTGGAGGCTGAACATGATCGAACAGGTCGCCGACCCGTTGCCGCAGACCGGATTCGCCAAGGTCGTGCTGGAGCTCGAGGTCAACAACCATCCCGGCGTGATGAGCCACATCTGCAATCTGTTCGCGCGACGTGCCTTCAACGTGGAGGGCATTCTGTGCATGCCGATGGCCAATCCCGACAAGAGCCGCATCTGGCTGCTGGTGTTCGAGGACCAGCGCCTCGAGCAGATGATCCTGCAGGTCGGCAAGCTGGTCGACGTGCTGTCGGTGCGCCGCCACGCTGCGGACCACGAGGTCTTCGAGCGGCTCGAGCGTTTCTTTCGGTGATTCGCGGGAGTCGCCGGGAGGGGCCCTCGCCCACGGCGGCCGCTGCGGTGCCCGAGGGGCGCCATGCTACACTTCAGTCCCTGCACTGACGCGCGTTCTGGCGAGCTCCTTCCATGTCCGGCAATACCACTGGCAAGCTCTTTTCGGTCACCTCGTTCGGTGAGTCGCACGGTCCGGCGATCGGTTGTGTCGTCGATGGCTGCCCACCGGGGCTCGCACTGTCGGCTGCCGACATCCAGGCCGAGCTCGACCGTCGCAAGCCGGGCACTTCGCGTCACGTCACGCAGCGCCGCGAACCGGACGAGGTCGAGATCCTGTCCGGCGTGTTCGAGGGCGTCACCACCGGCACGCCGATCGCGCTCCTGATCCGCAACCAGGACCAGCGATCGCGCGACTACGGCAACATCGCCGAGACCTTTCGGCCGGGGCATGCCGATTACGCCTACTGGCAGAAGTACGGCATCCGCGACCACCGTGGCGGCGGACGCTCGTCCGCGCGCGAAACCGCCGTGCGCGTGGCGGCCGGGGCGATCGCGAAGAAGTGGCTGCGCGAGCGCCACGGCATCGTGATCCGCGGCTACATGGCGCAGCTCGGTCCCGTCGAGATTCCGTTCGCGGACTGGAACGAAGTCGCGCGCAATCCTTTTTTCGCACCGAACGCGGCGATCGTGCCCGAGCTCGAGGCCTTCATGGACGCGCTGCGCAAGGCGGGCGACTCGATCGGAGCGCGCATCAGCGTGGTCGCCACCGGCGTGCCGGTCGGCTGGGGCGAGCCGGTCTATGACCGGCTCGACGCCGACATCGCGCATGCGATGATGGGGATCAACGCGGTCAAGGGCGTCGAGATCGGCGCCGGTTTCGCGTGCGTCGCGCAGCGCGGCACCGAGCACTCCGACGAAATGACTCCGGACGGCTTTCTTTCGAACAACGCCGGTGGCGTGCTCGGCGGCATTTCCACGGGCCAGGACCTCGTCGTGAGCATCGCGATCAAGCCGACCTCGAGCATCCGCCTGGACCGCCGCTCGATCGACAAGAGCGGTGCGCCGGTCGTCGTCAACACCCACGGTCGCCACGACCCGTGCGTGGGCATTCGCGCCACACCGATCGCCGAGTCCATGCTCGCGCTGGTGCTGATCGACCATGCGCTGCGCCATCGGGCCCAGTGCAGCGACGTCGTCACGACGACCCCGAAGATCGCCGCCCTCAGCGCGCAAGCTCGTCAGCAGCCGCCCTCGCCGCCGCGCGACTGAGGCGCGAATGCTGCCGTACTGGCGCCTGTCCGGCTATTACTTCTTCTACTTCGCCTTCATCGGCGCCTTTTCCCCGTACTTCACGCTCTACCTGCAATCGCTGAGCTTCACTGCCACCGACATCGCGATTCTGATGTCGCTGATGCAGGTCATGCGCGTCGTCGCGCCGAACCTGTGGGGCTGGCTCGCCGAGCGGCTCGGCATGCGTGCGCCGATCGTGCGGCTGTCGGCGCTGGCGAGCCTGGCCGGGTTCTCGATCTTCTTCGTCACCGACGGGTTCTGGGGCATCTTCGCCGGCATGGCGCTGATGGCGTTTTTCTGGAGCGCCGCGCTGCCGCTGGTCGAGAGCATCACGTTCAACCATCTGGCCGCGGAAGGGCACCGCTACGGCAGCATCCGCGTATGGGGCTCGGTCGGCTTCATTGCCGCCGTGCTCGGCATCGGCCATGCGCTCGACTTCCTGCCGATCTCCTCGATGCTGTGGATGACCGCGCTGGTGCTGGCCGGCATCGGCGCCTGCGCGCTCGGCGTGCCGGACGCGAGCACGCCGCCCGCGCGCGACGACGTGGCCAGCATGGGCGACACATTGCGGAGGCCGGAAGTGCGCGCGCTGCTCGGCGCGTGCTTCTTCATGTCGGCGGCGCACGGCGCCCTGTACGTGTTCTATTCGATCTATCTGGTCGATCATGGCTACGGCAAGTCGGTGGTCGGCTGGATGTGGACGCTGGGCGTGCTGGCCGAGATCGGCGTCTTTCTCGTCATGCCGCGCCTGATGCGCCGCTTCACGCTGCGGGCCATCCTGCTGTTCTCGTTCGCCGCCGCGGTGCTGCGCTTCGCGATGATCGGCTGGGGCGTGGACAGCTTCGCCGTGCTCCTGTTTGCCCAGCTGCTCCACGGTGCGACCTTCGGCGCCTATCACGCGGCGGCCATTGCCCTCGTGAACCAGTGGTTCCCCGGCAAGCTCCAATCACGAGGGCAGGCCTTGTACGGCAGCCTGTCGTTCGGGGCCGGCGGCATGCTCGGCGGCCTCGTGAGCGGATTCATGTGGGACGTTGTCGGGCCGGCGTGGGCGTACACGCTGGGCTCGGTCTTTGCGCTGGTCGGATTGATCTGGCTCGTCAACGGCTGGCGCAGCCAGTGCCGGCCGGTGATGTGCGCTGACTGAAGGAGACGAACATGCGTGTGTGGGTGACGAAGATGCTCGCGGCGGTCCTCGCGGCCGGACTGCTGGCCGGGTGCGAGACGGTCCGCACGACCGGTGCCGGCGCGGTCGGAGTCGACCGTGGCCAGATGATGCTCGTGTCGGCACAGCAGATCGAACAGGCGTCGGCGCAACAGTACCAGGAAATCCTGACCGAGGCGCGACGCAAGAATGCGCTGAACACCGATCGCCACCAGCTCGCGCGCGTACGCGCGATCACCAGCCGGTTGATTCCCCAGACCGCCGTCTTCCGGCCCGATGCGTCGCGCTGGAACTGGGAGATCAACGTGCTGCGCTCCGATCAGCTCAATGCCTGGTGCATGGCCGGGGGGAAGATGGCCATCTATTCGGGCCTGATCGAGTCGCTGCAGCTCACCGACGACGAGATCGCCGCCGTGCTCGGCCACGAGATCGCGCATGCGCTGCGCGAACATGCCCGCGAGCGCGTGTCGCGTTCCATGGCGACCGGGCTGGGCATTTCGGTGGCCGGCGCCGTGCTCGGTGTCGGCGAGGTCGGGCAGGATCTGATGAGCTCGGTCGCGCGGGTCACCTTCGAGCTGCCGCATTCGCGCCTGCACGAGACCGAGGCCGACCGCATCGGCGTCGAACTGGCCGCACGCGCGGGATACGACCCGCGCGCGGCCGTCTCGCTGTGGGACAAGATGTCGGCGCGCTCGTCCGGCGCACCGCCGCAATGGCTGTCCACCCACCCGGGTCACGGCGAGCGCAAGCGCGAGCTGGCGGCCGCCGCGGCCCGCGTGATGCCGCTCTACGAGGCGGCGAGGCGCTGAAGAAGAGGGCCGTTCGTCGGCGCGGATGCGCCGGACCGAGGTCTTTGCCCCGACCGGGAAGGGCAGCGCACCCTGTACGCTTGTGGCACGGCGAAGGCGGACGGGATGCGCCCGGTGCCGAGCTATCCAGTCGCCGTGGCCTGTGAAATAATTAACGACTTTGATTCAGTGGGAAGCAGCGGATGAAGCCCCAAACGTTGTACGAAAAGCTCTGGTCCAGTCATCTCGTTCGCCAGGAGGCCGATGGTACGGCGCTGATCTACATCGACCGCCATCTGGTGCATGAGGTGACGAGCCCGCAGGCCTTCGAGGGCTTGAAGCTGACCCATCGCAAGCCGTGGCGCGTGGGCTCGATCGTCGCGACGGCGGACCACAACACGCCGACCGACCACTGGGAGGAGGGCATCAAGGATCCGATCTCGCGCCAGCAGGTCGAGACGCTCGACGCCAATATCCGCGAGGTCGGCGCGCTCGCCTATTTTCCGTTCAAGGACGCGCGCCAGGGCATCGTGCACGTGATCGGGCCGGAGAACGGCGCGACGCTGCCGGGCATGACCGTCGTGTGCGGGGACTCGCACACCTCGACGCACGGTGCGTTCGCGTGCCTCGCCCACGGCATCGGCACCTCCGAGGTCGAGCACGTGCTCGCGACACAGTGCCTGCTGCAGAAGAAGTCGAAGACGATGCTCGTCAAGGTCGACGGCGTGCTCGGGCGCGGCGTCACCGCCAAGGACATCGCGCTCGCGGTGATCGGGCGCATCGGTACGGCCGGTGGCACCGGCTACGCGATCGAGTTCGGTGGCCGCGCAATCCGCGCGCTGTCGATGGAAGGCCGCATGACGCTCTGCAACATGGCGATCGAAGCCGGCGCCCGCGCGGGGCTGGTGGCCGTCGACGACACGACCATCGACTACCTCGAGGGCCGGCCGTTTGCGCCGAAGGGCGAGCAGTGGGAACAGGCGGTCGCCTACTGGCGCACGCTGCACTCGGACGACGGGGCGCGCTTCGACAAGCTCGTCGAGCTCGACGCGGCGCAGATCGAGCCGCAGGTCACCTGGGGGACCTCGCCCGAGATGGTCACGACCGTCGGCGGGCGCGTGCCCGATCCGGCCAGCGTGGCCGACCCGATCAAGCGCGAGGGCATCGTGCGGGCCTTGAAGTACATGGGGCTCGCGCCGAACACGCCGATCACCGACATTCCGGTCGACCAGGTCTTCATCGGCTCATGCACGAACTCGCGCATCGAGGACTTGCGCGAGGCGGCGGCGGTCGCGAAGGGGCGCACCAAGGCGGCGAGCGTCAAGCGTGTGCTGGTGGTGCCCGGCTCCGGACTGGTCAAGCGCCAGGCCGAGGCGGAAGGCTTGCACGAGGTCTTTCTCGCCGCCGGCTTCGAATGGCGCGAGCCGGGCTGTTCGATGTGTCTGGCGATGAATGCCGACCGCCTCGAACCCGGCGAGCACTGTGCCTCGACGTCGAACCGCAACTTCGAAGGTCGCCAGGGGGCGGGCGGACGCACGCATCTGGTCAGCCCCGCAATGGCTGCGGCGGCGGCCGTGAGCGGGCGCTTCGTCGACGTGCGCGAACTCGTCTGAATCCACGGAGATCGACATGACGAAGATCGGATGGGCGGCCGTGGTGCTGGTCGCCGGTCTGCTGGCGGCCGGCTGCAATACCGTGCAGGGGCTGGGCAAGGACATCGAGAAGGGTGGCGAGGCCATCCAGAGGGCAGTGAGATAATGAAACCGTTCAAGACGCTCGACGGCCTGGTCGCGCCGCTCGACCGCGCCAACGTCGACACCGATGCGATCATTCCGAAGCAGTTCCTGAAATCGATCAAGCGCAGCGGCTTCGGGCCCAACCTGTTCGACGAGTGGCGCTATCTCGATCACGGCGAGCCGGGTCAGGACTGCGCCACGCGACCGAAGAATCCCGACTTCGTGCTGAACCAGCCGCGCTACGCGGGCGCACAGATACTGCTCACGCGCGACAACTTCGGCTGCGGCAGCTCGCGCGAGCACGCGCCGTGGGCGCTCGAGGACTACGGTTTCCGCGTGCTGATCGGCCCGAGCTTCGCCGACATCTTCTTCAACAACTGCTTCAAGAACGGGCTGCTGCCGATCGTGCTGCCGGCCGCGCAGGTCGATGAGTTGTTCGCGCAGTGCGCGGCGACCGAGGGCTATCGGCTGAAGGTGGATCTGTCCGCGCAGACGATCACGCGGCCGGATGGCGTGGTGATTGCGTTCGACGTCGACGCGTTTCGCAAGGAGTGCCTGCTCAATGGCTGGGACGACATCGGTCTGACCCTGCGCCACGCCGACGAGATCCGCGCCTTCGAGCAGAAGCGCCGGGCCGAACACCCGTATTATTTCGAATGATGCGTGCGCCGCGATTGCTGACAGGAGACGATTGCCGATGAAGATTTGCATTCTGCCGGGTGACGGAATCGGCCCGGAGATCATCGCCGAAGCCGTGCGCGTGCTCGACGCGCTCGCGCTCGGCTTCGAGATGGAGGAGGCGCAGCTCGGCGGCGTGGCGGTCGATGCGACCGGCCAACCCTATCCCGAGGCGACCAGCCGTCTCGCGCGCGAGGCCGATGCGGTGCTGCTCGGCGCCGTCGGCGGGCCGAAGTGGGACGGCCTGCCGCGCGAACAGCGCCCCGAGCGCGGGCTGCTCGCGATCCGCAAGGAGCTCGGGCTCTTCGCGAACCTGCGCCCGGCCATCCTGTATCCCGAGCTCGCCAACGCGTCGTCGTTGAAGGCGGAGGTCGTGGCGGGTCTGGACATCCTGATCGTGCGCGAGCTGACCGGCGACATCTACTTCGGCCAGCCGCGCGGCATCGAGGTGCGCGACGGCGAACGCTTCGGCTTCAACACCATGCACTACACCGAGGGCGAGATCCGTCGCATCGGTCGCGTCGCGTTCGAGGCGGCGAGAAAGCGCAACCGCCGCCTGTGCTCGGTGGACAAGATGAACGTGCTCGAGACCACGCAATTGTGGCGCGACGTGATGAACGAGCTCGCGCCCGAGTACCCGGACGTCGAGCTCAGCCACATGCTCGTCGACAACGCCGCGATGCAGCTCGTGCGCGCACCGAAGCAGTTCGACGTGATGGTCACCGGCAACATGTTCGGCGACATTCTCTCGGACGAGGCGTCGATGCTGACCGGCTCGATCGGCATGCTGCCGTCGGCCTCGCTCGACGAGCGCAACAAGGGCTTGTACGAGCCGTCGCACGGTTCGGCCCCGGACATCGCCGGCCAGGGCGTGGCGAATCCGCTCGCGACCATCCTGTCGGCGGCGATGATGCTGCGCTACACCTTCGCGCTCGAGGAGGCCGCGCAGCGCATCGAGACGGCGGTCAAGCGCGTGCTCGCCCAGGGCTACCGCACCGGCGACATCTTCGAGCCGGGCGCGAAGCGCGTGGGCACGCGCGAGATGGGCGACGCCGTGCTGGCGGCCCTGTAGGAATTTTTCGGAACAGAGGAGCAGGCAAATGAACAAGGTTGGATTGGTCGGTTGGCGTGGCATGGTCGGTTCCGTGCTGATGCAGCGCATGGTCGAGGAAGGCGACTTCGAGCTCATCGAGCCGGTGTATTTCTCGACGTCGAACGCCGGCGGCGAGGCGCCGAGTTTCGGCGGCAAGACGGCGGCCGCGCCCCTGCAGGACGCGACGAACATCGACGCGCTGCAAGCCTGCGACATCGTCATCACCTGCCAGGGCGGCGACTACACCAAGGCGGTGTACCCGCAGCTGCGCGCGGCGGGCTGGAAAGGCCACTGGATCGATGCGGCGAGTGCGCTGCGCATGGCCGACGAGTCGGTGATCATCCTCGATCCGGTCAATCGCGATGTCATCGATGCGGCGCTCGCCAAGGGCGGACGCGACTGGATCGGCGGCAACTGCACCGTTTCGCTGATGCTGATGGGCCTGGGCGGGCTGTTCAAGCACGAGCTGGTCGAGTGGGTGTCGGCGATGACCTATCAGGCCGCCTCGGGCGCCGGCGCGCAGAACATGCGCGAGCTGCTCGCGCAGATGGGCATGCTGCACGCGGCCGTCGAGAGCGAGCTGGCCGACCCGCGCTCGGCCATCCTCGACATCGACCGCAAGGTCGCGCAGATGATGCGTTCGAGCGATTTCCCGGTCGGCAACTTCCGCGGTGCGCCGCTGGCCGGCAGCCTGATTCCGTGGATCGACGTGCCGGTCGAGCACGGCCAGTCGAAGGAGGAGTGGAAGGGTGGCGCGGAGTGCAACAAGATCCTCGGCAAGCCCGCCTTCCGCAGCGCGGGCAGCGTGCCGATCGACGGGCTGTGCGTGCGCATCGGCGCGATGCGCTGCCATTCGCAGGCGCTCACCATAAAGTTGAAGAAGAATGTGCCGTTGGATGAGGTGAGCGACATCATCGCCGGCGCCAACCAGTGGGTCCGCGTCGTGCCGAACGAGCGCGAGACGACCGAGCGCGAGCTCACGCCTGCGGCGGTAACCGGCACCTTGTCGATCCCCGTCGGTCGGCTGCACAAGCTTGCAATGGGTCCGGAGTTCCTCGGCGCGTTCACCGTCGGCGACCAGCTCCTGTGGGGCGCGGCCGAGCCGCTGCGGCGCATGCTGCGCATCGTGCTGTCGCACTGAGAAGCGGGCCGGCCGTGTGCCGGGACATCGTCCACGGCACGCGGCTGGCCGTCGATCGGGCACGTCCCGTGACGGCAGTGGGCGGCATTCGCGTGCGCCGTGAGGTGCCGCGAATTGCTGTGCAGATGTCATCGAGATGCTAGATTACCGACAGGGCGAGTGCGCGTCGGCTCGACTCGCCCGTCATTCCGCACAGCCAGATGTCCGCAGGGGGCGCGACCAGACATGACAGTTATGAAGATTTCGCTGAAGGCCAAGCTGATCGCAACGGCGATCGCCGCACTCCCGATCGCGGTGCCGTCTGGCGCCGAAGCCGCCGGCCTGGGAGCCATCAACGTTTTCAGTGCGCTCGGGCAGCCGCTGCGCGCCGAGATCGAGCTGAAGGCGAGCGCGGAGGAACTGCAGTCGCTGTCGGCGCGGATTGCCCCGGTCGAGGCATTCCGGCAGGCCAACGTCGGCTATTCGCCGCTGATGACGGGTTTGCAGTTCAACGTCGAGATGCGGGGCAGCCGGCCGGTCGTCAAGGTGACCAGCGCGCAACCCGTTCGCGAGCCCTTCCTCGAGATGCTGGTCGAGCTGCAGTGGGCCAACGGCCGGCTGCTGCGCGAGTACACCTTCCTGCTCGACCCGGCCGAGGCCATCGCGCCGACGCCGGCGGTCGCAGCTGCATCGCAGCCGCGTGCTGCCGCCGCCCCTGCGCAGAGCGCTGCCCCGGCGCGCCCCGCGGCGGCATTTTCCGAGTATCGCGTCAAGCGGGGCGACACGCTGCGCAGCATCGCCAATGCCCATCGCGTGCCCGGCGCGAACCTCGACCAGATGTTGATCGCGCTGCTGCGGCAGAATCCGGACGCCTTCGACGACGGCAACATCAATCGCCTGCGCGCCGGCGCGATCCTGAGCCTGCCCGATCAGGCGGCGGTGCAGTCGGTCGATGCCGCTCAGGCGCGCCGCGAGATCGTCGCGCAGGCGGCCGATTTCGAGGCCTATCGCAATCGTCTGGCCGGCGCGGTGACCGCCCGTCCGGCGGCACAGGAGCCGAAGGCCACGCGCGAGAGCAGCGGCGAGATCGCCCCGCGTGTCGCCGAGGCGCCGTCGCCCGAGGGCGGACAGGACCGCGTCGAGGTGTCGGGTGTGCCCGGCGATGCGAGCGGTCCGACCCGGCTTGCGCGGCTGCAGGCGCTCGAAGA
>DAOMOP010000074.1:0-17253 GCA_035444405.1 Rhodocyclaceae bacterium
TCGTGCCGTTGCAACCTCCAACGGAAGAATCCCATGACGGAACAACCCTGGAAATTCGCAACCCGTTGCGTCCACGCCGAAGAACAGGCAGACGCCCTGGGCTCGCCCCACACCCCCCTCTACGACACCACCACCTTCCGCTTTCCCGACACCCAGGCCCTGTGCGAGGTGGCCGAGGGGCGCCGGCCCGGCTACTTCTACAGCCGCTACGGCTCCAACCCGAGCATCCGCAGCCTGGAGGCGCGCCTGGCCAGCCTGGAGGAGGCCGCCGGCGCCCTCGCCTTCGCCTCCGGCATGGCGGCCATCTCGGCCACCCTGCTGGCGCACGGCCGTGCCGGGGTGGTCTGCGTCGGCGAGCTCTACGGCGGCACCCGCGAGTTGCTGCACAACCAGCTCGGCAGCCTCGGCCTGCCGGTCACCAACGTGGCCGGCAACGACGCGGCGGCCCTGGACGGCGCCCTGCAGGCCGGCGGCCGGCTGGTCTATCTGGAGACCCCGGCCAACCCGACCCTGGAGATCATCGGCGTATGATGTCCTCCGAGTGAGGCTGCGAGCCACGGCCATGTCACGCCACAGCGTGCTGCATCGAATCGAGCAGCTCGATCCCGAACGCGACCACGTTCGGATCTACTATCTGTCCTGCGGCTACGAGTTCTCGTGGGATACCGTGCGCGCGCTCGAGATCGCGCTGTACCGCACTTATTGCGTACCGAGCATCTCGCGCCTGCTCGCGCGGACCGGCGAATTCGACCGGCGCCCGCAGCGCCGCTACGACGACACCGCGCTGCTGATCGCGGAGATCACCGAGTGGGGCTACGACAGCGAACGCGGCCGCGAAGCGATCGACCGCATCAATCGCATCCATGCGCAGTTCGACATCGCGAACGACGATCTGCGGTACGTGCTGTCGACCTTCGTGTTCGAACCGATCCGCTGGAACGCGCGCTTCGGCTGGCGCCCGATGTGCGAGCACGAGCGGCTCGCGAGCTTCCATTTCTGGCGCGCGGTCGGAACGCGCATGGGCATCCGCGACATTCCCGAGACCTACGACGCACTCGAGCGCTTCAACATCGACTACGAACGGCGCCACTTTCGCTATGCGGACAGCAACCGCCGCATCGGCACGGCGACGCGCGAGCTGTTCGTGTCATGGTTTCCGCGTGTGCTCGCACCGCTCGTGCGCGCGAGCATCCATGCATTGCTCGACGAAGCGATGCTCGACGCATTCGGCTTCCGGAAGCCGAACGCCTGGTTCCGCCGTGCCGTGTGCGGCGGCCTGAAAGTGCGCGCGTGGGCGGTGCGCCACCTGCCGCCCCGCAAGAAGGCGCATTTCTTCAGCCACGACCGCAACCACAGCCATCCGCACGGCTACCGCATCGACGAGCTCGGTCCGCCGGAGTTCGTCGCACGAATCCGCGGCCAAGGACCGTCGGCCTTCTGACGGTGTTCTGGGCGACCTGGTGCCCGATCTGCATGAACGAGCTGCCTGCCTATCAGACGCTCTCCGACCGCTACCGCGACGACGGTTTCGAGGTCGTCGCGCTTTCCGTCGACGAAGACCGGGCCGACGTGCGCGAGTGCCTGCGCCGCAGCGGCCTGAGCTTTCCGGTCGCGATGCGCACCGCGGCGCTGGAGGAGGCGTGAGGCCCGGTCGCGGGCACCCCACTGTTGTTCCTGTCCGACCGCAAAGGCGTTGTGCGCGTCCGCCATCTGGGCGCGCCCGAGATCCATGCGCTCGAGCGCGAGATCGTCGGGCTGCTCGGCGCCGCCCGCGGCGAATGAGGCGCGGCCGACCCGTGCGATCAGCGAATCGGGAATGCACGTGCAGGCGTCGGTGAAAGCGCGCAGGATGCGGCGCGCGCGACCGAACGCGCGGCGAGCTTGCGTACCGCAGCGCGTGCCGAGCGGGCGCACCGCGACCACGGAGGCCGGGACATCGGCCACACCCGGAGCCTACGGCTCAACGCCGCGCCGCCCCCTGTAAGGTTGCGTGGCTCCGGCGCGTCACTATCAGGAGCGCAGACCCGGAGCGGGCCGGGTCGCGCGTCCGCCGGTCTGCAACCCCGCGGTCGCCTGCCGAGGCTGCGGACCGGCTCGAAGGGAACGGTTCCGATGAGCGGTGATCGACTCGCGACGGGTTTTCGGCTGGCGCCGGCACTGGTGCTGGCGTTGCTGCTGGCCGGCTGCGCCTCGCTGATGTCGTCGGCCGCCGAGCGCATGGCGGGCGACCTCGCCACGGCGCTGAAGAACCAGAACGACCCCGAAACGGTGCGCAGCGCCCTCCCCGCTTATCTGCTGCTGCTCGACGCGCTGCTGGTCGGCGACCCGGGCAACGCCGCGCTGCACCGCAGCGCCGCCCGGCTCAACGCCGCCTACGCCGGCGTGTTCGTGGACGCGCCCGGGCGCCGCGCCGAGATGGCGCGCAAGGCCTTCGCGCTCGCGCAGCGCGGCTGGTGTCTCGAGTTCGCGCCGGCCTGCGGCCTGCACGCCCGGCCCTTCGAGGAGTTCCGCGATGCGATCGCCGGCTGGGGCGTCGGGCGCGTCGGTCCGCTGTACGACTTCGGCGTGGTCTGGGCCGGCTACATCGAGCACAACTCGGACGACTGGCGCGCCGTGGCGCAGATCCCCAAGGTGGCCGCGATCATGCGCCGGGTCGTCGCCCTCGCCCCGGGCTGGGAGCAGGGCGGGGCCCAGCTCTACCTCGGCGTGATCGAGTCGCTGGTGCCGCCAGCGCTGGGTGGCCGCCCCGAGCGCGCCCGCGCCCACTTCGAGCGGGCGATCGAGTTGTCCGGCGGCGACAACCTGATGGCGAGCGTGCTGCTTGCCGAGCGCTACGCGCGCGCGATGTTCGATCGCGCGTTGCACGACCGGCTGCTCGAGGCGGTGCTGGCGGCGCCGGCCGAGCGGCCGGGGCTGACCTTGACCAACGTGATCGCCAGGGCGCGCGCGCAGGCGCTGCTCGCCTCGGCGGACGATTACTTCTGAGCGGCCTCGCGCCTCGGCGCCGCGCCGCACCACGGGAGGGCCCATGACCATCTTCGACCCGATCAGGACCCTGCCGCGCTGGCTGACGGTCGCGCTTGCCGCGGCGCTGCTGGCGCTGCCGGTCGCGGCGGCCGAGCCCGTGGTCCTCAAGATCGCCACGGTCTCGCCCGATGGCGCAAGTTGGATGCGGCAGATGCGCGACGGCGCCGAGGCGATCGCCCGGCGCACCGAGGGGCGCGTGAAGTTCCGCTTCTACCCCGGTGGCATCATGGGCAACGACCACAGCGTGCTGCGCAAGATCCGCATCGGCCAGCTCCACGGCGGCGCGCTCACCGGCGGCAGCCTCGGCGACCTCGACCCGTCCTGGCAGCTCTACAGCCTGCCGTTCCTGTTCGCATCGCTCGACGAGGTGAGCTTCGTGCGCGAGCGGCTGGATCGGGTGCTGATCGACAGCCTCGCGGACAAGGGCATGGTGAGCTTCGGGCTTGCCGAGGGCGGCTTCGCCTACCTGATGTCGAGCCAGCCGATCCGCCGCCTCGCCGACCTCCAGGCGCGCAAGGTGTGGGCCGCCGCGATGGATCCGATCAGCCGCTCGGCCGCCGAGCAGGCCGGCATCAACGCCATACCTCTGCCGCTTCCCGACGTACTGACCGGGCTGCAGACCGGCCTCGTCGACACCGTCGCGACCTCGCCGATCGCCGCGATCGCGCTGCAGTGGCACACCCGCGTCAGGTATCTGACCGATACGCCGCTCGCCTACTTCTTCGCCACCCTGGTGGTCGACCGGCGTGTCTTCGAGCGGATCGCGGCGGCCGACCAGGCGATCGTGCGCGAGGTGATGGGCGAGACCTTCCGCCGCATCGACGCGGAGAATCGCCGCGACAACGTCTCGGCGCTGGCCGCCCTCGCCGACGAACACATCGAGTTCGTGCAGCTCGACCGCGACAGCCTCGCGCGGCTGCGCGACATCGCGGCCTCGCTGCGCGCCGAGATGGAGCGCTCCGGGATGTTCGACCGCGCCCTCGTCGCCGCCCTGCATGCGCACCTGACGGCGTTTCGTCAGGGCGACGCGCTGCGCGTCAGCGCGTCGCGCTAGGGCCGGAGCGGCGCATGGACGCCCCGTCGCCGTCGCCTCGCGTCGGCTGGCCCGCGCGGCTGGAGAACGGCCTGCTGGTGACGCTGCTCGGGCTGCTGATCGTGGTCGCGATCGGGCAACTGCTCGCGCGCAATCTGTTCGGCGCCGGCTGGCCGGATGCCGACCCGCTGATGCGCACGCTGGTGCTGTGGGTTGGCCTCACCGGGGCGATGGTCGCCACGCGCGAGCATCGGCACATTGCCATCGTGCTGCTGCCCGAGCGCCTGCCCCCGCGGCTGCGTGCCCGGGTGGCGCTCGCCGCGCAGCTCTTCACGGCGGCGGTCGCCGCGACCGTCGCGTACCACGGCGCGCGCTTCGTGCTGATGGAAGCGCACTATCCGGTCATCGCCTTCGCCGCCGTACCGACCTGGGCGACCGCCGCGATCATCCCGTTCGCGTTCGGCGTGATCGCCGTGCGGGCGCTGCACGACGCGCTCACGGCGTGCCGAGAGGCACCGCGATGAGCGCGGTGCTGATCATTCTCGGCGCGGCGCTGGTCGGCGCACCGCTGTTCGCGGTGATCGGCGCCGGGGCCCTGGCCGGGTTCTCGCTCGCCGGCATCGACCTGTCGGTGGTGGCGATCGAGATCTTCCGGCTCGCCGATTCGCCGGTGCTGGTCGCGATCCCGCTGTTCGCCCTGGCCGGCTATCTGCTCGCCGAGAGCCGCGCCTCGCAGCGCCTCGTCGCACTGACCGAGGCGCTGCTCGCCTGGGCGCCCGGCGGGCTGGCGCTGGTGGCGCTGCTCGCCTGTGCGTTCTTCACCGCGCTCACCGGGGCGTCGGGGGTCACCATCATCGCGCTCGGCGCGCTGCTCTATCCCGCGCTGCGCCAGGGCGGCTACCCCGACCGTTTCGCCCTCGGGCTGGTCACCACCTCGGGCAGTCTCGGCCTGCTGTTCCCGCCCTCGCTCGGGCTGATCCTCTACGGCGTCATCGCCCAGCAGATGCAGCTCGGGCAGAGCGTCTCGGTCGAGGCGATGTTCCGCGCCGGACTTCTGCCCGGCGCGCTGATGCTGGCGCTGCTGTCGGCCTGGGCGATCTGGTTCGCGCATTGCCACGGGGTGCGCCACCGGGTGCGCGGACCGGGCACGCCGCGGCCCTCGCCGCGCGCCGCGATCCGCGCCGCGATATGGGAGATTCCGCTGCCCTTCGTGATCGTCGGCGGCGTCTATGGCGGCGTGCTGGCGCTGTCCGAAGCGGCCGCCGTGACGTTGCTCTATGCCTTCGTCGTCGAATGCCTGATCCACCGCGAGGTGGACCTGGGCCGCCTGCCGGCGATCATGCGCGAGGCGATGATCCTGGTCGGCGCAATCCTGGTGATCCTGGCGGTGTCGCTCGCGGCGACGACCTTTCTCGTCGATGCCCAGGTGCCGATGCGCCTGTTCGCCTTCCTGCGCGGCTACATCGACAGTCCGCTCGCGTTCCTGCTGGCGCTCAACGTCTTCCTGCTGCTGCTGGGGATGATCCTGGATCTCTTCGCCGCGCTCGTCATCATGGTGCCGCTGCTGCTGCCGGTCGCGCTCGGCTACGGCATCGACCCGGTGCATCTGGGGATCATCTTTCTCGCCAACCTGCAGATCGGCTTCTTCACGCCGCCGGTCGGCATGAACCTGTTCATCGCGGCGCAGCGCTTCGGCCGGCCCGTTGTTGAGATCTGGCGCTCGACCCTTCCGTTCATGGGAGTGCTGCTGTGTGCGCTCGCGCTGATCACTTACTGGCCCGCGCTCACGCTGGCGCTCGTGCGATGACGGCGGCAGCGTGCAATCGCGGTGGATCCGCAGTCTCCCACTGTGCAACCGATCGGAGTGTTCGACCATGGACCGACTGACCGCCCTGCTGAGGCACTTTTCCCTTCGGACCGGCGTGTTCCATTCCGGCCGCTTGTGCGGCGGCCAGGAGTTCCGGGACGAAGACGGCGCCTGCGGCCACATTCACCTGATCAAGCGCGGCCCGGTCAGGCTGGTCGGCGCCCGCAGGACCGTCGTCGACGTCATGGCGCCGAGCGTGCTGTTCATTCCCCGTCCTGAGGCCCACCGCCTGATCACCGACGAGCACGCCGGCGCCGACGTCGTCTGCGCCACCGTCCGCTTCGGTAGCGGCGGGAGCAGCCCGGTCACCGACTCGCTACCCGATGCCGTGCTGGTCGAGCTGGCCGCGCTGCCGGGCGCCGAGGCGCTGCTCGATCTCATGTTCGGCGAGGCCTTCGCCGACGGCTGCGGCCGGCAGGCCGTGCTCGACCGGCTGTGCGAGGTGCTGGTGATCCGCCTGGTGCGGCATTGCATCGACAACGGCCTGACCCGCGGCGGGACCCTCGCCGGGCTGGCCGATCGGCGCCTCGCCCGGGTGCTCACGGCGATCCAGGACGATCCCGCCCGCGACTGGCAGCTCGAGACCATGGCGAGCCTCGCCGGGATGTCGCGGGCCCGCTTCGCGGTCAGGTTTCGCGAGGTCACCGGCGAGACGCCGGGCGACTATCTCGCCGCATGGCGGATGATGATGGCCCAGCGCCTGCTCCAGCAGGGACTGCCGGTCAAGCTGGTCGCCTTCGACGTCGGCTACGGCAGCGCCAGCGCGCTGAGCCGGGCCTTCATGCGCCGGCTGGGCTGCTCGCCGACGCAGTGGATGGCGCGCACCGAGCGGTCGCCGACCGCGCTCGAAGCGGCGACCGGCGGGTAGCAGCCGCGTCCTCGGTCGGCTGCCGATACCATGACAGAACCATTAAACGGCCGGAATGAGCGGCAAACGCGAGGTGGACAATGAAAAGACAAACGATCGCCGCGGCGCTTGCGGCAACGGTCATCACGCAGCCCGGACCGGCTGCCGCGGACGACTTCAGCGTCGGCATCGGACGCGGCAGCGAATCGACCGATGTCTTGCGCCTGGGCGCGCAACGCGATTTCGGAGGCCGCTTGCAGCCGCGCCCGGAGGGCGGACTGAGCGCCTACTGGGAGCTGGCCTACACCTACTGGCGGGGGGACGGGCGAGCCGACAACCACAGCCTCTCGCTCGCACCGGTGTTCGTCTATGAGTTCTCGTCGGGCCGCGCGCGCCCTTACGTCGAAGCGGCGATCGGCATCGCGTTTTTCGACCGCACCCGCATCGGCAACGAGAACCTCGGCTCCAGCTTCCAGTTCGAGGACCGCCTCGGCTTCGGCGTGCGGTTCGGTCGCCACGACCTCGCCGTCAAGCTCATTCACTACTCGAATGCCGGGATCAAGGGTCCCAACGACGGTGCGGAGACCTATCTGCTGCAGTGGCGCAGCCGGTTCTGAATACGCCGCCGACGGAACGCCCGGCCGCCGCCCGGCGGCGACCGGCCGGGGCCGGCCCGCACGGCGAATCGGCCCCGGTCGGCGCGCGAAGGGGGCGGCCAAGCGCAGCCGCCCCTCGGGTCAGAAGTTGTATTGCGCCGAGGCCTGCAGGCGGTTCAGCGAGCCCTTGGCCCCGTTCTCGCGCTCGAGCGAGCCGTAGATGTACTCGACGCCGAAGGTGGTGCTCGCGTAGGGGCTCCACAGCAGGTTGAGGTGGGCGGTGCGCGATTCCCTGTTGAGTGACGCCACGCCGCTCGGATTGCTCGCTTCCGCGTACGAGAGCGCCAGCGTCGAGCGCAGGTCCTCGCGCCAGTAATGGCGATAGGCGGCGATCGCGCCCCACTGCGTTCTCAGGTCGACGCTTCCGTCGGCGTCGACCACCGCGTCGGTGAACACCGCCTGGCCCATGTAGCGGCCCAGCACGTTGCCGCCGGTCAGCGAGAAGTTGAAGCTGTCCTTACCAACCGTCGGGATCACGCCGTAGACCGCCAGCGCGCCGCCCCATTTGTCGTCGTCGGCAGCGGCGAATCCGCCCCCCGCCGGCAGGTCGACGCGGATGTTGCGCGCGAGGCCGGCAATCGCGTAGCGGCCGGCCGTGGTGTTGAAGTCCACCCGCGCGACCAGATCCGGCAAGCGATCGTCGTCGGCCGAGACGCGCGCGTCCGTCGTGCCGACGCGGTGCACGAAGGATTCCGGGCTCTCGATCGCGACCGCCCACGAGCCGCCGGCGAAGGGCTGCGTGTAGCGCACCTGGGTCTGGCGGATGAAGAGCTCGCCGACCGGCCCGCCGAAATCGAGCGTCTCGGGGAGCGACCCCGCGTCCATGAAGGTGGACCAGGTCTGACCGATCAGCAGGCCGCCGAGGCTGCCGTAGGCGTGGCGCGTACGCAGGTTGTTGGAGTTGCTGACCACTTCGTTGCCTTCCGCGCCGAAGAAGTCGGCCTCGACGAAGGCCCGCAGCTCGCCCCACGAGGTCGGCGTGCTGGTGCCGATATTGAGCCGCGTCTGGCGCGCGTGGAACTTGGTCTGGCGTTTTTCGTTGGCCGAGCCGATCGGAATCGCCGAGGGCACGAGCAGCTGGTCGGCGACGCTGTTGGCGCCGGCGCTGCGGTTGCTGAACAGCAGGTCGGCCTTCACGTAGCCCCCGATCTTGACCGAGGTGTCCGTGCCCGGCAGCTTGAACGAGCCCTTGGTCGAGCCGGCCGTGACCACGTTCTCCGGCGCGACGGCGGCGGCCGTGCGCTCCTGCTTCTCTTCGAGCGCCTTGATGCTGCGCTGCAGGGCCTCGATCTGCGCCTTGAGGGCCTCGATCTCACCGTGGGTGTCGGCGCTCGCCGGCAGCACGAAGCCGCCGACGGCAGCAGCCACGGCGGCACAGAGAACCTTTGCGGCGAACGGGCGTCTGGTTTCGGAAATGGGCATTGCGGGTTCTCCTCCTTGAATGTCGATGGCGCGGGACGAATCCGGCGCTTCTGATGGCGGGAGCGCCGGCGCGTCGGACGCGAGGCCGCAGCCGGCTCGCATTCCGCCGTCCGGCCACGGGGCGCGGTCGGGCGGGCCGATGACTCCCTCGTGGAATGTATGCCTTCGGCAACAGGGCGGACGTCCGCGCGTCTCGTTTTCATGACCGCGCGTCTCGTCGGCCGGAAGGTGCGGCCTTGACAGAAGCCCCGCCGAAAAGGGTTCCCGCCGTGACCGAGCTCTGATGACGACAACTGCGGCACCACTTTCCGCAAGCGTTTTCGAACGGCCTCTCCGTACCAATCGCTCGCACGCCGCGCTGAGCCAGATTTCTCCACCAGGCGTCGGTGCAAACGACGAGCGGGCAATCCGATTCCATTGCGAAACCGTATCGTGCCGACCGCGCGTTGAACAGCGGGGGATTTCGGCGCTTGTCGGCGCGGTGCAGCGGCTCGCAGCTGCACCGCTGCAAGCATTATCGCTATAATCATCGGCGCACCGGTGACGCGAGACAACGTTGCGCACGAAGAATGCCCGCTCGCATCGCGCGGCTTCAGGTCGCACAGGATCGGCAGGGAGGAGATCGATGAGTACCGTGGGACAACGGAGCCCGGAGGCCGCGACATCACGATGGCGTGCTGGCTCGCTGTCCGGCCTGCTCCTGGCGCTGTCGGTGCTGGTCGCCGCGTGGTGGCTTCCGGTCGCATCGGCTGCCGCCGAGCCGCCCTTGGAGATGGGGATCTTTCCGCGCCGTCACGCGACGCTGACGAACGAGCTGCATGCCCCGCTCGCCGACTACCTGAGCCGGGAACTCGGGCGCGAGGTGAGGCTGGTCACCGCAAGAGACTTCGACGCGTTCTGGGCGGGCGTCGAGCAAGCGCAGTTCGACATCGTCCACTACAACCAGTTTCACTACGTCCGTTCATCCGACCGCTACCGCGTCATCGCCCACAACAAGGAGTTCGGCTCCGGCGTGGTGGCCGGCGCGATCTACGTGCGCAAGGACAGTGGCATCACCAACCTCGCGCAGCTACGTGGACGCACGATCGTGTTCGGCGGGGGCCGCGACGCGATGATGAGCTATATCCTCCCGAGCTATCTGCTGTTGCAGGCCGGCCTGCAGCCGGACGACTACGAGGCGGTGTTCTCGAGGAACCCACCCAATTCGCTGATCGCGCTGTACTACAAGCAAGTCGATGCGAGCGGCGCCGGGGACATCCTGATCGATCTGCCGGTCGTGCGCGAAGCGATCGACCCCGACACGCTCATGCACCTGAGCGTGACGGAGCCGGTGCTGCATCTGCCGTGGGCCGTGCGCAACGACATGCCGGAGTCGTTGAGCCGACGCATCCAGGCGCTGCTGGTGGGGCTCGAGACGCACGAAGAGGGGCGCGCGATCCTGAAGCGCGCGCAAATGACAGGATTCGGTGCGGCCGAGGACGCCGACTACGATCCGCACCGACGCATCATAGAGCAGGTCGTGCCGGCTGCTGAAGCACCCCGCTGAGCGCGGAGCGACGCCCCTTGCGGCTTGCCACGCGCTTCGTCCTTATCGTCGTCGGCATCCTGTCGGTGACGTTGGCGATCAATACGTACTTCTTCCTGCGCAGTCAGGGGATGACGCTCGAGCAGCAGCTCACCGAGCGCGGCCGCGTGGTCGGTCACCTGATCGCGCTGATCAGCCCGGAGGCGATTCTAGCGTTCGACTTTCTGACGCTCAACGAGTACGCGCGCGAGGTCTCGCTGCTGCGCGACGTCGTCTATGGCGTCATCGTCGACAACGACGGCAAGCCGCTGACCTCGTTCGTGAATGGCTCCGACCAGCACAACCGAGCCAGCCTCGACGGACTCGAAGCGGGGTCGAACAGCGTCGATCCGCGTGCGTTGCAGACGCTGTTGCAACGCCTGGCCGATCACCCGGACGTGATCCCGATGGACTTTCCGATCATCTACGAGGACCGCACGCTGGCGCACCTGCGAGTCGGTATCAGTCGCGCGGAGCTCAAGGCCCAGGCGGACGAACAGCTCGTCCAGCAGTTCGCGATTTACGCGATCATCATCGCGTTCCTGAGCACGGCGATCTATCTGGTGTTTCGCTGCAGCGTGATGCGGCGGCTCGAGCAGCTCATCGAAGCGTCGCGCCATATCGGCCGCGGCGAGTTCAAGCAGGTGCGCGTGAGCTCGCGCGACGAGCTCGGACAGCTCGCCGAGGCGTTCAATGCAATGGCCACTGCGATCGCCGACGAGCAGGCCAAACTGCACTATCAGGCCAACTACGACGCGCTGACGGCACAGCCGAACCGTCATCTCGCGATCGAGCGTCTCAAGCAGGAGATCCGATCGGCGCACCGCCATCGTCACCGCTTCGCGCTGATGTTCATCGACCTGAACGATTTCAAGGTCGTGAACGACACCCTCGGCCACGCCACTGGTGACCTGCTGCTGAAGCTGGTCAGCGGCCGACTGCGAACCCAGCTGCGCGAGGAGGATACCCTCGCGCGCCTCGGCGGCGACGAGTTCCTCGTGCTGCTGCCGCGGACCGGTGACGCCGCCAAGGTCAAGGACGTCGCCGATCGCTTGCTGGCGGCGACGTCCGAGCCGACGCTGCTGAGCGGTCGCGAGGTCGTGGTCCATTCCAGCATCGGTATCGCGCTGTACCCGGACGACGGCGAAACGGTCGAAAGCCTGATGGCGAATGCCGACAACGCGATGTATCAGGCGAAAAGGCACGGTCGGTCGTCGATCTGCTTCTTCACGCAGCAGATGAACGCCCAGGTGCGCGAGCGCCTGCAGCTCGAACAGGATCTCAACAAAGTGCTGGCGCGCAACGAACTGTACGCCGTCTACCAGCCGATATGCCGATGCGCCGACGGAGCCTACGCCGGCGCCGAAGTGCTGCTGCGCTGGGAGCATCCGGAGCGCGGGCCGATCAATCCGGCAATGTTCATTCCGCTGGCCGAAAGCACGGGCCAGATCGTCGATATCGGCAACTGGGTACTATGCCGCGCCGCCCGCCAGCTGCGCCGCTGGCTCGACCAGGGGCTCGCGCCCGGCCACCTCGCCGTGAACCTGTCGCGCGTCCAGCTGCTCGAAGGTCTCGAGCAGACGCTCGACCAGATTCTGCGCGACCATGACCTGCCGCCGCGGATGCTCGAGCTCGAAATCACCGAGAACGTACTGCTCGACGACCACTATCAGGTCGCCGACGTTCTCGCACGCCTGCGTGCGATGGGCATCTCCTTCAGTCTCGACGATTTCGGCACCGGCTACTCGTCATTGAGCTATTTGCGCCGCTTCTCGTTCGATACGCTGAAGATCGACCGCAGCTTCATCGCACCGCTGTGCGACGATCCCGAAGCGGCGGTGCTGGTCCGCACGATCATCGCGATGGCACACAGCCTGTCGCTTGCCGTCGTCGCCGAGGGCGTCGAAACGCACACGCAGCTGGAGTTGCTTCGCGAGCTCGACTGCGACTACGTGCAGGGGTACCTGATTTCACCCCCGCTATGTGAGGACGAATTCGCCGAGCTGCTCGTCCGCCTCGCCGGCGGCACGAAGGCGGCCGCCGCCATACAGGTATCTCGGAATGGATGAGAACGCCGCCGTCACGGCCGACGGTCCGGCCGCACGGGCACGTCGCGACGCACGGTCCGGCCGCCGCAGGGCCGTGATGAAGGCAACGATCGCCGCTGCATTCGCAATCGGCTTCGTGGTTTGGGCGCACTTCGGATCGGGCCGCCCGACCTTCACGACCGACGTTCGCTCGGAACCGGGCTGGGAAGGGTTTCGCGCCGCATACGGCGTCGATTCGTTCGGTATCGACGGCTACTTCGTGCGCGCCGTGCAGAACGGCTACAACCTGGTCCACCACACCCACAAGTACGCCGATCGCTTCACGCGCCGCACCGAGCGGGACCGCCCCAACGCGTGCAGCGACTGCCACAGCGTCGAGTCTCTTGCCTATGCGTTCGTGATCAGCGATCGCTTCGACCCGCGGCTGAACAAGCGCATATCGTTCGAGGAGCGCGTGATGCGCTGTTATGCGCAGCGCCTCGACGGATTCATCCCGACGATCTACGACCCCGCGGTGCGCGACATCCGCATGCTCGCGCGCATGGTCGCCCACCACCTGCAGCTCGGCGAAGGCACTCTGGAGGCGAGCCCGTGAAGCCGTCGGCTTCCGCCTCGCGCAAGCTGCTACGCCTCGCGCTGCTCGTAGGCGCCCTCCTCGCGCTCTACCTCGTCGCAGTCGCAAAGCAGGACGAGCGCCAGCGCATCCGCGAACGGCCCGTGACGCTGACACCCGGTTGCGAGGAAAAGCTCGCGCGCTATCAGCTCGCCGCCGGCGACATCTACGTGTCGCCGTACATCCTCGAGCGCACCGGACGACGGATCGTCAAGCAGGGCTACTCCGAGGAGGACGTCCGCGCGATCCAGCGCGGCTGCAACATCATCGACGACCTGCAGGGCCAACGCGCCGCCGATCCGGCGGGCGAACGGTGGAACGCGACCCGCTTCGTGCGCGGCACACACACCAGTTGCAACCACTGCCACCAAGGCATTGGCGACAAGCAAACCGCCGACGGCACGCCGCAGATCGGCTCGCTGAGCCTCGCCGCATCGTGGGCGATGGCCGACATGTACGATCGCTTCACCGGCCTGCTGCTGCCGTACGAGCTGCGGCAGATGCAGTGCTACATCAACTCGTCGAACGGCTACAAACCCAATATCGCCGACGACCTGATCCGCGATGTCACCGCGTACAGCCGCTTTCTCGCCGCCGTGCTCGATCTGCGCTTCGGCAACCGCTATCCGGAGCAGGGCATCGACGAGATCCCCGTGTCGTCGACGCTCAAGCGCGGCGACGACTATGTGCGCGGCAACGCGCTGTACCAGCAGCGCTGCGCGCACTGCCACGGGCCGCAGGGCTTCGGCACCGTCGTGGACGGCAAGGTGATCTATCCGGCGGTCGCCGGCCCCAACGCGTTCAATCTGCAATCACGCAACAACTTCGCGTTCGTGTCGACGATCCTGCCCGGCTTTATCTGCCGCAATATGCCGCCGGGCGAGGAAGGCAGCCTGAGCAACCAGGACTGCCGCGACATCGCGTTCTACATCAGCAACCTGCCGCGCCCGGCCGGCGACCGCCAGGGTCCGCTGATGGCGCTGTGGCAACAGCTGATGATGCGGGTGATGCCGCCACTGATCCGCTTCTTCGACAACGGGGATTCCCGCCCATGATCACGGGCGCGCTCGCTCCGCGACGCCTCGGCGAATTCGGCAACGAGTTGCTGATCGGCCTGACGCTCGCAATCGTCGTGCTGCCGCAGGCGATCGCGTTCTCGACCACGCTCGCGGGGTTGCCGCCGTACCTCGGCATCTACGGTGCGATCTGGGGCGTGCTGCTCACTGCGCTGCTCAATCCGTCGCGGGTCTTTCACGGCGGGCCGAACACCGCGATGTGTGCCGCGATGGGCGTCACGCTGCTGCCGGTGGCGCCGCAGTTCGGCGCGGACTACGTCGGCTATGCGCTGACGCTGATCCTGATGGCCGGCCTGATCCAGACCGCCTTCCTGCTGATCCGCCCGCTCGGTCGCGCACTGGATTTCGTCAGCGAACCGGTCGTCAATGGCATGATCTGCGGCATCGGCCTGTACCTGATCTTCAGGTCGTTCCCGGCATTCGCCGGCCTGCCGATCAACACCCAGGTGGAATGGCGGCTGTGGATCTCGTGGCAGACCTTTCTCGCATCGCTGGAGATCGGCAATATTCATGCCATTAACATAGGCGTGATCACGTTGCTGGTCACGGTGGTGCTGCGCCAGTTCGCTGCGATTCGGAACTTGGCGATCCTGTTCGGAATCGCCGCCGGCACGCTTTACTCGGAGTTCATCAACGCACGCTACGGCCTTGCCAATACGCTGGTCGAACAGATCGCGGACCTGTCGTCGATGGGCTTCGTCTACCCGTCGGTGCCGCTGTTCAGCCAGGAGGCGATGCCCGACATCATCAGCATCATTCCCGGCGCGATCACGCTGGCGCTGCTCGGGCTGTTCCAGACCGTCATCGCAATGCGCAGGATGAATCGCAAGAGCGGCCAGTTCGTCGACTCGCGCCATGGCATCTTCGCCGACTCGGTCAGCAACTGCCTGCTGCCGTTCCTGTCGTCGCTGCCGACGTGCGCGTCGTTCAACCGGATGTCGCTGATGCACGACATGAAGACCCGAAGCCGCCTGGCCGCGGTGCTGTCGGCGGTGATCCTGCTCGCGCTGGTGAGCTTCTTCGGCGATCTGATCGCGATCATTCCGATCCCGGCGATGGCTGCGATCATCATGGTGCTCGGTGCCGCGATGATCCAGTGGTCGGACATTCGGCCCCACTTCCAGCATCGCGCCGAGGCGATCGTGTTTTTCGGTTCGTTCGCATCGGTGCATCTGTTCGGCCTGTTCGGCGCCGTAATCTGCGGCTCGCTGCTCGCGCTCGCCTATGCCAAATGGGAGAAGGCACACCCCAGTATCCACCTCGAAGGCAACGTCCTGCGCGTGCGCGGCAATATCTATTACGGCTCGTTGCCGCTGATCGAGTCGCTCTACCATCAGGCCCATGCACGCTTCGACGAACTGGTGGTCGACTTCTCGGCGGTCCATCACATCGATCCGGAAGGCATCCGCTGGCTCGCCGAGATCAGCAAGAACGACAAGGTACACCTCGCCGACCGCCGCAGCGGCCACGAACGACGCACCGAACAGCGCGAGCCGCATTCGCAGCAAACGCGCACCGACCGACGCCGGCGCCGCGACTTTTAGCTGCCGCCTGGCCACGATCGGCTACAGCCGCGACGGCAAGCGCAACAAGCCGCATGTCAATTGCGCGAGCAAGCGGGCGGCCAGGCGCGCAGGCTGTGCTCCAACCTTCTACACCGACCGCGGCAGCCACTACTGGCATACCCCCGAGGCCGGCGTACTTGCGAGGCGACACCCTGGACCTCGGGTCCTTCGTCAGCGAGGTCAGCTTGCTGGCCCGTTTCGACCACCCGGCCCTCGCGCGCGTGTATCGCTTCTGGGAAGCCAACCGCACCGCCTACATGGTGATGCCGTAGTCGTACTACGAAGGAGCCACCGTCGGCGTCACGCGCGAGGCCATGGAGCGTCCGCCGGACGAAGCCTGGCTGCGCGGCCTGCTGTTGCCGCTGCTCGACGCGCTGGAGGTTCTGCGCGGCGCCTCCTGCCATCGCCGGGGCATCGCGCCGGAGAACATCCGGGACCGGGCCCTTCCAGGTTTTCCTGAATGCCTCGGATGGCGGAAACGTCAAGAACGCTCCCCGGCAGGGCTCGGGCCTATGGCCGCCGGGAGCCGAACCGAGGGCAGAGCCGAAGCTGCAAACGGCGCCGGCGTGGGAAGACGGCACCGAGTTCGTCGCGCCTCCGGGCAAGTCCGCGGGGGAGCGTCGACGATGCGGACGATGCTGACGTGCGGGCCGGGCACCCATTTGTCGCCCTACCGTTGCATGAAAAGGAAGTGCGAGCGCACCGAGGCACTACGACCACCCCGAGTGCAGGTAGCTGCGTGCGACGGACGACGTGCGGCTCCCGTAGGCCGAACGATTCTGGGACCGTGTTCGGGCGGCCTGCCCGCCGGCTTTCAGCCCCTCCCCGCTGGGCCGAACCACAACCTTGGGGGACGCCACGGGCCTCCAAGGCAACCGCAGCGAATCCCGCGCCAGTGCGTCGAGCGCCACGCCCGGCGCGCACATCGGCTAGACCATACTGGGATCGATTCGGGCGGCCAGCTTCAACAGCTTGCCGTCGGCGGAAAAAAGGCGCGCCCCGAAGCGCATCGCAAGCACGACATACATCAGGTCATAGACGGGGTGGTCGTGCAGGATGGCCTGAGACAGCGCCTCGGTGGTCAGTTGCTCGTCAAGCTCAAAGGTATCGACCAGGCCGCGCGCCTCTTCCAGACGCGTGAGGGCCGTCTGCTTGTCGATCACCCCCGCGCGAACGTACTTCCGAAGGGTATTGGACACTTCGCTATGAAAGAGGGAGGGCGCCAGCACGATTTCGCTGCCTTCGAGTGCATCAATGAACCCTGCCGCCTGATCGGTTCGCATGACGACGTTTACCGCCGCGGACGCATCCAGAACCGCGCGCATGGATCAGCGCTCCCGGTCGTCTCGAATCAGTTCGTCAGGCCTGGGCGTAATCGCCGAAGACTCAGGCGGCAGACTGCGCCTGATCGCCTCCAGGATGGATCGGCGCCTGGACTGCTGCTGCGCGGCGGCGCCCTTCAACTCGATGAGCGCCTGCTGGTGTTAACGGCGGTTCATTCCCGCACAAATCCGGCGTCAACGCCCCTCGAAGCA
>DAOMOP010000075.1:0-7009 GCA_035444405.1 Rhodocyclaceae bacterium
CGTTGGCGATATCGACGCCGCTGCCGTCGCTTTTCACGCGCACCTTGACGTTGTAGTCGATGACGCGTTTGACCGGGACCAGAATTTTCACTTCGTCACTCCATGTTGGGACCGGCGCAGACCGGACGCGCGCGAGAATGCCGGGCGGCCGCGCCCGCAACGCGGACGGAGGTCGCCGGGCCGCCTCGGGCCGCGCGCTCAGAGCTGGCCGAGTCGTGCTTGCAGGAACTTCACCGTTTCGATCAGCCGCGGCCGCACCTCCTCGAGCAGGAACTCGGGCGCGAGGCTGAAGGCCGGGCCGCCGCAGTTGATCGACACCGGCGGCTGCCCTTCGCCGGGCACGAAGGCGACCGCGATTGCGTTGATCTCCTTCTGCCAGTCGCCGAACGAGGTGCAGCAGCCGATCTCGCGGTATTGCGCGATCGACTTTTCGATGCCCGCGCGGATGCCGGGCCAGGCGAGCTCGTCGAGCTCGCGGGTGCTCTCGAACAGATCGCGCCGCTCGCTGTCCGGGCACACCGCGAGGTACGCACGCCCCATCGCCGTCGTCGCGATCGGGATGCGCGAGCCGACATCGAGGCTCAGCGTCAGCGCCGATGCGCTGCGGCAGTTCTCGACGTAGATCATGCTGAGCTTGTCGCGCACGCCGAGCGACACCATCGACTGCGAGAAGTCGGCGAGCTCCTGCATCAGCGGCCGCGCCATGCGGCGCACGTCGAGCTTGGACAGCATCGCGGTGCCGAGCGCGAGTGTCGCGGTGCCGAGCCGGTACTTGCTGACGCTCGGCACGTAGTGCAGATAGCCGAGCTTGGTCAGCGTGTGCGTGAGCCGCGCGGCGGTCGAGCGCGGCAGCTTGCACGCCTCGGCGATCTCCTGATTGCCGAGCAACCGCTCGCCGGAGCGGAAGCACGCGAGCACCTCGAGGCCGCGCGCGAGCGCGGTCACGAAGTGGCGATCCTCCTTCACGTTGCCCGAGACGTTGGCGGAGGGGCGGTCGTCATCGAGGCCGTGGTCGTTGTTGCTTTCGCGCATGCGATCCATCCGAATCGTCCTGTCCATCACCAGCGGCATATCTTACGGTACCCCCGCGCGGCGGCGCGCCGCAACCTGTCGTGAATCTCGCGTGGCCTTCATTCCGGCCATGCCTCCGCAGCCAGTTCGCGGCGCGCGCTGGCATACTCGGCGCGCAGCGTCGCGACGATCTCGCGCGCCGGCGCGACGTGCTCGATGCTCGCCACACTCTGGCCCGCGCCCCAGATGTCCTTCCACGGCTTGGCGCGCGTGCTGCCGAAGTTCATCGCCGACTTGTCGGCGGCCGGCAGCTGGTCGGGGTCGAGGCCGGCGGCGGTGATGCTCGCCTTCAGGTAGTTGCCGTGCACGCCGGTGAAGAACGGCGTGTAGACGATGTCCGCGGCGCGCGAGGCGACCACCATCTCCTTGTACGTCTCGGCGGCGTTGGCCTCGTCGCTGGCGATGAAGCGCGTGCCGATGTAGGCGAAGTCCGCGCCGAGCGCGCGCGCGGCGAGCACGCCGCGGCCGCTGGCGATCGCACCCGACAGCGCGAGCGGGCCGTCGAAGATGCGCCGCACCTCGGCGACCAGCGCGAACGGGCTCAGCGTGCCGGCATGACCGCCGGCGCCGGCGGCGACCAGGATCAGGCCGTCGACGCCGGCCTCGAGCGCCTTCTCGGCGTGGCGCAGGTTGGTCACGTCGTGGAACACCTTGCCGCCGTAGGCATGCACGGCATCGACGACGTCGTGCGGGGCGCGCAGGCTGGTGATGATGAGCGGCACGCGGTGGCGCACGCAGGCCTCGAGATCCTGTTCGAGGCGGTCGTTCGAGCGGTGCACGATCTGGTTGACCGCGAACGGCGCGACGCGCGCTTCGGGGTGGGCGCGGCGATAGGCGTCGAGCGCCTCGCCGATCTCGGTGAGCCACTCGTCGAGCAGCGACTGCGGGCGCGCGTTGAGCGCCGGGAACGAGCCGATCACGCCGCTCGTGCATTGCGCGATCACCAGCGACGGGTTCGAGACGATGAACATCGGCGCGCAGATGACCGGCAGCGACATCTGCGCGTGCAGCGTGGCGGTGAGGCTGTGCGTCATGGTTGGCTCCACGGGCGGGGGGACAAGAGATCGTTCGCGCGATTGTGCACGTCGCAAGGTCCGCTCACGAGGCGGCCTCGTCGCCGAGGCCGGCGGCGAGGCGGCGCAGCTCGGCCTTCAGGATCTTGCCGGTCGCCGAGGCCGGCATCTGCTCGAGCACGACGATGCGCGCGGGCACCTTGTACGGCGACAGGTTTGCGCGCAGGTACGCGAGCAGCGCCGCCTCGTCGAGGCTACGGCCAGCGACCGGCTCGATGAACGCGACGACCTCCTCGTTGCCGTCCACGTCGCGGCCGACCACGGCCGACTGCACGACGTCCGGGTGGCTGTCGAGCACCTGCTCGACCTCGACCGGATAGACGTTGAAACCCGAGCGGATGATCAGCTCCTTCGCGCGCCCTTCGATGGTGATCGCGCCGTCGGGGGCGATGCGTGCGAGGTCGCCGGTGCGCAGCCAGCCGTCGGGCGTGAGCACTTCGGCGCTGAGCTCGGGAGCGCGGTAGTAGCCCTTCATCACGTTCGGTCCGCGCACCCACAGCTCGCCGACGCCGTCCGCGCCGTCCGCGCCGCGCAGTTTCACCTCGATGCCGGGGATGGCCGGGCCGACCGAGCAGTCGCTGCGCGGCGCGTCGAGCCGCGTCTGGCAGATCGACGGCGATGCCTCGGTCATGCCATAGCCGTTGTTGAGCGTGAGGCCGAACGCACGCTCGAAGCCCTCCTTGACCGCTGCGGTGAGCGGTGAGCCGCCCGACTGCGCGACGCGCAGCCGCGGCGCGACGAGCGCCGTGCCGCTGCGCGCCGCCCAGTCGAGCAGGCGCGCGTACATCGCCGGCACGCCGTGCAGCACCGTCACGCCGTCGTGCGCGAGCGCGTGCGCGAGCGCCTCGGGTGCGAAGCGCGGCACGAGCTGCAGCGCCGCGCCGCTCACCAGCGCCGCGCCGAGCAGCGACGACAGCCCATACACGTGCGACAGCGGCAGCACGCCATAGATCACGTCGTCGGGCACGAGGCGGCGCATGTTGCGGCTGTTCTCGGCGACGAAGAGCAGATTGCGGTGCGTGAGCATCACCGCCTTCGCGGCGCCGGTGGTGCCGGAGGTGTACACGAGCGCGGCGACCTGCTCGGCGCCGTCGGCGCACACCGGCTCGGGCGCGGCCTCGGCGAGCGGGCCGACGCGCAGCGCGCCGATCACCGGAAAGTCGAGCGCCTCGGCGCCGGCCGCCTCGGCATGCTGCGCGGCGTCCGGCGAGCTGCGGTCGAAATACACCGCGCGGCGCGCGCCCGAGTGGGCGAGGTAGGTGTCGATCTCGCGCCGCGACAGGCGCGCGTTGACGGTGGCCGACCACGCGTCGAGGCTGCTCAGCGCGAGAATCGTCACCGCGAGCGCGACGCAGTTCTCGCCGACCAGCAGCACGCGATCGCCGGCGCGCACGCCCAGCGCCGCGAGCCGCGCCGCGACGGCGGCGACCGCGTCGGGCAGTTCCCCGTAGCGCAGCGTCGTGTGTGCGTCGATCAGCGCGTTCGCCTGCGGGCGCTCGCGGCTCCATCTCGCGAACGCCTGATGCATGCGCTGCGGCAGTTCCTGTTGGGGCGCGGCAGTAACCATCGTGTCTCCCGAATGTTCGATAAGCAAAGACGTCCGCGATGCGGTGTCGCGGGCTCGGCGTGAATGCTTGCACAGAGCTCGCCAAAACGCAACTGAAAACAGACATTAATTCTGCAGTGCAGATCGTAACTGTCCGGCTATACGATCGCGCCAGCCTTGCGTGATGCCTGCCTGGATATTCTTGCGGGTCTTCTCGATCGGTCACGAACACTATTTTCGCGGGGACGCATCAAATGTTCAACGATTGCCGGAGCGGTCCGACGGAACGGGGAAACGCAGCGGCTCGGTCATCGTCGCATTCTGCAATGCAGTCGACAAGACCGTTGACAGCGACGTCCTTTCAACACTAAAGTGCGCCGTACTGCAGCGCAGACGTCTGCAATGCAGGCGTCCGCCTTGACACGACTGAAGGAGTTTTCATGCAAGCTTCGACAACCACAGCGGCAGTTTCGCGCACGCAACGCATCGGCGTGGTCGGCTGCGGCCTGATGGGGCGTGGCATCGCGCAGATCGCCGCGCAGGCCGGCGACCGCGTGGTGCTGCTCGACAAGCAGGCCGGCGCGGCCGACAAGGCGCGCGACGGCCTGCGCGACACCTGGGAGCGTCTCGCCGCGCGCGGCAAGCTGGCTGCGGCCGACGCCGAGCGCGCGCTCGCGAACGTCGCGGTGGCGGCCGGGCTCGAGGACCTGCGCGGCTGCGACGTCGTCGTCGAGGCGATCGTCGAGGACCTCGCGATCAAGCGCGCGCTGTTCGCCGAGCTCGAAGAGGCGCTCGGACCCGACGCGATCCTCGCGACCAACACCTCGTCGCTGTCGGTGACGGCGATCGCCGCCGGCCTCGCGCATCCGCAGCGTGTGGCGGGCTTTCATTTCTTCAGCCCGGTGCCGCTGATGAAGATCGTCGAGGTCGTCGACGGCGTGCTCACCGACGCGGCGGTCGGCGACCGGCTGCTCGCGCTCGGCGCGCGCTGGGGTCACACCGCGGTGCGCACGCAGGACACGCCGGGCTTCATCGTCAACCACGCCGGTCGTGGCTTCGGCACCGAGGGGCTGCGCATCCTCGCCGAGTCGGTCGCCGAGCATCCGGTGCTCGACCGCATCCTGCGCGATTGCGCGGGCTTCCGGCTTGGCCCGTGCGAGCTGCTCGACCTGACCGGCCTAGACGTGTCCGCGCCGGTGATGGACTCGATCTACCACCAGTACTACGAGGAGCCGCGCTTCCGCCCGCAGCCGCTGCTGCGCACGCGGCTGGCGGCCGGGCTGCTGGGTCGCAAGAGCGGGCGCGGCTTCTATGTGTATGGCGCGGACGGCAAGCCCGAGGCGGTGGCCGAGCATTCGGTGCCGGCGGTGCGCGCCGAGCGCGTGTGGGTGAGCCGCGCGCGGCCCGAGCTCGCCGAGCGCGTCGTCGCGCTGGTGCGCGCCCTCGGTGCCACCGTGTCGGACGCCGAGCGCCCCGCTGACGACGACTTGATCGTCGTCACGCCGCTCGGCGAGGATGCGACGCAATGCGTTGCGCGCGAAGCGCTCGACGCGCGCCGCACGGTCGCCGTCGATGCGCTGTTCGACCTCGCGCGCCGCCGCGTCGTGATGAGCACGCCGGCGACCGCGCCCGCATGGCGCGAGCGTGCGCTGGGCCTCTTCGGCGCCGACGGCACGCCGGTCGACGCGATCCGCGACAGCGCCGGACTGGTGGCGCAGCGTGTCGTCGCCCATATTGTGAACATCGCGTGCGAGATCGCGCAGCTCGGCATCGCCGCGCCGGCCGACATCGACCGTGCGGTCACGCTCGGCCTTGGTTACCCACTCGGGCCGCTGGCGTGGGGCGATGCGCTCGCGCCGGCGGTCGTGCTCGAACTTCTCACCAACCTGCAGGCCGCCACCGGCGACCCGCGCTATCGCCCGAGCACCTGGCTGCGCCGCCGCGCCGCGCTCGGCCTGTCGCTGCTCACCCCGGAGATCTGAACCATGCTCGACGCCTATATCTACGATGGACTGCGCACCCCCTTCGGCCGCCACGCCGGCGCGCTCGCACCGGTGCGCCCGGACGACCTCGTCGCCGACGTGATGGCCGCGCTGGTCGCGCGCAACCCGTGGCCGGCCGACGCGATCGAGGACGTCGTGCTCGGCAACACCACCCAGGCCGGCGAGGACGCGCGCAACGTCGCGCGCTTCGCGGCGCTGCTCGCCGGCTTTCCCGACAGCGTGCCGGGGCAGACCGTCAATCGCCTGTGCGCGAGCGGGCTTGCCGCGGTCGCCGATGTCGCGCGCGCGATCACCGCCGGCGAGGGCGAGCTGTATCTGGCCGGTGGTGTCGAGAGCATGAGCCGCGCCCCGTTCGTGCTCGCCAAGGCCGAGGCCGCCTACAGCCGCGAGTTCCGCATGTTCGACACGACCATCGGCGCGCGCTTTCCGAACCCGCGCTTCGTCGCGAAGCACGGCGGGCACTCGATGCCCGAGACCGGCGACAACGTCGCGCACGAGTTCGGCATCACGCGCGAGGAGGCCGACCGCTTCGCCGCCGCGTCGCAGCAGAAATACGAGGCGGCGCGCGCCGCGGGCTTCTTCCGTGACGAGATCCACGCGGTGTCGGTGCCGACCGGGCGCAAGAGCCCGCCGGTCGAGGTCGCCGAGGACGAGCACCCGCGCCCGCAGTCGACCTTCGAGTCGCTGGCGAAGCTGAAGCCGCTGTTCGAAGGCGGCGTCGTCACCGCCGGCAACGCGTCGGGCGTCAATGACGGCGCGGCGGCGCTCTTGATCGGCAGCCGCGCGGCCGGCGAGCGCGCCGGCAAGGCGCCGATGGCGCGCATCCTGTCGTCGGCCGCCGCCGGGGTGGCGCCGCGCATCATGGGCGTCGGCCCGGCCTACGCGATCCCGAAGGCGCTCGAGCGCGCCGGCCTGACGCTCGCCGACGTCGATCTGATCGAGATCAACGAGGCCTTCGCGAGCCAGGTGCTCGGCTGCCTGAAGATCATGGGTCTGGACGCGAACGATGCGCGCGTCAATCCGAACGGCGGCGCGATCGCGCTGGGCCATCCGCTCGGTGCGTCGGGCGCGCGTCTGGCGCTGACCGCCGCGCGCGAGCTCGCGCGGCGCGGCGGCCGCTACGCGGTCGTGAGCCTGTGCATAGGCATCGGCCAGGGCCTCGCGGTCGTCATCGAACGAAGCTGAATCACCCCCTATCACGATTACACGCTGCACCCACACGTTTCAAGCTCGCACGAGCGAGGAGGAGAGAACCCATGCGTACCCCCGCCAAACTGCTGACGATGGCCGCGACCGCCGCGGCGATCATGTTGTCC
>DAOMOP010000075.1:7039-17245 GCA_035444405.1 Rhodocyclaceae bacterium
GAAGTGAAACTGCCGCGCACGATGGCATGGACCGCCTACGGCACCGGCTCGAGCGGCTATGCCCAGGTCGTCGCGATCGGCAACATGCTGCAGAACAGGTTCGGCACGTCGGTGCGTGTGCTGCCCGGCGACAACGACGTGTCGCGCATGACGCCGCTGAAGACGCGCCGCGTCGACATCTGCGCGTGCGGCATCGCGAGCTACTACGGCTCCGAGGGCGTGCTGATGTTCGCCGATCCGGCCTGGGGGCCGCAGCCGATCCGCGTGATCACGACCTCGATCGCGTCGTTCGGTCTCGCGCTCGCGGTGGCCGGCGACCTCGACGTCAAGACGCCCGCCGACTTGCGCGGCAAGCGCGTCGCCTTCATCCGCGGCGACGATGCGCTCAACAAGGGCACCGAGGCCTACCTCGCGTTCAGCGGGCTGACCTGGGATGACGTCGTGCGCGTGGACTTCCCCGGCTATGCGCGCTCGTTCGACGGCATCATCGCCGGCCAGGCCGACGCGTCGTTCACGACCACCGTGACGCCGCCCGCGCAGCAGCTCGCCAGCAGCCCGCGCGGCATCGCCTGGCCGGTGCTCGACCCCGACGACGCCGAGGGCTGGGCGCGCATGCAGGCGGTGGCGCCGTACTTCCAGCCGCACAAGATCACCTCGGGGGCCGGCGGCATCAGCGCCGACAACCCGTACCAGGGTGCGAGCTACCCGTACCCGATCGTCGTCGCGAACAGCGACTACAGCGAGGCGACGGTCTACAACCTGATCAAGGCGCTGCAGACGAACTACGATGACTACAAGGACGCCGCACCGGGGGCGGCGGGCTACGCGCTCGAGAACCAGAACCTGCAGTGGGTGGTGCCGTTTCACGACGGCGTGATCAAGTACTACCGCGAGCTCGGCATCTGGACCGACGAGATGCAGGCGCACCAGGACATGCTGGTCAAGCGTCAGGAGGTGCTGGCCGACGCGTGGACGGAGTTCATGACCTCGAACCCGCCCAAGGACGAGGACGCCTTCCGCGAGGCGTGGATGGCCGCGCGCGCCGCTGCGCTCGAGGCGGCCGGCATGAACCCGGTGTTCCGCTGAGCGGCACCTGCCGGGCGGCTCGTACGAGCCGCCCGGCCGTCGGACTGCCCGTCCGGGCAGGCCGCCCTTCATCCGTCTTCTGGATACCGACACCATGATGAAGTCCCCTACCGTCACGGCCAACGGCGGACAGCCCGACCGTGCCGAAGCCGAAGAGGTCGGCAAGCTCAGAAGCCTGTCCGGTCCGCTGCGCTTCGTGCCCGGCGCCGCCGCGGCGCTGCTGACGCTGCTGACCATCGATTTCCTGTTCAACCTCGGCGCCCTCGGCGGGCCGTTGCTGCAGACGCAGTTCTACTACCTCGTCGTCGCGGTGATGCTGCCGCTGGTCTATCTGCTGTGGCCGGCGTGGGCCGGCGCGCCGCGCACGCGCGTGCCGTGGTACGACGCGATCCTGACCGTCGCGACGCTGGCGGTGTGCGGCTACTTCGTCTACAACGCCGAGCCCATCCTCGAGCGCGGCTGGGCATTTGCCGCGCCGCGCGAGGCGGTGTGGCTGAGCTACGCACTGTGGGCGCTGATCATCGAGGCATCGCGGCGCGCCGGCGGCTGGCCGATCGCGACGATCGCCGGCCTCTTCTCGCTGTATCCGCTGGTCGCCGACGTGATGCCGGGGCCGATCCAGGCCTTCCCGTCCACGCTCGAGCAGGCGGCGATGTACCACACGATGAGCACCGAGAGTGTGATGGGCGTGCCGCTACAGGCCTTCGCCGGGCTCGTCATCGGCTTTCTGATCTTCGGCGTTGCGCTGCAAAAGACCGGCGGCGGCAAGTTCTTCATCAACCTCGCGTTCGCGCTGCTCGGCCACGTGCGCGGTGGCCCGGCCAAGGTCGCGATCTTCTCGTCCGGCCTGATGGGCTCGATGAGCGGCAGCGTAATCACCAACGTGCTGACCACCGGCGTGCTGTCGATCCCGGCGATGCGCCGCGTCGGCATGAGCCGCTCGTTCGCCGGCGGTGTCGAGGCGTGCGCGTCGACCGGCGGCGTGCTGATGCCGCCGGTGATGGGCGCGACCGCGTTCGTGATGGCGATGTTCCTCGACGTGCCCTATACGGCCGTCGCGCTCGCCGCGGCGATTCCGTCGGTGCTGTACTTCCTCGGTCTGTTCATCCAGATCGACGCCTACGCCGCGCGCTTCGATCTGAAAGGCCTGCCGCAGGACGAGCTGCCGTCGGTGCGCCAGACGCTCAAGGAAGGCTGGTACTTCATCTTCGTCTTCGTGCTGCTGGTGTGGATGCTGATCTTCATGCAGCGCGAGGCGGTCGCGCCGTTCTACGCGACCGCGCTGCTGCTGGTGATCAACCAGGTGCTGCCCTACCAGCGCTGGTCGTGGAAGGACGTCGGCGAGTCGCTGACCGCGACCGCGCGGCTCTTCGCCGAGCTGATCGCGATCCTCGCCGCGATCGGCATGCTGGTCGGCGCGCTGTCGATGACCGGCCTGTCGGGCACGATCGCGAACGACCTGATCTGGCTCGCCGGCGGCAACACCGGCCTGCTGCTGCTGATGGGCGCGCTGACGAGCTTCATCCTCGGCATCGGCATGACGGTGACCGCCGCGTACATCTTCCTCGCGGTCGCGCTTGCACCGGCGCTGATCCAGGGCGGCGGCATGGACCCGATGGCGGTGCACATGTTCATCCTGTACTGGGGCATGCTGTCCTTCATCACGCCGCCGGTCGCGCTCGGCGCCTTCGCGGCGGCGACGATCGCCGGCTCGCGGCCGATGGAGACCGGCCTGCAGGCGATGCGCCTGGGCAGCGTGATCTACTTCATTCCGTTCATGTTCGTGCTGAACCCGGCGCTGATCGCGCAGGGCGGCGCCGGCGACATCGTCGTCGCGGTCGCGCAGGCGGTATTCGGCATCCTGCTGTTCGCCTCGGCGATGCAGGGCTATCTGCTGGTGGTCGGCGACCTGTGCCGCCACCGCGTGCTGCAGTGGCCGATCCGTGCGCTGCTGCTGATCGCCGGCCTGTGCGTCGCGCTGCCGGGCGGCGGGGCGATCCCGCTGTCGAACGTCGAGCTGTCGGTCATCGGCGCCGCGGCGGGCATCCCGGCGGCGCTGCTGGCGTGGTGGTTCAACCGGGCGGGGGCGGTGCGGCGGGCGTAGGCGTGCTCGCGAGAAGCCCAGCGCCGGAAACAGCCTGGGCATCGCGAAGCCGGCCGCGGCCGACCGATTGAGTTGGCGGCCCATCGGCGCTACGGTTTAGCGCACGGCCGGGAGCGATGAGCGAGGTCTTGCACGAGCGTGCGGAGCTCGCCACCGCCGATGGGAGCGATGTCACCAGTCGGATGGGAGGCAGATCACGCGTGTGAGTACGGCGTTCGTGGCACTGGCGGCGCTATGCTGGGGGCTGTCAGGCGGGATCGGCGGGATGCTGATGGCCGACGGTTGGGACGCCTTCGTGGTGTCGTTCTACCGGGGGGCGACCGGGTTGTTGTTCGTGCTCGTCTGGCTGGCGGTGCGCCCGCGCGGCAGCGGGCTGGGAAGTCGCCGATTATGGTTCTGGTCGGTGCTTGCCGGTCTCGGGGTCGCCGGCAACTTCGCCTTCTATTTCATCAGCATCGCGGAGGGCAGTGTCGTGGTCGCGGCGACGCTGATGTACTGCGCGCCGGTGTTCGTCTATCTCGCATCCTTCGCGCTCAGGCTCGAACGGCCCACCCCGCTCAAGTGGGCCGCGATCGTCGTGGCAATGCTCGGCATCGTCCTGCTCACCGGCATCCACGATATCGGGGCCGGCGCCGTGACGCCGATCGGCGTCGGCGCCGGCCTGCTGGCCGGGCTGTCCTATGCCGTATTCATCTTCGGCTTCAAGAATGCGGCCGCGCACGGCAGCCCACCGGCGATCCTCGTGATCGCCTTCGCGGTACTCGTCGTGATCCTCGTCTGGCCGGCCGATGCCGAACAGACGGTGGCAGTGCCGGGCGCGCCGAGTTGGCCACTGTTCGCCCTGCTGGGGGTGCTCGGCGCGGGCTTGTCGTTCATCCTCTATGTCGTCGGCCTGAAGCAGACCGCGCCGGCCGTGGCCTCGATCGTGGCGATGATCGAGCCGGTCGCGGCGTCGCTGTTCGGCGTCGTGGTCCTGAACGAAAGCCTGGTCGGCTTGCAGATCTTCGGTGTGGGGCTGATTCTGGTCGCCGTTACCGCGCTGAGCGCAAGCTCGAGCGCTCGATGCGCATGACAAGGGGTGTAGCGTGGAATTGCCGTTGCTACAATTCCTAGCGGGTATTACCCCAATGGAGCGGGGTATGGAAGCGACGACCGTAACGATCAAGGGTCGAGTCACCATGCCGCAGGCGCTGCGGCAAAAATTGGGTATCCGACAGGGTAGCAAGATCGAGTTCTCGAGCGTCGGCGATCACGTCGAGATGCGGGTCGTACATACCCCGGCGCCGATTGCGGCGAGCGGTTTCGGCATGCGGAAGAGCAAGTGCGCAGCCGTTCCGGCCGACTTCGACCCAGCTGCGCTCGTGAAACGATGATCGGGCTCGACACCATCATCCTCGCGCGATACTGCGTGCAGGACGAGGGCGACGCCGAGGCGCAACCCCAGCGCGAGGCGGCGCGCAGCCTGATCGAGTCCGGGGAGCCGCTGATGGTCTGCAAGACCGTCCTGCTCGAACTCGAATGGGCGATGCGTGGGTACTACGGATTTTTGCCCGAGCAGATCGGTCAAGTCATCAAGCATCTGCTTTCCCTGCATGTCAGGATCGAGGATCGCGAGGCGGTCATGCAGGCAAGTTCTCATGTTCGACCGGGCTGGATTTCGCTGACGCGCTGCATCTGACGAGCTACCGCGAATGCGCGAGCATGCCCTCGTTCGACAACCGAAGATTCGCTCGCCCCGCCAGGCGCCTCAACCTTGCGCCCAAGGTCATCGTGCCTTGCCGATGATGGGGACGAGCGGAGAGATGACGCCCGTACGCCGCCGCCGGGCGTTCCTACGTGCGCGAATCTGCCGTAAGATCAACCGCGCCCTTACGTGCGCCACTCGATGTTCCCGCTCGCGGTGGCGCAGCAGGCCGCGACTTTGCCCTCGTCGACGGCGAACGTGGGCTTTACAAGATAACGGACCGGGCCACGCACCGGCACGAGACAACGCCCGCATTCCCCGGCACGGCATTCAGCCTCCGGGGCACACCCGTGCTCTTCGAGGATGGTGAGCAACGGAAGCCCCTCGGTTGCGAGCACCGTGCGACCATCCGGCAGCAGTAAGCTGTGCTGTGGCCCCTCTTCCGCCGACGCGAGCCCGAACGCCTCACGGTGAATGTTGGCGGCGGCCACGCCGGAAGCGCACAGCCCCTCCTGAAGTGCATCCATCATTGGACCGCTGGCGCACAGATAGTAATGCGCTCCCCCTCGTGCGGCGGCGCCAAGCCGTTTGACATCGAGGTGGCCGCCCTCGCCCTGCCAACTCGAGTCCGGCCGGCTCAGCACCGGGCGATAACGGAACCACGTCGTGTCGCCAGCCAAGGCCTCGAACTCCTCGCGCCACAGGAGGTCGGCTTCGTGGCGACAGGCGTGCCACAAGGTCACGGAGGGCGGCGCGTCGCGTTCGCATAAGCAGTGCAGCATCGCGCGCAGAGGCGTAATGCCGACACCCGCGGCTACGAGGACAATGGGCGCTGGACCTGACGGCGCAAGAACGAAGCGGCCGCGCGGCCGGCCGACGTCCAGGAAACTGCCGACCGTCGCATGTGCATGCAGCCAGGCCGACACGCTGCCCTGGTTGCGGATCGCAAGCTCCCAAAATTCAGGGTGCAACTGCCAGCGAGCGAGGGAATAGAGTCGCCTGCCGGCCGGCGTGTGCAGCATCACCGCCTGACCGGCCTGAAACGGAGGCAGGCGGTGACCGGGTCGTGCGAGCCGTAGGCGGAACAACTCCCGTGTTGCATCGTCGCGTGCGATCACTTTGAGTTTCAAGGGTCTGACGAGTGCATTGCGACGAACCGTGAGGAAGTGGACCCGCACGCCATCGGTGAACAGCGCGACGGTCCACAGAAGGAGCAGCACGCCGGCGGTGAGCAGCGCCCCGAGGACGACGCTGGTCGCAGTCATGGTTGCGGATGGAACGGCTCAGCCGTGGGCCGGTAACTGCTGCTTCCGCCGCAAGCCGCGCCACCAGAGGTAGATACCGGTTGCCGACAGGAAGGTCATGACCAACCCGATGGCGTCGATCCACACCCACATCGCCCGCTTGCCGAGGAAAGCCTTGCCTGTGTGCAGATCCATCACGAGTTTACCCAGGGTCAGCTCCTCGGTCGGGGGCTCCGGCAAGGCTGCGAGTGCCGCCATCGCGGCAGCCGGTTGCCAGGTGAGTCCGCCATCGGTGCTTTCGAGCAGGCCACGGTCCTTGAGTACGGCCTGCAATCGCTCGCCGCCGGCGCTGCCTACACTCCATCCCTCGCCATCGAGCACCCGACGCCAATCTTCGCCCGTGCCGAGCCAAATGCCTTTCTTGGTTGCAACGAGGAGGCCGGCTGGAGACTCCGCGAGGCCGCGCACCTCTTCGCCCGCAAGGGTTTCAACGACCTCGCTACGGCCGCCCTCGGCACGCACAAGACCGCCCTTGACCCCCAGCCAGGTGCTGCCGTCAGCCGCAACGAGGGCGGTGCGCAGTTCGATCGCGTGGGCCTCGTTTCCGTCCGTCAACACGTACCCCGGCAGCCATCCGGCGGCCACGGGAATTTCCCTCAGGCCCAGGCTCTTGTCGTGGGCAATAAACACTGCCGTGGCGCTCACGATCAGAATCGGTACTGCGAGGATTGCGCTGATCCAGAAATGCCATGTGCGCGAATCGAAGCCGATCTTCATCGGGGTCTCCTCAGAATTTGCCTTCGAGGGCCACAAACAGCCCGCGCCCGCTGCGCTCGATTTCACGCGCGACGGTGCGGTTTCCCGCCCCGTCGATGGCGAGCTTGTCCTTGTCCTTCTTCATGTCGAGCACGTTGGTGGCAGTCAGGCGCAGGCCGAACTGGCGGCTGAGCCTCTTGTGCACGTAGAAATCGAGCAGCTTCTGTTCGGCTTCGTCGTCGAAATTCGCCGGATTGCCCGGATCCTTCTCGAAGCGCGGCGTGTAGTTGTAATTGCCGCCAAAGCTCGCGTCCCACTTCGGCAGATAGTAGTCGAAGCCGAGGTTATAGACGTAGGGGGGTTGATCCTTGACCCGCGTGTTGCGACCTGCGGCGCTGTTCTCGAGCCGCGAATAGAGGCGGGTGGCGTTGGCGCGCAGCATCAGCTGCGGTAGGCCGATCACGTCCATCTGCGCACGTACGTCGAGTTCGATGCCCCATATTTGCGCGTCGCCAACGTTCCGCGGACGTTCCACGTGGCGCCCGCCTTCGAGTGTAGTCCGCTTCTCGATCTTGTCGGTGACGTCACGGTAGAAGGCATTCGCGCCGAGCACGCCTCCGGAGTGCGGCAGGAAATGTTCCCATCCCAGTTCGAAGCCGAGCGCCTTTTCCGGCTTCAGATCCGGGTTGCCGGATTTGTCGGGGTCGGTGATTGTGCCGCCCTTGGTTTCGACAACATTGCTCAGTTCGTCGAACTTCGGCAGCTTGATGGTTTCCGCTATGCTGGCACGCAGGTTGTTGCGCCCGTCGAGCTTCCAGAGGTAGTGCAGCGAAGGTGAGTTGAGCGCGTGTCTGGCACTGCGACGCACGCCGATGGCGTCGGCGGCGCGTTGCTCGATCCACTGAGACCTCAACCCGGGCGTGATGAAATGACGGTCGCCGAGCGTGATCTCGTCCTGCAGGAACGCCACCCAGCGCCGTTCGGTGATATCGAAGCGGTCTCCGAGTCCGGGGGATTTGACCGTGACCTTGCCCTTGGCGTCGGTCTCGACGGTGCGCTTGTTGTCCTTACGCGATTTGTCGAAATACTGGATGCCTCCCTCGAGCTTGTGGGTACCCAGCGGCAGTTTCAGGCGGGCGCCGCCGAAAGTCTCGCGTTCGACGTTTTCGGTGGTTTCCTCTGCGAGCTTGGTGCGGGTGCCGGCAGCATTGAACTCGCGGGTGGTCTTGTCCTTGTCCTCGATGCCTTCCTGCACGCCGGCGTGCAGCACGAGTTCCGCCCCGCGCCTGAGTTTGCTCTTCCACTCGCCGCGCAGGCGTGCTATCTCGCGCAGCTTGTCCTCCTGCTCGAATCTCGCGCCGTCGTCGTCGCCGAACTTGAGCTTGTCGACGGTCTTGCGCTTGTCCTCGTCACTGCGGGAGATGAAGGGCATAAGCTTCAGCTCGTTGCCGCCGCCGAGCTTGATGTTCAGGCGCGGCGCAAACTCGAAGCCCTCGGACGTGAGACGTTCGTCCTCGAACTCTTGTTTCCAGTCGCTGCGCGAGCCGTCCGCACGGAACTTCTGCTCATTCTTTGACTTGGTCTTGGCCTCGCCACGCTCGCCGAGGGACGCGTTCAGGAGCAGACGGATGTCGCCGAAGCGATCGCCGTATTGTGCGGATACATTCTTGGTCTCGGCATCGGTCTTGCGCCCGTCGACAACGCCGTACAGGGCTCGCCCCGACACTACGCGCTCCTTCGGGGCCTCGCGCAGCACGATGTTGATCGTGCCCGACAGCCCCTCGTTCGGCATGTCGGCTGTGGGGGCGCGGATGATCTCGATGCGCTCGATCATGTCGAGAGGCAGGCGGTCGACCTGGATTTGGCGCTCCTTGCCACCGCCGGGGACGGCTTCACCGTCGATCAGGATCTGCGTGTAGCCCTTGTCCATTCCGCGCATGCGCACATCGCGCGGCGAGCCCGGCGGGCCGCTGAAGGTGACGCCCGGCAACCGACGGAGATAGTCGCCCACCGTCATCTCATTCATCTTGTCGAGTTCTTCGCGGCCATATACGAGACGCGTGGTACGCGCGTCCCGGCGGGCATCGAAATCGTCGCGTTCTGCGCCGACCAGTACCTCGGGTAGGCGGGCTTCTTCCGCTAGAGCGACGGCGGGGACAAGGCACAGCACGAGGCGCACGGCCAAATACGGGGGGGCGAGTCTCATCGGACGGGATTCGGGGCAAGTCAGGGTTGCTGGCTGGCTCGAGCATCGCGCGATGTTCGCTCGTGTGCATCTGGCTGGCTGAATGTATTTCAGTCTATCCGATGCACGAATGCGAATCAATCGCGTCCGAGTCCTGCGTTGCTCTTGCCCTTCGGCGTCAGAAGGCGCCGTGGTGCGTTACCGTGCCTGGGGGGCGCTACGGAACGGCCAAACTGATCGCGATCAGTCGTCCGACCGGCTGCCTTGGCGCGCGTGGCGCAGCCGGAAGGTGCCCATGCCGCGCGCGACGAGGCTGCCGTCGGTGGTGGTGACGGTCGCCTCGCAGAACACCGTGCGCCCGACGCGGCGCAGCACCTCGGCGCGGCACTGGATGCGCTCGACCGCCGGGCCGATGAAGGTCGTGTGCAGGTCGACGGTGACGACGCCGACCGAGCTCGGGTCGGACAGGCGCGCGGCGCTGCCCATCGAGGTGTCGAGCAGCGTCATCGTCAGCCCGCCGTGGCCGCTGCCGCCGCTGTTGCACAGGTGCGGCGCGAGCGCGACCTCGGACAGCGTCCAGCCCGGGCCGTGGTCGACGGCGCGGATCGTGCAGTGCTCGCAGAACGGGATCTTCAGGCCGAAGTAGTCGCTCGCCGGTCCATCCTCCATTGGCGGCCCGACATCTTCGGCCGGGCGGCGCACGGCCGCCCCGGGGGCGTGGCCGGGGGCGCTCATCGATCGGCTCCCGGTTTCGAATCGCCCGCCTCGCGCAGCCGGACCTGGTGGAGCGGGCCGCCGAGGTGGCGCGGGAAGCCGAACGCGTGGATAGCCAGCACGTCGGCATCGGCGTTGCGGAAGAGGCGCCCCGCCGCGGACGCATCGGCGGCAGCGCGGGCGTAGCCGGCGAACGCGTCGGTCCACGGCGCGGCGTCGATGTGCCCCGCGGCGCTGGCGACGTCGCCGAGCGTCGCGGCGAGCGCGCTCAGCAGCGGCGTGTCGCCCTCGGCGCGTGTCGTGACGACGACGGGCGCGAGCTTGCGTGCGACGGCGAGGGCGGCACCGAGGGCGCTGTCGCTCGCCGCCGGCGGGCAGGCGAGCTCGACGCAGGTGGCGCGCCCGTCGCGCACCCCGACCGCGGCGGGCACGG
>DAOMOP010000076.1:0-16619 GCA_035444405.1 Rhodocyclaceae bacterium
GGTGTCGCGACCGCCGCCGGCTCGGACTGCGGCGGCAGGTAGCGGTCGAGGTCGAGCGCATCGAGCGCGAGATCGAAGCTCAGCGCGCCACGGGCGAAATCGCTCACGCCGAGCTTGCCGGCGAGCGTGCTGTCGTCGATGCGCAGCTCGAACGGCTCGCCCGCGAGTGCCGCCGTGCTGCCGTCGAAGCGCGCGCGCACGCGCGCAGCCTGCAAGACCTGCGGATCCGCGGTGTCGACCGGCTGTCCGAGCGCCGCGAGCAGCTCGCGCGGGCCGAACTCGGCCACGTCGAGCGTGCCGGCATAGCGCGGCCCGTCCTCGCCCGCCGTGTGCACGGTCACCTCGCTACGGGCCTCGACGCCGAAGCCGCGCACGGCCATCGGCGACAGCGTCAGCGTGCCGGTGTCGAGCTCGTGGCGCACGACCGCGTCGAGCTCGAGCAGACCCTCGCCCCCGGGCCAGTCCTCGCCTTGCCCGCGCACGCGCAGCGCGAGCGGTTCGATGTCGAGCCGCGACCCGTCGGCGGCAAGCATCACCTCGCCGGTCAGCTCGATGCGTGCGGACACCGCCGGCGCGCTCGACTCGACGTCCAGCCCCAGCTCGAGCGGAAAGGCCGCCCCGGGACGAATCTCGCCGGTGCGCAGGCGGATGTCGTCGAAACGCTGCTGCGTGCCGCGCTGCCGGTCGTGCCACGACAGCGTGGCCGCCTCGATCGCGACGCCCCTCACCGCGAGCGCCGCGACGCCGCCGAGCACGTCCGCCGTGCCCGACGCGGGCCGAGCCGGCTGCGGCGCGCCCGCTTCGGAGCGCGCCAGCAGATCGTCCCAGTTGTTGAGGCCATCGGCGTCACGTTCGAGGCGCAGCGCGAGTCCGTCGAGCAGCACCCGATCGACCTCGACCTCGCCGCGCAGCAGCGGCCACAGCCGCACCCGCGCATGCGCGCGTGCGATGCGCGCAAACGGCTCGTCGCCGAAACCCGGCGCATTCGCGAGGCTCACGTCGGTGAGCTCCGCGCCCAGCCACGGAAACAGCGACAGGCCGATCCCGCCGTCGATGGTCAGCGCGCGTCCGCTATGGCGGGCGACCTGCTCGGCCAGCTGGTCGCGATAGTCGTTCGGATCGAATACCAGTGCGACATAAGCAGCGAGTGCGCCGACGACCAGCGCCAGGGCGGCGGCGATGACAGCCAGCATGCGGACCAGCATCTTCATGAGGCACCCCCGTGCAAAGCAGCCACTGTCGGTCAGCCTAGCAACCGTTTCGCGGTGCGGCAAGCGGCGGCGCGCTGTGGCGCTCGGGCGGGAACAAGCCGCCCGCGCTACACTCCTAGTGAGTGCGGAGTCCGGCCGCAGGCTGCGCACCTTGACCAATGCATGGGAGAATCCAGATGCCCCAGGCAATGCGACGATGGCTGGCGTGGCTGATGCTGCTGAGCGGATTCGCGCTGCTCGGCCTGTCGCTGGCGAACGAAGCCGCACGTCCGGGGCAAGTCGTCACGCTGCGGGTCGACGGCGCGATCGGACCGGCGACGTCGGATTTCATCACCAGCGGCTTTGCGATCGCCACCGAACGCAACGCCAGCCTGATCGTGATCGAGATGGACACGCCGGGTGGGCTCGACACATCGATGCGGGCAATCATCAAGCAGATTCTCGCCTCGTCGATCCCGGTCGCGACCTACGTCAGCCCCGAAGGCGCACGCGCCGCCAGTGCCGGCACCTTCATCCTCTACGCCAGTCACATCGCCGCGATGGCGCCGGCGACCAACCTCGGCGCCGCCTCACCGGTGGCCATTGGCGCGCCGGGCGGCGGTGGCTCACCCACGCGTGGTGACGATGGCGGGCGCGACGACGGCAAGGATGCCGGCGGCGAGGGCGGCGCGGACGGCGAGCAAGCCAAACCGCAGCCCAGGCGCGGCAGCGGGCCGAGCACCGGCAGCACGCTGATGGACAAGGCCACCAGCGATGCGGCCGCCTACATCCGCAGCCTCGCGCAGCTGCGCGGGCGCGACGAGGATTTTGCCGAGCGGGCGGTGCGCGAGGCGGCCAGCCTGTCGGCCGCTGAGGCTCTCGAGCAGGGCGTGATCGAGATCGTCGCGATCGACTTGAACGACCTGCTTGCCAAGCTCGACGGCCGCGAAGTCAAGCTCGATTCGGGCAAGGTCGTCACGCTCGCGACCGATGGGGCCGCGATCGAGCGCATCACGCCGGACTGGCGCAATCAGATCCTCGCCGTACTGTCGAATCCGCAGATCGCGCTGGTGCTGATGATGATCGGCATCTACGGGCTGTTCTTCGAGTTCACCAGCCCGGGCTTCGGCGTACCCGGCGTGGCCGGGCTGATCTGCCTCGTCGTCGCGATGTACGCGTTCCAGCTGCTGCCGGTCAATTGGGCCGGCGTCGCGCTGATGGCGGTCGGAGCGGTGCTGATGCTCGCCGAGGCCTTCATGCCGAGTTTCGGCGTGCTCGGCATCGGCGGCATCGTCGCGTTCATCGTCGGCGGGCTGTTCCTGATCGACAGCGACGTACCCGGTTTCGGCATTCCGATCGAGTTCCTGGTCGCCCTCGCCGTGGTCAGCGCCGGCCTGCTGTTCGCGATCGGCGGTTTTGCCGTGCGGGCCCGCCAGCGCCGCGTCGTCAGCGGCAGCGAGGAGATGATCGGCGCCGAAGGCACGGTGAGCTCGGTCGATGCGGCCGGCACCTACGCGCGCATTCACGGCGAGAGCTGGCGCATCGCCAGCGACGCGCCGCTGGCACCGGGGGCGCGCGTGCGCGTCACCGCCCTGGACGGCCTGACGCTGCGGGTCGAACCACTCGCTTCGGACAACGACACGACGACGGGGAGCAAGTCATGATATTCGATTTCAATATCGGCCTGAGCACGGTCCTGATCATCCTGGCCGCGCTGGTGATCAGCGCGATCCGCATCCTGCGCGAATACGAGCGTGGCGTGATCTTCATGCTCGGCCGCTTCTGGAAGGTCAAGGGGCCGGGGCTGATCATCGTCATCCCGGGCATCCAGCAGATGGTCAAGGTCGATCTGCGCGTCGTGACGATGGACGTGCCGAGCCAGGACGTGATCTCGCACGACAACGTCTCGGTCAAGGTCAACGCGGTGCTGTACTTCCGCGTGGTCGACCCGGAAAAGGCCATCATCCAGGTCGAGCACTATTTCGACGCGACCAGCCAGCTCGCGCAGACCACCCTGCGCGCGGTGCTCGGCAAGCACGAGCTCGACGAGATGCTGTCCGAGCGCGAGAAGCTCAACCTCGACGTGCAGCAGATCCTCGACTCGCAGACCGACGCCTGGGGCATCAAGGTGACCAACGTCGAGATCAAGCACGTGGACCTGAACGAGTCGATGATTCGCGCGATCGCCCGCCAGGCCGAGGCCGAGCGCGAACGGCGCGCCAAGGTGATTCACGCCGAGGGCGAGAAACAGGCCGCGCAGACGCTGATGGAAGCGGCAGAAATGCTCTCCCGTCAGCCCTCCGCGATCCAGCTGCGCTATCTGCAGACGCTCACGCACATCGCCGGCGACAAGAGCTCGACGGTGGTCTTCCCGATTCCGATGGACCTCGTCTCGGCCTGGCTCGGCAAGGGCAATCCGTCGGCACCCGATGCGCGGACGGCGGCCGAGCACTGAGCCCCCCATGCCGCCGCCGTTCCTGGCGACGGCGTGTCCGCACGTTCGATCACTGCCCTCCGGTGCACGCCTTTGGTGCGCGCGCCGGTCGATACTACGGGGTCCCGTACGCGTCACCGGGCTTGACTGCACGCCCTTACCCGACTAATTTCGTCAACTAATTAACGCGACGACCGGGGAGCCTGCATGAGTGCCGATGACGAAAAGTTCACCACCGAACGCATCATTCACATCCGCCGCTGGACACCGGGCCTGTTCTCGTTCCGCACCACGCGCCATCGCGGTTTCCGCTTCGTGCCGGGACAGTTCGCGCGGCTGGGCCTGCCCAGCGGCGACGGCGGCGCGGTATGGCGGGCCTATTCGATGGTGTCGGCACCGTACGACGAGCACCTCGAGTTCTTCTCCATCGTCGTGCCCGGCGGCGAGTTCACGAGCCGCCTCGAACGGCTCGCGGTCGGCGACGAAATCCTCGTCGACAAGACGAGCTTCGGCTTCCTGACCACCGACCGCTTCCGCCCGGGCCAGGATCTGTGGCTGCTCGCGACCGGCACCGGCCTCGCGCCGTTCCTGTCGATCCTGCAGGATCCGGCCAACTGGAACGACTACGAGCGCATCGTCCTCGTCCATAGCGTGCGCACCGGCACGGAGCTCACCTATCGCGACGAACTCGCCGCGCTGCACGAACATCCGCTGGTCGGCGCCCACGCCGACCAGCTGATCTACGTTCCGGTGGTGACGCGCGAACGCGTGGCCGGTGCGCTCGGGCGGCGCATCCCGGCGCTGATCGAATCGGGCGAGCTCGAGGCCCACGCCGGCGTGCGCTTCGACCACGACGCCTCGCGCATCATGATCTGCGGCAATCCGGACATGGTGCGCGACACGCGCAAGCTGCTCAAGGCGCGCGGCTTCGCGCTGTCGCGACGCGAGCAGCCCGGGCAGCTCGCCATCGAGAACGCGTGGTAGCGGTGCGCGCCGGCGACGGCCTCGCCCGTCGCATCGCGCCGCTGTGCAGCGGCGAGGGGTCATCGGGTGTCGAACGGACGCAGCGCACCGCAGTTCCAGCACTGCGCGAACTGTCCTTCGATCAGCTCGTCGCAGGCCTCGCAGCGCCACGCCAGCTGTGCCGGCGGCTGCTCGACCGCGTCGATGATCGCATGCGCGGCGGCGACGCTCTCGCGCTCGTCTATCCACACCTGCGGCCCCGCCTCGATGAACGGGATGTCGCCGAGCGCACCGCCGAGGTAGGTGTTGCGCACCTCGGCGCGAATGCCCGCCGAGCGCAGCAGATTGGCACGATGATGCGCCTCGACCAGATCCATGCAATGCAGGAAGAGCTTCATCGCCACACCTCCTCGCCGCCCATTACGGCAGCGACATCGCCAGCGCCACGGGCAGGAACAGCAGCGCCGCCACGTTGCCGATCAGCACCATCGAGGCGACCACGGCCGGATCCTGATGATAGCGCTCCGCGAAGATGTAGTTGAGCACCGCCGGCGGCAGCGCGCCGAAGACCAGCAGCAAGGCCTGCTGCTCACGCGGCAGCTCGATCACGAGCATCACGGCGAGCGCGAGCAGCATGCCGACGATCGGGCGCGCGGCGGCCATATAGATGCCGATGCCGACTGCCGACAGCTTGGAGTCGGTCAGGCGCACGCCGAGCGCGAACAGCATCAGCGGAATCGAGATCTCGCCGAGCATGCGGATCGCGATCATCAGCGGCGGCCACACCTCGACGCCGACGATGCCGACCGCCAGCCCTGCCAGCGTCGCGAGCACCGACGGCACGCGCCACACGTTCCACAGCCTGACGCGATGGTCGAGCAGCCACGCGCCGAACGAGAAGTGCAGCAGGTTGGACACCATGAACATCACCACTGCCGGGGCGAGCGCGAGATCGCCGAACGCCAGTACCGCCAGCGGCAGGCCGAGGTTGCCGCAATTGTTGAACATCATCGGCGGCACCAGCGTACGCGCATCGACCGCCATCAGCCGCGCGAGCAGCCAGCCGGCCAGCCCCGAGCCGATCACCACCAGCAGCGTCGCCAGCGTGAGCGGGCCGAACTCGGTGACGTGGAACTCCTTGTTCGCGAGCGCCGCGAACACCAGGGCCGGCACGAACACGTCCATGTTGAGCTTGTTCGCGTGCGAGAGCTCCGGCTTCATGCGCCTGCCGACGAAATAGCCGAGCGCGGTGATCGCAAACAGCGGAAAAAGGATGGCAATGATGCGCAGAATCATGATCCGGCTCGCCCGACGCAGGCGTGAAGGCAGGGATGCGGCCTGCGCCGGTCCGCCGACCCGCGCAGGCTACGCTTCTGAAATCGACGGCGCAGGCGGCGCAAGCCGCCCGTGCGCTCACAACACGTAGCGGGCGAGATCCTCGCGCTGGGCGAGCACATCGAGGCGTGTGTCGACGTACGGGGCATCGACGACGACCTTGTCGAAACCCGCCTTGCCGGCGTCGAAGGAGACCTCCTCGAGCAGCCTTTCCATCACCGTGTAGAGGCGCCGCGCGCCGATGTTCTCGGTCTTCTCGTTCACCTGGAAGGCAATCTCGGCCAGGCGCCGGATGCCCTCGGGCATGAAGCTGAGCGTGACGCCGTCGGTGGCGAGCAGCGCCTGATACTGGCGCGTCAGGCATGCATCGGTCTGCGTGAGGATGCGCTCGAAGTCGTCGACCGACAGGCTCTCGAGCTCGACGCGGATCGGAAAGCGCCCCTGCAGCTCCGGGATCAGGTCGCTCGGCTTGGCCAGATGAAAGGCGCCGCTGGCGATGAACAGGATGTGATCGGTCTTGATCATGCCGTACTTGGTCGAGATCGTCGTGCCCTCGACCAGCGGCAGCAGGTCGCGCTGCACCCCCTGGCGGGAGACGTCGGCGCCGTGCACGTCACTGCGCGCGGCGATCTTGTCCACCTCATCGAGGAAGACGATGCCGTTCTGCTCGACCGCCCGCACCGCCTCGAGCTTCACCTCCTCGTCATTGATCAGGCGCGCGGCTTCCTCGTCCGCGAGCAGTTTCAGTGCCTCGCGGATCTTGAGCTTGCGCTGCTTCTTCTTGCCACCGCCGAGGTTCTGGAACATGCCCTGGATCTGCTGGGTGAGCTCTTCCATGCCGGGCGGGGCGAAGATCTCGGCGCTCATCGACGGCGCGGCGACCTCGATGTCGATCTCCTTGTCGTCGAGCTCGCCCTCGCGCAGCTTCTTGCGGAATTTCTGCCGGGTGGCGGAGTCCTGCGCCGGCTCGGGCTCGGCGTTGAAGCCGACCGGGCGCGCCGGCGGCAGCAGGGCGTCGAGCACGCGATCCTCGGCGGCGTCGAGCGCGCGGTCGCGCACCGACTTCATCGCACGCTCGCGGCCGTCCTTGATCGCGATCTCCATCAGATCGCGGATGATGGTGTCCACATCGCGGCCGACATAGCCCACTTCGGTGAACTTGGTTGCCTCGATCTTGATGAAGGGCGCATGGGCGAGGCGCGCCAGGCGACGCGCAATCTCGGTCTTGCCGACGCCGGTGGGGCCGATCATCAGGATGTTCTTGGGCGTGATCTCGCTCCTCAGCGGCTCCTCGACCTGAGCGCGCCGCCAGCGGTTGCGCAGCGCGATGGCGACGGCCTTCTTGGCCTTGTCCTGGCCGACGATGTGCTTGTCGAGTTCGGAGACGATCTCCGGCGGGGTCATCTGGGTCATGCGGTCGCTCTCAATCCAGCACTTCGATGGTGTGGTGGTGATTGGTGTAGATGCACAGGTCGCCGGCGATGGTGAGCGCCTTGGCGACGACCTCCTTGGGCTCGAGCTCGCTGTTCTCGATCAGCGCACGCGCCGCGGCCTGCGCGTAGGCGCCGCCGCTGCCGATGGCGACGATGCCCTGCTCGGGCTCGAGCACGTCGCCGTTGCCGGTGATCACCAGCGAGTGTTCGCGGTCGGCCACCGCCAGCATGGCCTCGAGGCGGCGCAGCATGCGGTCGGTGCGCCAGTCCTTGGCGAGCTCGACCGCGCTGCGCAGCAGGTTGCCCTGGTGTTTGTCGAGCTTGGCTTCGAAGCGCTCGAACAGCGTGAATGCGTCGGCCGTGCCGCCGGCGAAGCCGGCCAGGATGCGCCCCTGGTAGAGCGTGCGCACCTTGCGCGCGGTCGCCTTGATGACGACGTTGCCGAGCGTGACCTGGCCATCGCCGCCGAGCGCGACGCGCCGGCCGCGCCGCACCGAGAGTATCGTGGTGCCGTGGTATTGCTCCATGAAGCGTTCCTTGCCTGAAAGTTGGTGCCGCGTCGCCGGCCGTGCGCGCTCAGCCGCGCAGGCGCACCTGCGCGACCTGATCGACGCTCATCACGCGCAGCAGCGCGGCGACCATCGCATTGACGTGTGACAGGGTCACGAGTTTACCCTGCGCGCGCAGTGCCGACAGCACGTTGAACAGCGTTCCCGCACTGACGAAGTCGAGCCGGCGCAGGCGGCTGCAGTCGACGACCAGCTCGTCGCGCTCGGCCGCGAGCGCACCGAGCCGGCGCAGCGCATCGGCGCTGGTCGCGGTCAGCTCGCCTTCGAGGCACGGCCCTGTGGTCGCGGCCCGCGCATCGACCGCGTCGTCGACGGCCGCGTCGGTCCGCGACGGCGGGCGCGCCTCCCAGGACGGCGGCGATTCCTCGAAGGTCACCGCGTAGTCGAGCGCGAACGCCTCGAAGCGCTCCTGCTCGCCGACGTGCTGCAGCAGCTCGAGCAGCAGCAGCCACGCCCCACGGCGCTCGGCGCGCCCCGGCTCGATGCTGTCGGCCAGCGTGGCGACCAGCGCCTCGCCGTTGAGCAGGCTCACCCGCGCACGCTCGCGTGCGAGTGCGCGCACGGCATCGAGCAGCAGCGCGCAGCCGGCATCGTCGGCGCCGCGCACACGTTTGAGGTCGATGCGCACCGCCCCGGTCTTCTGGCCGACCACGACCAGCTGCTGCAGCTGGGTGGCCGACCGCTCGTCGAGCCGACCGGCCAGATTCACGAGTGGCGCGACCTGCGCGCGCGGGCGACGCGGCGCGTCGGAAAGATTGGTCCACGGCGGCGGCGAGCGCTCGAAGCGCGTCGCATAGTCGAGGACGCGCGACTCGAAGCGCTCGCGCTCACCGGCGAGCCGGTAAAGATCGAGCAGCATCATCCACAAGCCTTCGCCGGCACCGTCGGCCTCGTTCGCGATCGCCGCTTCGAGCAGCGCGCCGGCATCGCGGACATTGCCGTTCGCATACAAGACCGCGGCTTCCTCGTACACGGCCGTGATCTCGCCGGAACCGTCGCGCACCTCGACCAGCTCCGCGCACTCGGCCAGTCCGAGCGGCGCATCGGCGAGCGAGAAGTCGAGCTCCGACAGTTGCGCCGGGGCGGCACGGCGCCCAGCCGGTGAAGCCGTCGTTTTCGTACCGGACTGGTTGCCGAAAGAACCGGATGCCACGTTCGACCTGTATCCTTGGGCAGGGGTCCGGCGGCGCAGCACCTGCTGCACGGCACCCGCTGCGCGCCCGCGCGCGCAGACCCACCCGGTTAGCGCCCACTACGTTACCTCTTGCAAAACACGCGGGCAACCGCCATTGGCTGCACCGATCGGCCGGTCGGATAGAATGCGCGCATGAAAACCCAGGACATTGCCGCCGCGATCGATGCGCCCGAGTGCTTCGTGCTGCCGATTCGCGTCTATTACGAGGACACCGACGCCGCCGGCGTCGTCTACTACGCCAACTACCTGCGCTTTTGCGAGCGCGCACGCACCGAGTGGCTGCGCGCGCTCGGCTTCGAGCAGCGGCAGATGCTCGCCGAGCACGGCGTTGCCTTCGTCGTGCGCGCGCTGAGTGCCGACTACGTGTCATCGGCGCGGCTCGATGATGCGTTGACCGTCGAGACCCGCATCAGCAAGCTCGGCCGCGCGAGTCTCGTATTCTCGCAAAAAGTGCTGCGCGGGTCGGAACTTCTGTTCGATTCCCTGATCACCATCGCCTGCGTCGATACCCGCCGAAAGCGTCCCGCTTCCCTGCCCAACCCACTGCGCACTCTCCTGCAAAGCCGCGTGCAAACATGACCCCCACCCAGGATCTCTCCATCGTCTATCTCGTCACCCAGGCGAGCGTGCTCGTGCAGCTCGTCATGGCCCTGCTGGCCGTGCTGTCGGTCGTCTCGTGGTACTGGATCTTCCGCAAATGGTTCCAGATTCGCGCCGCGCACACTCACACCGGCGCGTTCGAGCGCGATTTCTGGAGCGGCGGCGATCTCAACACACTGTTCCAGTCGGCCTCGGCCTCACGCCACGAGAGCGGCAGCATGGAGCGCATCTTCGAGTCGGGCTACCGCGAGTTCACCAAGCTGCGCGCGAAGAGCCACGACCACGGCGCAATCATCGACGGCTCGCGCCGCGCGATGCGTGCCACCCACCAGCGCGAGATGGACGACCTCGAGGCCCATCTGGCGTTTCTCGCCACGGTCGGCTCGGTCGCGCCGTATATCGGCCTGCTCGGCACCGTGTGGGGCATCATGAACGCGTTCCGCGGCCTCGCCAACGTCACCACCGCCTCGCTCGCACAGGTCGCGCCGGGCATCGCCGAGGCGCTGGTCGCCACCGCGATCGGCCTCTTTGCCGCGATTCCGGCGGTGGTCGCGTACAACCGCTTCACCCATGACATCGACCGGATCGGCATCCGCTTCGAGAGCTTCATGGAGGAGTTCTCCAACATCCTGCAGCGTCACCTGCGCTGACGCTCCGGAGGCAAGTCGCGATGCGCCAACGCCGTCTCATGAACCAGATCAACGTCGTGCCCTACATCGACGTGATGCTGGTGTTGCTGGTGATCTTCATGGTGACCGCACCGATGATCCAGAGCGGCAGCGTCGACCTGCCGACGGTGGCCGACGTGCCGCAGCCGCCCGCCGAGGCGATGCGCGTGATCATCAAGGCCGACGGCTCGCTCGCGTTTCGTCCGACGGCCGACGTCGCCGAAAGAGCGGTGACCGAGCTCGAACTGTTGCGCGAGCTCAACGCTGCGGTCGCAGCGGACCCGGCCCGCCCGGTGGTGGTCGCGGCAGACAAGAAGGTCGCGTACGAGAAGGTCATGGATGCGCTGAACGGCCTGCGCCAGGCGGGCATCCAGAAGGTCGGCCTCGAAACCCAGACCGGCGCGGGCGCACGATGACCGACGTACCGCGCTACGAGGGGCGCGAGCCGCCCGGCAAGTGGGTCTCGATGCTGCTCACGGTGGCCGTTCACGTCGGCCTGCTGGTGTTCCTGCTCGTCGGCGTGCGCTGGGAGAGCCGCCCGCCGGCCGCGATGCAGGTCGACCTGGTCGCCTCCGCGCCAGCCCCGGCCGCGACAGCGGTACCGAAGCCCGAACCGAAACCGGCGCCGAAACCCGAGCCCAAGCCCGAACCGAAGCCCGAACCGAAGCCCGAGCCCAAGCCGGCACCGAAACCAGAGCCGAAGCCACAGCCCAAGCCCGAACCGAAAACGGAAGCGCCGAAACCATCGCCGCAGCCCGACATCGCGACGAAGGCGCCCGAGCCCAAGCCGCAACCGAAGCCGCAGCCGAAGCCCGAACCGAAGCCCGAGCCGAAGCCCGAGCCGAAGCCCGAGCCGAAGCCGGAACCGACGCCGCAGCCCAAACCGCAGCCCAAGCCTGCTCCGGAACCAAAGCCCGAGCCCAAACCAGAACCGAAACCCGAACCGAAACCGCAGCCGACGCCACAACCGAAACCAGAGCCGAAGCCTGCGGCAAAGCCGCCGCAGGAGGACTATCTCGCCCAGCGCCTCGCGCAGGAGCTCGAGCGCACGCGCGTCGAGAGCCTGCTGCGCGACGACTCGGCGCGCTCCGCATCGTCGGCACGCTCGGCCTCGGGTCTGCAGGAGTATCAGAATCGCATCGCAACCAAGGTGCGCAGCAACCTGATGCGCCCGCCGGGCCTGCAGGGCAACCCCGAGGCGGTGTTCATCGTGCGCCAGCTGCCCGACGGCACCGTCGTCAGCGCAACGCTGCGCCGCTCGTCGGGGCTGCCCTCGCTCGACGACGCCATCGAGCGCGCCATCCACCGTTCGAGCCCGCTGCCGCCACCGCCGACGCCGGATCTGTTCGCAGCCGAGCTGACGCTGACCTTTCGGCCCAACGTCGATTGACGGCAACACTATTCGACCAAATACATTCAGCGAATTTTGTCAATGAAAATTTATCGATTTCCTGCTCTTGTGCGAGCGCTTCGCTATAATTGCGGACGTCGTTCGTCCCAGCCCGCCATGTCATTGAATTCGCGCACCCTTCTTGCCGTCCTGCTGCTCGTGCTGGCGTTTGCCGCACACGCACAGCTGTCGATCGAGATCACCGGCGCCGGCGCGACGCGCTACCCGGTCGCGATCCCGGTGCTCGAGAACGAAGGTGCGCTGCCGCGCAGCGTCTCGGACGTCGTGCGTGACGACCTCGAGCGCAGCGGCCTGTTCAGCCTCGTCAATCTCGGCCTCGTGTCGTTTCCCGAGGCAGTCGTGCCGGATCTCGCCGGCCTGCGCGGGCGCGGCGCCGACGCGGTGCTGACCGGCAGTGTCGTGCCGCTCGCGGACGGGCGCTTCGACGTGCGCGTGCGCCTGTTCGACACGATCAAGCAGCTCGAGCTCGGAGCGCTGGCGATGCGCATGGCGCCGACCCAGAACCGCGCCACCGGTCACCGCATCGCCGATTTCGTGTACGAGAAACTGACCGGCCAGCCGGGTTATTTCTCGACCCGTATCGCCTATGTCGTCAAGAGCGGGCCGCGCTACGAGCTGCAGATCGCCGACGCCGACGGGATGAATCCGCAGACCGCCCTGGTGTCGCGCGAGCCGATCATCTCGCCGGCCTGGGCCCCGGACGGGCAGCGTCTTGCCTACGTGTCGTTCGAGGCGAAGAAGCCGGTCATCTACGTGCATGACCTGCCGAGCGGGCAGCGCCAGGTGGTCGCCAACTTCCGCGGCTCGAACTCGGCGCCGGCGTGGGCGCCGGATGGGCGTCGACTCGCGGTGGTGCTGACCAAGGATGGTCCGTCGCAGCTTTATGTGATCAATGCCGACGGCTCGGGCGTGCGCCGCCTGACCAACTCCTCGGGCATCGACACCGAGCCGGCATGGTCCGCCGACGGTCAATGGATTTACTTCACCTCCGACCGCGGCGGCAGTGCGCAGATCTATCGCGTCGGCGTCGATGGCGGCACGCCGCAGCGCGTCACCTTCGAGGGCAGCTACAACGTCACGCCGCGCCCCTCGCCCGACGGCAAGAGCCTCGCCTACGTGACCCGCAACGCGGGCCGCTTCCAGGTCGCGATCATGGATCTCGCGAGCCGCCACACGACGGTGCTGACCGAGTCGCACCGTGACGAATCGCCGAGCTTCGCGCCGAACGGACGCATGATCCTGTATGCCTCCGAGAACGGTGGCCGCGGCGTGCTGGCGGCCGTGTCGGCCGACGGCCGCGTGCGCCAGCGGCTGTCCATCCAGGCAGCCGACGTTCGTGAACCGGCCTGGGGCCCGATCCCGCCGACCTGAGTTTCTCTGCCCTGCTGTACAACCCACAACCTGGAAATGGAAATCCAAATGAAAAAACTCCTTCTGCCGGCCCTTTTGTCCGCGCTGCTCGTCGCTTGCGGTGGCAAGGCAGGTCCGCAACAAACCGGCGCCGCCGTCGATGAGCGCTCTGCCGGCAGCGTCGCCACCGTGACTGCGCCGGACGTCAGCGGCGCGGGGATCGCCGCGCTGACCGATCCGAACAACATCCTGTCGCGGCGCAGCGTATATTTCGACTTCGACAGCTTCGTGATCCGAGGCGAGTTCACGCCGCTGGTCGAGGCGCACGCGGGCTTCCTCGCACAGAATCCGCAGATGCGCATGCTGATCCAGGGCAACACCGATGAACGCGGCAGCCGCGAGTACAACCTCGCGCTCGGCCAGAAGCGGGCCGAGGCGCTCAAGCAGGCGCTGCTGCTGCTCGGTGCGCGCGAATCGCAGATCGAGTCGGTCAGCCTCGGTGAAGAGAAGCCGCGCTGCACTGACAGCAGCGAGCCGTGCTTCGCCGAGAACCGCCGCTCCGACATGCTCTACACAGGCGAATTCTGATGACAAGACTGCTCCCGGTTGCTACCGTCGTCCTCGCCATCGCTGCTTCCACCCACGCGCACGCCCAGCTGTTCGGCGGCGACGATCAGGCCAGGCGGCAGATTGCCGAATTGCGTGCCGAACTCGGTGCGCGCATCGACGCAAGCAGCCGGGCGCAGCTGGAATTGAGCAACCAGAACGAGCGGCTGCGCAGCGAGGTCGCGCGCCTGCGCGGACAGGTCGAGGTGCTCACGCACGAGGTCGAGTCGCTCAAGCAGCGCCAGCGCGATTTCTACGTCGATCTCGACGACCGTCTGCGTGGCCTCGAGCAGCATGGGGCGGCAACGCCGTCGGACCCGGCGGTCGCCGCGGCCGAATACGAAGCGGCGCTGAACCTGCTCAAGGAGGGGCGCCACGCCGACTCGCTCGCGGCCTTCCGGAAGTTCATTGCCGATCATCCGCGCAGCGACTACCTGCCCGGCGCCAACTTCTGGGCCGGCAATGCGGCGCTGCAGGCCAAGGAAGTGGCTGCCGCACGCAATTTCTTCGACACCGTCATCAAGACGTGGCCCGACGACGCCATCGCGCCCGATGCGATGCTGGGTCTGGCCAACAGCCTGCAGCTGATGGGCGAGGCCCGCGCGGCGCAGGATACGCTGCGCCAGATCATGTCGCGTTATCCGGACAGCTCCGCCGCGCAGGTCGCCGGTCAGCGCGTGACGCCGTCGCAGTGAGGGCGGACACGCTCGAACGGTCCGCATCGATGGACGTCACCCAGGGCCGCGACACGCGGCTGCGCATCACCGAGATCTTCGCGTCGCTGCAGGGCGAATCGACCCGCGTCGGGCTGCCGACGGTATTCGTCCGGCTCACCGGCTGTCCGCTGCGCTGCGTGTGGTGCGACACGGCGTATGCGTTCCAGGGCGGCGACAGCCGCAGCATCGGCGACGTACTGGACGAGGTCGCGCGCCACGGCCTGCACTACGTGTGCGTGACCGGCGGCGAGCCGCTCGCGCAGAAAGGCTGCCTCGCGCTGCTCACCGCGCTGTGCGATGCCGGCTACGCGGTGTCGCTCGAGACCAGCGGCGCGCTCGACATCGGCGGCGTTGACGCGCGCGTGTCACGCATCATGGACCTGAAGGCCCCCGGCTCGGGCGAAGCGGCCCGCAACCGCTGGGACAACGTCGCGCTGCTCGAGGCCGGCGACGAAGTCAAGATCGTGCTCGCCGATGCCGGCGACTACGCCTGGGCCAAGGAACAAATCGCCGCACACCGGCTCACAGAGCGTTGTACGGTGCTGCTGTCGCCGGTGGCCGGCGAGCTCGCGCCGGCCGAACTCGCCGAGTGGATCGTGCGCGACCGCCTGCCGGTGCGCTTTCAGCTGCAGCTGCACAAGGTGCTGTGGCACGACGCACGCGGGCGTTGATACGCGTGGCTGCCGCCCGCTGCAGCGCCGCAGGCACCGCGCCACACAAGCGTCGCGCATGAAGTGCGCACGCGTCGCGTACCGCGCGCACGTGCCATCGCCTTGATCTTCCGGTGACCGAAACCATGACCGATCCGACCCGCGCCGTCATCCTGCTCTCCGGCGGCCTCGACTCGTCCACCTGTCTTGCCATCGCACGCAGCGAGGGCTTCGACTGCTATGCGCTGTCGGTCGCCTATGGCCAACGCCATACGGCCGAGCTGGCCGCCTCGAAGCGCGTGGCGGCTGCGCTCGGCGCGCGCGAGCACCGTATCGCGACCGTCAGCCTCGGCGATTTCGGCGGCTCGGCGCTGACCGACGCGACCATCGGCGTGCCCGTCGACGGCGCAACGCGAGGCATTCCGGTCACCTACGTGCCGGCCCGCAACACGGTCATGCTGTCGATGGCCCTGGCATGGGCCGAGGTGCTCGACGCCGCGGACATCTACATCGGCGTCAATGCGGTCGACTATTCCGGCTACCCCGACTGCCGCCCGGAGTTCATCCGCGCCTTCGAGCACGTCGCCAACCTCGCCACGCGCCGCGGCGTCGAGGGCGGGCGCTTTCGCATCCACGCGCCGCTGATCGATCTGTCCAAGGCCGAGATCATCGCGCGTGGCGTGGCCCTCGGCATTGATTACGCGAGCACGGTGTCGTGTTATCAGGCCGACGAAGACGGGCGCGCCTGTGGCGCGTGCGACGCCTGCCGCCTGCGCCGCGCCGGTTTCGAGGCGGCGGGCGTCGCCGATCCGACCCGTTATCGCTGAACGCCACCGGCTGCGGAGGCGCGCACATGCGCGGCGGGCGCCGATCCCGGCACGCACCTGCGCTTCCTGCGAGGCCAAGCAAGCGCGACCGGCCCGCCCCGGGACGCACCCCGTTGGCGACTTCGACTAGAATCGAACCCTGCCCGTAACGCCTGCACCACCATGTTGGACGAACCCGTCATCGCCGCCTCCACGATCGCCTGGATCGCCTTCGCCCTCGGCGTGGCTTTCGGATTCGTCGGCAACAAGACCAGCTTCTGCACGATGGGCGCAGTGTCCGACGTCGTCAACATGGGCGACTGGACGCGCATGCGCATGTGGCTGCTGGCCATCGCGGTCGCCATCCTCGGCACCACGGCGCTGCAGCTGGCCGGGCTCTTCGACGTATCGAAGTCGATCTACGCCGGCAGCCGGCTGATCTGGCTGTCGAACCTGCTCGGCGGCCTGCTGTTCGGCATCGGCATGACCCTCGCGTCGGGCTGTGGCAGCAAGACGCTGATCCGCATCGGCGGCGGCAATCTGAAATCCTTGGTCGTGTTCGTGTTCCTCGGAATCTCCGCCTACATGACGATGCGGGGCCTGTTCGCGGTCGGGCGGGTCGCGTTCATCGACTCGGTCGACGTCACGTTGAGCACCGGCCAGGACATTCCGTCCATCCTCGCCGGCATGGGC
>DAOMOP010000077.1:0-15349 GCA_035444405.1 Rhodocyclaceae bacterium
CGCGGCGCCAGGGGCGCAAGTGGCTGCAGACGGTCAAGTGCGCGGCACCTTCTACCGGCGGGCTCACGCAGCGGCCGGAATGGGAACAGCCCTTCGACGGCGCGTTCGATTTCTCGGCCATCGACGCGCCCAGGGCGGCGAAATGGCTGCGCCGCTGCGCCGCCGATCTGGTGCCGGTGTTCTCGACGCGCTTTCGCCGCGAGACGCGCCGCCACATTGGGGCAGACGGTGCGAGCGTGCTGATGATGCTCGACACCGGAGCGGTCGTCGCCGGCGAGCACAGCGAACCGATCTGCGAGCTCGAGCTCGAGCTCGAGCACGGACGGCCGCTCGACCTGTTGTTGCTCGCCAGCGCGCTCGCGGCCGACGTCGCGCTGCTGCCGAGCGATCTCAGCAAGGCCGAGCGGGGCTACCGCCTGCACCAGGGGCTCACCGATGCGCCGGCGCGCGCCGAACCGTCGTCGATAGCGCCGACCCAGACGCCGCTCGAAGCCTTTCGCAGCCTCGCCTTCGCCGGCGTGCGGCAATGGCAGGCCAACGTTCTCGGGGCCATGGGCGACCCCGACCCTGAATTCATCCACCAGCTGCGCGTGTCGCAGCGGCGCCTGCGTTCGCTGCTGCGGCTGTTTTCGCCGCTGCTGCCGGCGGCCTTCGTCGCCGACTGGAGCGCTCGCCTGCGCGACAATGCGCGCGGCTTCGGCGAGGCGCGCGACCTCGACGTGCTCTATGACGAGATCCTCGCACCGGTCGCCGGCCTCGACGCGGCCGGCGATGCGGCGCTCGCGCGGCTGCAGGGACTCGTGCACGCGGCACGCGACGCGGCGCGGGTGCAGGTCCTCGCCCGTCTCGATGCGGCCGCCCAGGGGCGGCTGTTGCTCGACTTCGTGACCGCGCTGCACGCATTGCCGATCGACGACCCGGCACAGGACGCGCTCACCGTGTTCGCCCGCCGCCAGCTCGAGCGACTGGTCCGCAAGGTCCGCCGCCGTCACGCGGCCGCCTGTGCACCGGACGGCGCCCAGGCGCTGCACGCGCTTCGCATCGCGCTCAAGCGCCTGCGCTATGCGCTCGAGTTCTTCACGCCGCTGCTGCCGGCCAAGGCGAGCGCCCGCTATCAAAAGGCCCTCGTCCGCGCCCAGGATGCACTCGGATTCATCAACGACGTCGACGTCGCGCGCGGCCGACTGACGCAATGGGCCGGTGAAGACGCCGAGCTGCGCGCCACGGCGGCCTACGTGTGCGGCTGGCACGCACCGCGGCACGCTCGGCTGCGCCGGCGCGTGCTCGCCGAACTCGGCGCCTTGCTCGAGCGCCGGCCGCCCTGGCACAGATAGCCACCACCGGATCGGGCGAACGCGGGCCGTCCGCCGCATGTCACACGATGGCAAAGACGCGCGGCCATACTCGGGGATTTGGATGAAGGACGCGACGATGGACTTGTTACTGTGGCGCCACGCCGAAGCCGTCGATGGCAGCCCGGACGCACAGCGTGCGCTGACGCCGCGCGGCCAGAAGCAGGCGCGCAAGGTGGCCGCCTGGCTCCGGGACAATCGGCCCCGGGCGCTCAGGGTACTGGCCAGCCCGACCGTGCGCACACGCCAGACCGCCATGGCATTGTGCGAGGACTTCGAGGTCGTGCGCGACATCGGCCCCGAGGCCGGCGTCGCCGACATGCTCGCCGCGGCAGGCTGGCCCGACGCGAGCGGGGCCTGCCTGCTCGTCGGCCACCAGCCCGGCCTCGGCCGCCTCGCCGCCCTGCTGCTGTCGGGCACCGAAGCGGACTGGACGATCAAGAAGGGCGCCTTGTGGTGGTTCACGAATCGGGTGCGCAACGGCGAGACGCAGACCGTTCTGCGCACCGTCGTCACCCCCGACCTGCTCTGAAGGAGGTGAGGACGCCGGGCACTCGTCGCGCCCCGGCGGGTCGAAGCGCATGTGCTCGTACGCCGCACGGCAGTGCGTGCGGGCGTCCATGTTACGGGCTAGAATGTGCGCTCCGACAAGGCGACTCGATGATCAGGCGCTTCATCCCCTCTCGCGACGGCATCAAGCAAAACCGCATGTTGCGCTGGTTGGGGCCGCGCATTCACGATCCGTTGTTGTGGCACGTCAATCGCAACTCGGTGGCGCGCGGCATCGCGATCGGTGCGTTCTTCGGGCTGATGGTACCGGTCGCCCAGATTCCGGCGGCCGCGCTGGTCGCTCTGGCGATGCGCGCGAACCTGTGGGTTGCCGCGATCGCGACGCTGGTGAGCAACCCGTTCACGTACGGCCCGCTCTACATCTTCGCGTACCGGCTCGGCAGCAGCATTCTGCCGCCGGCGGTGGCCAGCGGCGCCGTCGTCGTGGACGACGACCATGCGCTCACGACGCTGCAGTGGGTCATCGATGCACTGCACTGGCTGACCGGCATCGGCCGACCGCTGGTGCTGGGCATGTTTCTGATGGCCGTCTGCGCGGCCGTCGTCGGCTACTTCGGCACGCTGCTGCTGTGGCGCCTGAAAGTCGTGCTGAAGCGACGCCGCCAGCGCAGCGAGCGCGGCACTCGCGTGACGATGAGAAGGGCGAGCGACCCGAGCCGCTAGACCTACTCCTTCGGTAGGGCTTTTTTGCTCTGCACAACAAGGGTATCCTTGGCCGATCATGCCTGTCACCGTTCTGCAATCATGACCAAGCCCGTAGCCAACGGCACGATTCGCATCATCGACGGCGTCAAGCGCATCCACTACGACGGCTACTGGATGAAGGCTTACGATGCCCCGGCGGATACGCTCAAGGACAAGCGGCGCCTGATCGAGGCGCTCACCAGGCGGCTGTTCAACCACGTCGAGCACGGCATCAACATTCCCGGCAAACGGCTGAAGGAGGCGCGCGAAGCCTTCGAGGCGGAGACCGACCCGGAGCGGCGTCGCGTCAAGGGGGCGATGCTCGCCGGCGCCCTGTTCAACCGTGCGACCGACATCTTCACGCGGCTCGTCGATTTGCAGGAAGAAGGCGTCGAGGTCGAGAAGGACAGCGCCCTGATGCGCGAATGCGGCCAGTGCCTGCAGGAATCGCTCAGCCTGGGCAGAATGGTGCGCCACATCAGCGGGGACGAGGGCATCGACGAGCTGTGGGGCGAGCCGTTCCGCGCCTTCTCGATCCCGATCGAGGCGTTCTACGAGAGCCGCTACATCAAGATCGCGCAGACGCTGCGCGACATCGACAAGATCGCCGCGGTCATGGTGGCCACCTTCGCCGGCAATGCGCTGTTCGCCGGCCTCGACAAGCTCGTGTACGAGTTTGCGGCCGCCGCCAAGGTCAAGTGCGAGACGCTGCGCACCGACGCTCACATCTTCGACATCTGGGCCGATTTCGTCGTCGCCACCGAGCGTCTGGAGGCCTTTTCGCCACGGCTCGTCGGCGCACCGACGCCGGATCTGCTGCAGATCGCCGCCGACGGCAAGCAGCTGCTCAGCAAGGGCCACGAGCTGATCAGCTACATCACGCGGGCGCGCGTCGTGATGCCGAAGAGCACGCGCGAGTACATCGAGCGTTGCGAGCGCTATGCGGCCCTGCTGCGCGAGCGTTTCGCCGAGGCGCCGGTGCCCGCCCCGGGGCGGCTGACCGCCCTCCCGAAGCGCCCGCGCATCACCGCAGCGGCGGCGCGCCGCGCCAACGCCCGCTCGGTGCGCTAGCGGCGCGGCAGCGGCGGCGTCACGCGATCACGCCCCCGCCCAGACACACCGTCGATTCGTAGACGACCACGCTCTGCCCGGGTGTCAGCGCCCACTGCGGCTGCGCGAACACGATCTCGGCGCGGCCGTCGGCGATCGATTCGATCTCGCACGGCATGTCCGGGGTGCGATAGCGCGGCTTGGCCGTATACACCCAGTGGGTATGCGGAGCGCGCCCGCCGATCCAATTGAGCTCGGTCGCGACCAGCCGGTCCTTGAGCAGCGCCGGGTGATCGTGCCCCTGCACGACGTACAGCACGTTGGCCTGCACGTTCTTGCGCGCGACGTACCAGGCCTCGTGCTCGCCGGCCGCGTCCTGCATCCCCTTGATGCCGCCGATATGCAGCCCCTTGCGCTGCCCGATGGTGTGATACATCAACCCCTGGTGCTCCCCGAGCAGGCGATCGTCGTCGAGACAGCGGATCTCGCCGGGGCGCACCGGCAGATAGCGCATCAGGAACTCGCGGAACGGGCGCTCGCCGATGAAGCAGATGCCGGTCGAATCCTTCTTGTCGGCGACGTGCAGCCCGGCGTCGGCGGCCATGCGGCGGACCTCGCGCTTGTACAGGTCCCCGAGCGGAAACAGCGTCCTGGCGAGCTGCGCCTGCGTGAGGCGGTAGAGGAAGTAGCTCTGGTCCTTGGTGCCGTCCTCGGCCTTGAGCAGCTGGTAGTCGCGGCGCCCGTCGTTGCTCCATTCACGCACGCGCGCATAGTGGCCCGTCGCGATGCGCTCGGCGCCCAGATCGATGGCGTGGTCGAGAAAGCAGCGGAACTTGATCTCGGAGTTGCACAGCACGTCCGGATTGGGCGTGCGGCCGGCCTCGTACTCGCGCAGGAACTCGGCGAACACGCGCTCCTTGTACTCGTTCGAGAAATTGACGACCTCGAGATCGATGCCGATCACGTCGCACACCGACGCGACGTCGACGAGATCCTGGCGCGACGTGCAGTGTTCGTCGTCATCGTCGTCTTCCCAGTTCTTCATGAACAGGCCGGTCACCGCATAGCCGCGGCGCTTGAGCAGCAGCGCGGCGACCGACGAGTCGACGCCGCCGGACATGCCGACCACCACCTTCATTCCGTTCGGATCCTTGTCAGTGGACATTCGGTCCTTCCCCTCTCATCCAGTCGGCCAGCGGCAGAATCACCGCCGGCTCGCCATGATCAACAAACCAGCTGTCGACGACGTAGCGCGTGCCAGCGTCGGCCGGCGCCGGTCGCGGCGCCGGCTCGCGCAACTCGTCGAGCACATCGGCACAGTCGCACAGCGCGAGCAGCACCGGCGCGTGGTCCGGCACTGGCCGCGACGCGCGGGTGCGCGGCGGCGCACGCGGCGCCACCTCCTCGATGACGGCGGCAAAATGCTGGAAGATCACGCGTGCGCGCCGCGACGGCTCGCGCACGGCATGAAAGCGCAGCCAGCCGCGGGCATCCATCAGTGCCAGCAGCTGCGTCGTCGTCATCGAATGATCGATGCAGTCCATGCGCCCTTCGGCCCCACCGTCGAGAAGATTGCCCGCACGGTCGGCCGCGATCGGCGTGTGGGCCGCGCCGAGCCGGTAGAGTGCGGCCACCGCATGGGCGATCGCGTCACGCTCGGCAGCGGCATTGTCGACCCGGTCGAACGCCGCGCGCAGCGGCGCGAGCGCGTCGATGGCGATGCGCACCTCGGTGCGCGTCGCACAACCGTAGTTGTAGCAGAACTCGACGGCAACCCCGGCACGCGCCGGTCCCGCCGCCACCGTCGCCGCGAGCAACACGGATCGCAGCAGCACACGCATCAGCCGTAGTGGCGCAGCAGCTCGAGCCCGAATCGCCGTCCGGCCAGCCAGTCGTCGACGCACTGCATCACCAGCGGACTGCGATGGCGCTCGACACAGCCGCGCAGCTCGTCGGCCGTCAGCCACAACGGCCGTACGATGCCGTCGTCGAGCGGCGCACCGGCAAGCGCCTCGCCGACCACCCCGCCGAAGGCAAAGCGCAGATAGGTCACGCCGCCGCGCGGGCGCGGCCACTGGTAGATGCCGACGAGGTACTGCGGCTCGAAGGGGTGGGCGGTTTCCTCGCGCGTTTCGCGCACGGCCGCTTCGATCAGCGATTCGCCGGCCTCGAGATGGCCGGCTGGCTGGTTGATGCGCAACCCCTCGTCGGTGTGCTCCTCGACGACGAGAAAGCGCGCGTCGCGCTCGACGACCGCCGCGACGGTAACATTGGGCCTCCAAACTTCGCTCATCGCCTGAAATCGGAAAAAGCCGTCAGTTTAGCCGACATGCGAGGCTGCGCTCCATCGCCGTGACGATCCGGAAGATGCCGGTCAGGCGGCCCTGCCCCACCGCATCGAAGCCGGCGCGGCGCCCGCTTATAACCGCCCGCTGTTTGATCAAGTACCGCCGCAGAAGTAAAATTCCCGGGTTTTGTTCCGCCGACCCAAAACGCTTATTCCGGGCCGACGATCGATCTGCGGGAGGCAGACGCGTCGCAGTTCGGCACCCATCGGGCTCCGGTCGGCACCCGACTACCAGGATCGAGACCTCTATGCTTATAAAGATCAAGAAAGGCCTGGATCTGCCGATCAGCGGCAAGCCCGAGCAACGCATCGAAGCTGCGCGCGCGGTCAGACACGTGGCCGTTCTGGGCGTGGATCACGTCGATCTGAAGCCGACGATGCTGATTGCAGAGGGCGACAAGGTCAAGCTCGGCCAACCCCTGTTCGAGCACAAGAAACTGCCGGGCGTGCGCATCACCGCCCCCGGCGCCGGCGAAGTCGTCGCCATCAACCGCGGGGCGCGCCGCATGCTGCAGTCCGTCGTGATCCGTCTCGACGACACCGAAGCGGAAGAGAGCTTCGAGAAGTACGATGCCGGCCGGCTCGGCACGCTGTCGGCCCAGCAGGTCATCGACAACCTGCTCGCTTCGGGCCTGTGGACGGCGCTGCGCACGCGCCCGTACAGCAAGCTCCCGGACCCGACGACGCGGCCGGCGTCGATCTTCGTGACGGCGATCGACACCAATCCGCTCGCGGCCGATCCGGCACCGATCATCGAGGCCGAAGCCGCAGCCTTCGGCCACGGCCTGGCGGTGCTGTCGCACCTGACCGACGGCGCGTTGTGGGTGTGCAAGTCGGCCGCCGCATCGCTGCCGGTCGCCGACGGCGAGGGCCGGGTGCGCGTGGCAAGCTTCGACGGACCGCACCCGGCCGGATTGCCGGGCACCCACATCCACTTCCTCGACCCGGTCGACGCGCACAAGACCGTCTGGTATCTGAACTACCAGGAGGTCATCGCGATCGGCAAGCTGTTCACGACCGGCCGCATCCCGACCGAGCGCATCGTCGCCCTCGGCGGCCCGCAAGTGAAGCAGCCGCGCCTGCTGCGCACCCGCCTGGGGGCATGCATCGAGGAACTGCTCGAGGATGAGCTGGTCGCAGGCGAGAACCGCGCCATTTCGGGTTCCGTATTGTCGGGACGGCGCGCGGCCGGCTGGTCGTCCTTCCTCGGCCGCCATCATCTGCAGATCAGCGTGCTCGAGGAAGGCAAGGGTCGCGAGATGCTCGGCTGGCTCAATCCGGCCGGGCCGCGCTACTCGTTCCTGAACGTGATGTTCTCGAGCTTCACGCGCGCCGCCGGCCGCACGTTCCCGTTCACGACCTCGCAGAACGGCAGCCCGCGGGCGATGGTGCCGGTCGGCACCTTCGAGGAGGTCGTGCCACTCGACATCCTTCCGACCCAGCTGCTGCGCTATCTGCTCGTCGGTGACACCGACATGGCACAGAAGCTCGGATGTCTGGAGCTCGACGAGGAAGACCTCGCGCTGTGCTCCTACGTCTGCGTCGGCAAGTACGACTACGCACCGGTGCTTCGCAAGAACCTGAACCAGATCGAGAGGGAAGGCTGATGTCACGCATTCGACGCTTCCTCGACAGCATCGAGCCGCAGTTCCACAAGGGCGGCCGCTTCGAGAAGTACTACGCGGTGTACGAGATGGTGGATACCTTCCTGTATTCGCCGCCCGACACCACCCGTACCGCCCCGCACGTGCGCGACGGCATCGACCTCAAGCGCATGATGAGCTACGTCGTCGTCGCGCTGATCCCGTGCATCCTGTGGAGCTGGTTCAACGCCGGCTATCACGCCAACCTTGCGCTGGCCGAGCTCGACATGGTGCGCGAGGACTGGCGCGGCGGGCTGCTGGCGCTGTTGGGCATCGGCTTCAACCCGGGCAATCCGTTCGCCAACGTGGTGCATGGCTTCCTGCTGTTCCTGCCGATCTACCTGACCACGCTGATCGCCGGCGGCCTGTGGGAAGTGCTGTTCGCGACGGTGCGCAACCACGAGGTCAACGAGGGCTTCCTGGTCACGTCGATGCTCTACACGCTGACGCTGCCGCCCGACATGCCGCTGTGGATGGTGGCGCTGGGCATCAGCTTCGGCGTCGTGATCGGCAAGGAGATCTTCGGCGGCACCGGCAAGAACTTCCTGAACCCGGCGCTGACCGGGCGGGCCTTCCTGTACTTCGCCTATCCGGCGGAGATTTCCGGCGATCAGGTGTGGATCGCGGTCGACGGCTGGTCGCACGCCACCCCGCTCGGCCTCGGCGAGACCGGCGGCATGGCGGCGATCGCCGACAGCGGTCTCACGTGGTGGCAGGCCTTCTTCGGCCTGATGCCCGGCTCGCTCGGCGAGACATCGACCTTCGCGATCCTGCTCGGCGCGATCTTCCTGCTCTACACGCGGATCGCCTCGTGGCGCATCATGCTCGGCGTCGTGCTCGGCGTGCTCGGCACGTCACTGCTCTTCAACCTGCTCGCGACCGACGCGCGGCCGATGATGTCGATGCCGTTCCACTGGCATCTGGTGACCGGCGGGCTCGCCTTCGGCCTGGTGTTCATGGCCACCGACCCGGTTTCGGCGTCGATGACGAACGCCGGCCGCTGGGTGTTCGGCATCCTGATCGGGTTCATGACCGTGCTGATCCGCGCGATCAATCCGGCCTTTCCGGAAGGCATCATGCTGGCGATCCTGTTCGCCAACCTGTTTGCGCCACTCATCGACTATGTCGTGATCCAGATGAACATCCGACGGAGGGAGCGCCGCCATGTCAGCGCCTGATCAGCAATCCGCCGGCGGCCCGCTGGCGTCCATTCTCGCCCTGTCCAACGACCATCCGAAGAAGACCATCTTCATGGCGCTGGCCGTATGTTTGTCGTGTTCGGTCGTCGTCGCCGCGGCGGCGGTCGGGCTGCGGCCGATGCAGCTCGCCAACCAGGAAGCCGACCGCACCCGCAACATCGTCGAAGTCGCCGGCGTGCTCAAGCCCGGCCAGTCGATCCAGGAGGCCTTTCGCGACGTCGAGGCGGTGATGGTGCGCCTGTCCGACGGCCAGGAGACCGATGCCGTCGATCCACAGGGCTTCAGCATCGAGCGCGCGACCAAGGACCCGCAGATGTCGCGCGCGCTGCCGCGCGGCGAGGATCTCGCGAACATCAAGCGCCTGCCCGAATACATGCCGGTCTACAAGGTCCGCGGGGCCGACGGCGCCCTCCAGACCCTGATCCTGCCGGTCCACGGCGCCGGGCTGTGGTCCACGCTGTACGGCTTTCTCGCGCTCGAAGGCGACCTGCGCACGGTGCAGGCGCTGAAGTTCTACCAGCACGCCGAGACGCCGGGTCTCGGCGGCGAGGTCGACAACCCGAACTGGCGCGCGCAGTGGCGTGGCAAGGTGGTCTACGACGCGCAGTGGCGCCCGACGGTCGAGCTTGTCAAGGGCACCGTCGACGCCGGCGCACCGGATGCACAGCACAAGATCGATGGCCTCGCCGGCGCGACCCTCACCAGTCGCGGCGTCGAGAAACTGATCAACTTCTGGCTCGGCGACAACGGCTACGGCCCGTTGATCGCGCGCCTTCGCAACGAGAGGGGGTAAGACATGGCCAGCGATACCAAGAAGCTCGTGACCGGGCCGATCGCCGACAACAACCCGATCATCCTGCAGGTGCTCGGGATCTGCTCGGCGCTGGCGGTCACCACCAAGATGTCGACCGCGCTGACGATGTGCATCGCGCTGACCTTCGTGCTGTGTGCATCGAACGTGCTGATCAGCCTGCTGCGGGCGCACATCCCGTCGAGCATCCGCATCATCGTGCAGATCACGATCATCGCATCGCTGGTGATCGTGGTCGACCAGTTCCTCAAGGCCTTTGCATTCGGCCTGTCCAAGGAGCTGTCGGTGTTCGTCGGACTGATCATCACGAACTGCATCGTGCTCGGTCGCGCCGAGGCCTTCGCGCTGAAAAATCCGCCGCTGCCGAGCTTCTTCGACGGACTCGGCAACGGCCTCGGCTACAGTGCGATCCTGCTGGTCGTCGGATTCATCCGCGAGCTGCTCGGCTCGGGCTCGCTGTTCGGCGTGCAGATCCTGTCGCTCGCCCGTGACGGCGGCTGGTACGTCCCGAACGGCATGCTGCTGCTGCCGCCCAGTGCGTTCTTCATCATCGGGCTGATCATCTGGGCCGTACGCAGCTGGAAGCCGTCGCAGGTCGAGAAGCCCGACTTCCAGATCCAGACCGCTCATCGTACCGAGGTGCAGTAATGGCGAACCATTTCAATCTGTTCATCAGCGCGGTCTTCGTCGAGAACCTGGCGCTGTCGTTCTTTCTCGGGATGTGCACCTTCCTCGCCATCTCGAAGCAGGTCAGCGCCGCGTTCGGCCTCGGCATCGCGGTGGTCTTCATCCAGACCCTGACGGTGCCGGTCAACCACCTGATCTACTACTACCTGCTGCGTGACGGCGCGCTCGCGTGGGCCGGACTGCCCGACGTCAACCTGAGCTTCCTCGGTCTGATCTCGTACATCGGCGTGATCGCGGCGCTCGTGCAGATCCTCGAGATGTTCCTCGACAAGTACGTGCCCGCGCTCTACAACGCGCTCGGCGTGTACATGCCGCTGATCACGGTGAACTGCGCGATCCTCGGCGGTACGCTGTTCATGGTCGAACGCGACTACAACCTCGGCGAGAGCATCACCTATGGTTTCGGCACCGGGGTCGGCTGGGCGCTCGCGATCACGGCGCTGGCCGGCATCCGCGAGAAGCTCAAGTACTCCGACATCCCGGCCGGGCTGCAGGGCCTGGGCATCACGTTCATCGCGGCCGGCTTGATGTCGCTGGGCTTCATGGCCTTCTCCGGCATTCAGCTCTGACGCGACGAGGAATCCCCTATGACTGAAATCATTTTAGGTGTCGTATTCTTTGCAGCGATCATCCTGCTGCTGGTGCTCGTGATCCTCGCCGCGCGTTCCAGGCTGGTCGCCGCCGGCAACGTCAAGATCACGATCAACAACGAGAAGACCATCGAGGTGCCCACCGGCGGCAAGCTGCTCGGCGCACTCGCCAATGCGCAACTGTTCGTCGGCTCGGCGTGCGGCGGCGGCGGCACCTGCGCACAGTGCCGGGTCAAGGTCTTCGAGGGCGGCGGCGCGATCCTGCCGACCGAGACCGGCCACATCAACAAGCGCCAGCAGCGCGAAGGCGAACGCCTCGCCTGCCAGGTGGCGGTCAAGCAGGACATGAAGATCGAAGTGCCCGAGGAGGTGTTCGGCGTCAAGAAGTGGGAGTGCACGGTGCGCTCGAACCACAACGTCGCGACCTTCATCAAGGAGCTCGTGCTCGAGCTGCCCGAAGGCGAGCACGTCGATTTCCGTGCCGGCGGCTACATCCAGATCGAGTGCCCGCCACACGAGGTCGATTTCAAGGACTTCGACATCGAAGAGCGCTTCCGCGAGGACTGGGACCGTTTCAACGTGTGGCAGTACAAGTCCAAGGTCGACGAGCCGGTCACGCGCGCGTACTCGATGGCGAACTACCCCGAGGAGCGCGGCATCATCATGCTCAACGTGCGCATCGCCACGCCGCCGCCGCGCGCCGAGGGCGTGCCGCCGGGCCAGATGTCGTCCTACATCTTCAGCCTCAAGCCGGGCGACAAGGTCACGATATCCGGGCCGTTCGGCGAATTCTTCGCACGCGACACCGATGCCGAGATGGTCTTCATCGGCGGCGGTGCGGGCATGGCGCCGATGCGCTCGCACATCTTCGACCAATTGCGGCGCCTCAAGACCAGGCGCAAGATGACCTTCTGGTACGGTGCACGGTCCAAACGCGAGATGTTCTATGTCGAGGACTTCGACATGCTCGCCAGGGAGAATGACAACTTCGAGTGGCACGTCGCGCTGTCCGACCCGTTGCCCGACGACAACTGGACCGGCTACACCGGCTTCATCCACAACGTGCTGTACGAGAACTACCTGAAGGATCACCCCGCACCGGAAGACTGCGAGTTCTACATGTGCGGACCTCCGATGATGAACGCCGCGGTCATCCAGATGCTGCTGGACCTCGGCGTCGAGCGCGAGAACATCATGCTCGACGATTTCGGCGGCTGATCCCCCTCGCCGCCCGCGCCGACCAGATAGGTGCGGGCGGCCCAGACGAATCAGGAGGCTCCATGACCTTATTCATCGTTACGTTCGTGATCATGGCGATCGCCGTGCTCGGCATGGCAGTCGGCGTGATCGCAGGCCGCAAGCCGATCGGCGGCAGCTGCGGCGGCCTCGGAGCGCTCGGATTGGAATGCGACGCGGGCTGCAGCAAGCCCTGCCCCAAGCGCCTTGCACGCATGCAGGCCGAAGACCAACAATCATGAAAGGCAAGACCATGCTTCAGTCTCTGCTAGTCAAGGACTACATGTCCGGTGACCCGCTCGCGTTCTCCCCCGAGATGGACGTGCTCGATGCAATCCACAAGCTGATCAAGCACGAATTGACCGGTGCACCGGTCATCGACCATCTCGGCAAGGTGGTCGGCTTCCTGTCCGAGAAGGATTGCCTCAAGGTCGCGCTCAACGCGTCGTATCACGAGGAACGCGGCGGTCGCGTCAGCGAGTTCATGACCAGCGACGTCAGGACGCTCGAGGCCGACGCGAGCCTGACCGAGGCGGCAGAGCTGTTCGTCACGCTGCCCTACCGCTGCTACCCGGTCGTGCATGAAAGCCGACTGGTGGGCCAGCTGTCGCGGCGCAACATCCTGAAGGCCCTCGAGAAACTGTGGTAGGCACGGCGCGGCAGCCAGCCGCATGGCATGAAGGCGGACGGGTTCGATGCTGGCATCGGCCCGCTTTTTTTGCCCGTGCCGACGGCAACCCGGGGCGCGGCCCATCCCGCCGTCGCGGCCGCCTTTCCCGCCCCTGTGCGGCTCGGGCTCTCGCATACGCCGGCTCGAGATTGCGCTAAAATCGCACGCTGTCCGGCGCCGCTCACGGCGCCTCGAAAAGCCCTCACACCGCTGGAGAATTCCCCATGTCCATGGCTGACCGCGATGGTTTCATCTGGTACGACGGCAAGCTCGTGCCCTGGCGCGACGCGACCACGCACGTGCTGACCCATTCCCTGCACTACGGCCTCGCGGTATTCGAAGGCGTGCGCGCCTACAAGACGGTCAAGGGCACGGCAATTTTCCGCCTGGCCGAGCACACCCAGCGCCTGCTCAACTCCGGCAAGATCTACATGATGGACATCCCCTACTCGAAGGACGTCCTGATGGAGGCGCAGCTCGAGGTCGTGCGCGCGAACAAGCTCGAGTCCTGCTATCTGCGCCCGATCGCGTTCTACGGCTCCGAGAAGCTCGGCATCTCGACGCGCGGCTCGACCGTCCACGTCGCAATCGCCGCCTGGCCGTGGGGGGCCTACCTCGGCGAGGAAGGCCTCGAGAAGGGCATCCGGGTGAAGACCTCGTCGTTCCAGCGCCACCACGTCAACGTCACGATGCCGCGCGCCAAGCTCGCCAGCACCTATGCAAACTCCATTCTCGCCAACCTCGAGGTGACGCAGGAAGGCTATGACGAGGCGCTGCTGCTCGACACCCAGGGCTTCGTCGCCGAAGGCGCCGGCGAGAACCTCTTCGTGATCAAGGACGGCTGCATCTACGAGCCGGAGATCGCGTCGGCGCTGACCGGCATCACGCGCGACTCGGTGATCCGCGTGGCGCGCGAGTTCGGCCTCGAGGTGCAGGCCAAGCGGCTCACCCGCGACGACATCTACATCTGCGACGAAGCCTTCTTCACCGGCACCGCGGCCGAAGTCACGCCGATCCGCGAGCTCGACAGCCGCGTCATCGGCAGCGGCCGCCGCGGCCCGGTCACCGAGAAGATCCAGGCGCGCTTCTTCGACATCGTCAATGGCCGCGCGCCGGAATACGAACACTGGCTGGCATTCGTCTGAGGCCCGCACATGACCAACACACTCGACAAGACCCACCCCGTCAGCGTCACCGTGAAGGATCTGCCGCTCGCCTGCCCGCGGCCGGACGCGCCGCTGTGGGCGCAGCATCCGCGCGTCTTTCTCGACGTGCTCGCCGAGGGCGAAGTGGTCTGCCCCTACTGCAGCACCCGCTACGTGTTCACCGGCGAGCGCCCGAAAGGGCATCACTGACGCAGCCGAGCGGCGGCGACCTGTGCGCGCCGCCGCATGCACCGACAGGCCTTCTGCCGTGAAGAAGCCCATGTTCTGCTCGGCCGCCGAAGTCGAGGCGGCCTTCTACGAAGCGCTCGCACGCTCGGACCTCGATGCGATGATGGCGGTGTGGTCGGAGGACGACGAAGTCGTATGCATCCATCCGGACGGCCCGCGCCTGGTCGGCCTCGCCGCGGTGCGCGAATCGTGGCGACAGCTGTTCGCCGGCGGCGTGCGCCTGGTCGTCGGCACCTCGCAGCGCGTCGTCAGCGCGAGCATGCTGCTCACCGTCCATAACGTCATCGAGCACATTTCGGTCGAGGGCGAGAACCGCCTGCATCCGCCGATGGTCGCGACCAACGCCTACGTGCGCGGCGCGCTGGGTTGGCGCATGGTCATGCACCACGCCTCGCCCGCGCCCGACATCGGCGAGCTGTCCGGGCCCGGCGACGGCCCGCACGTCGTGCATTGACGGCGGTGCGCGGCGAGCCGTATCGCGCGCCCTGGTGGCTTCGCGGCGGGCACGCCCAGACCATCGTGCCGCTTGCGCGCGCCGGGGCGCTGCCGACGTATCGGCGCGAGCGGGTCGACACGCCCGACGGCGACTTCATCGACCTCGACTGGCTCGCCGGCCCGAGCGCGCCCGGCGCCCCGCTGGTGGTCCTGTTCCACGGACTCGAAGGCTCGAGCCGCTCGCACTATGCGCGCAGCCTGATGCGCGCCGTCGCGCGGCGCGGCTGGCGCGGCGTGGTGCCGCACTTTCGCGGCTGCTCGGGTGTGCCGAACCGTCTCCCGCGCGCCTACCACTCCGGCGACAGCGACGAGATCGACTGGATCGTGCAGCGGCTTGCGGCCGCGGCCGGCGCCGCTCCGCTGTTCGTCGCCGGCGTGTCGCTCGGCGGCAATGCGCTGCTGAAGTGGCTCGGCGAACGCGGCGCTACGGCCACCGACCAGGTCTCGGCCGCAGCGGCCGTATGCCCGCCGCTCGACCTTACCGCAAGCGGCACCGCGCTCGCGCAGGGTTTCAACCGCGTCTATACCTACCGCTTTCTGCGCACGCTGCGCGCCAAGGCGCTCGCCAAGCTCGAACGCTGGCCCGGCCTGTGCGACGCTGGCCGCGTACGCAGCGCCGCG
>DAOMOP010000077.1:15359-16588 GCA_035444405.1 Rhodocyclaceae bacterium
ACGCCTTCGACGACGCCTACACCGGCCCCGTGCATGGCTTTGCCGGCGCCGCCGACTACTGGCGCCGCGCCTCGAGCCGGCCGTGGCTGAAGTCGGTGCACGTGCCGACCCTGCTGCTGTGCGCGGCCAACGATCCGTTCGTGCCGCCGGCCGCACTGCCGCACACCGGCGAGCTGTCGCCCCGCGTCCGCTTCGAGCTGCTGCACGCGGGCGGGCACGTCGGTTTCCTGTCGGGCCCCTGGCCCGGTCACATCGACTGGCTGCCCGAACGACTGCTGGCGTACTTCGCTCGGACGCCATGAGCCCGCCGCGCGGCGCACAGTGCTCCCATGTCATCTGCGATAATGCGCGCTTCCTCATTCGCCCGTTCCGATCATGACCGACAGCAAGCCCCCCCGCCTCGCACCCGAGATCTTCAAGGCCTATGACATTCGCGGCATCGTCGACACGACCCTGACCGCGCCGGTGGTGCGCGCGATCGGCCACGCGCTGGGCAGCGAGGCGCGGGCACGCGGCCAGTCGGAGATCGCCATCGGTCGTGACGGGCGGCTGTCGGGGCCGCAACTCGCCGGCGCGCTGGCCGACGGTGTCCGCGCGGCCGGCGTCGACGTCGTCGACATCGGCTGCGTGCCCACGCCGCTGACCTATTTCGCCGCCCACCACCTGAACACGCACTCGTGCGTGAGCGTGACCGGCAGCCACAACCCGCCCGACTACAACGGGCTCAAGATGGTGCTCGGCGGCGAGACGCTGCACGGCGCGATGATCCAGGACCTGCGCCGGCGCATCGTCGAAGGCGACCTGTCGCACGGCGCCGGACGGCTGCGCCACGCCGACGCCGCCGCCGCCTACCTCGAGCGCGTGCTGTCCGACGTCAGGCTCGCACGCCCGCTCAAGTTGGTCGTCGATTGCGGCAACGGCGTCGCCGGCGCGCTTGCGCCGCGGCTGCTGCGCGGCCTCGGCTGCGACGTCGTCGAGCTGTTCTGCGAGGTCGACGGCCGCTTCCCGAATCACCATCCGGATCCGTCCAAGCCGGAAAATCTCGCCGACCTCATCCGCACGCTGCGCGAGTCGGACGCCGAGCTCGGCCTCGCCTTCGACGGCGACGGCGATCGCCTCGGCGTGGTCACGAAAGACGGCGCCATCATCTACCCCGACCGCCAGCTGATGCTGTTCGCCGCCGACGTGCTCGCACGCGTGCCGGGCGGCGAGATCATCTACGACGTCAA
>DAOMOP010000078.1:0-16569 GCA_035444405.1 Rhodocyclaceae bacterium
CCGGTGATGCGCGCGCCGCGCAGCGGCTGCGTGGCGGCGAATTCCTCGCGGATCGCCATCAGGCCCGGCATCTCGGTTTCGGCGATGCGGATTTCCTTGCGGCCCCAGTCGGCGAGCGACAAATCGGCGACGACGTAATCCTTGAGATCAGCCACAGCGTTCATACGAACTCCTTGCTATGGCCGGGAGGGAGGGGGTCTTGCGGCAGGGTGCTCACCCGTCATCCCGAACCCGGCTGGGTTGGTCAGGTGAGCGCCGTTTGAACGAACCGCGTCGGCGCACATGGCCGGTCGCGGATTCCGAGCCTGGGGGCGGGTTGCGGCGGATGGGCGAGAGCCCGGATTCCGCGTCCCGACGCCTTGCAGCGCTCCTCGGAAAGGGCCCGAGTATAACTGAGCCGGGCGTGATCGGTAAGCGGTGACGCGCGAGCAGGCAGAGCCGATCTGCTGCCGGTGCGCCGCCGACTCCGTGCCGGCCGTTGCCGATCAACGGTTCCGCACTACTCCGGACTCGCATGATTGTGCCGCATCACGCTGACGATCAGCGTGATCACCGTGATCGGCATCACGTAGCCGAGCATCACGTTCGAGAACGCCGGCAGCGCCGCATGCTTCTGCGCGGCGAGAACCAGATAGGCCGTGTAGGCGACGTAGTAGGCGACGAAGACGCCACCCTCCCAGCGCGCGATCTCGCGCCCGGTGAGCATGATCGGCAGCGTCGCGAAGGCCACGGCCAGCATCACCCACAGGTCGAAGTTGCGTGCGGCTTCGGAGATCGGGATGCCGCCGGCCGACACCAGCCCGGTCACGCCGAGCACCGCGAAGATGTTGAACACGTTGCTGCCGACCACGTTGCCGACCGCGATGTCGCGCTCGCCGCGCACCGCGGCGACGAGCGAGGTCGCGATCTCGGGCATCGAGGTTCCGACCGCGACGACCGTGAGGCCGATCACGAGATCGCTCACGCCCAGTGCCTGTGCGAACACGATTGCGGCACCGACGAGCCAGTCCGAACCCTGCACGAGCGCGACGAGCCCGGCGACGATCAGCGCGAGCTGCACGCTCCAGTGGCGGTCCCAGCGCGCATCGGGCGGCATCTCGGCCGAAAACTCGTCCACGGTTTCGCGCGCGGCGCGCCGCGACTGGCGGATCAGGAACGCCGTATAGCCGAGCACCAGCACGAACAGCACGGCCGACTCGAACCGCCCGATGGTGCCGTCGAGCGCCATCACCACCATCAGTAGCGACGCCCCGATCATGATCGGAATCTCCTGGCGGATGATCTGCTCGGCGACCAGCAGCGGCATGATCAGCGCCGACAGGCCGAGGATCAGCAGCACGTTGGCGATGTTGCTGCCGACGACGTTGCCGATTGCCAGATCCGGGTTGCCGCTCAGCGACGCGCCGACCGATACCGCCATCTCGGGCGCGCTGGTGCCGAAGGCGACCACCGTCAGGCCGACCACCAGCGGCGACACGCCCAGCGACAGCGCCAGCTTCGAGGCGCCTCTCACGAGGGCTTCCGCACCGATCACGAGCAGGGTCAGGCCGAGGACGAAGAACAGCGTGTGGATGAGCATGGCAAAGGGCGGCGCGAATGCAATGGCGCGAGTTTAAGCTGTCGGCACGACGCTCGGGTAGCCGCGCGCACTGCCGGCAGTGCGCACGGGGTGCGAGCGGCTCGCGCCCCGTGCGGCGGCGTGACTACAGCCCGGCGTCGGCGGCCAGCGCGGCGGCCTTGTCGGTCTGCTCCCACGTGAACTCCGGCTCGTCGCGGCCGAAGTGCCCGTAGGCCGCGGTCTTCGCGTAGATCGGACGCAGCAGGTCGAGGCTCTGGATGATCGCCTTCGGGCGCAGGTCGAAATGCTTGCGGATCAGCTCGATGATCAGATCGTCCGGGACCGTGCCGGTGCCGAAGGTGTCGACCATCAGGCTGACCGGGCGGGCGACGCCGATCGCGTAGGCGACCTGGACCTCGCAGCGGTCCGCGAGCCCGGCGGCGACGACGTTCTTCGCGACGTGGCGCGCGGCATAGGCGGCCGAGCGGTCGACCTTGCTCGGATCCTTGCCCGAGAACGCGCCACCGCCGTGGTGGGCGGCGCCGCCGTAGGTGTCGACGATGATCTTGCGCCCGGTGAGGCCGCAGTCGCCGTGCGGGCCGCCGACGACGAAGCGGCCGGTCGGGTTGATCAGATAGCGCACCTCGCCCTGCATCAGCTCCTTCGGCAGCACCGGCTTGACGATCTCCTCGATCACCGCCTCGGCGATCTGCGCGTGCGACACTTCGGGGCTGTGCTGGGTCGACACGACGACGGTGTCGATCGCGACCGGCTTGCCGTCGACGTGGCGTACCGTGAGCTGGCTCTTCGCGTCCGGGCGCAGCCACGGCAGGCGGCCGTCCTTGCGCAGCTCGGCCTGCCGCTGCATGATGCGGTGGGCATAGTAGATGGGCAGCGGCATCAGCGCCGGGGTGTCGTTGCAGGCGTAGCCGAACATCAGTCCCTGGTCGCCCGCGCCCTGGTCGAGGTCGAGGCCTTCGCCTTCATTCACGCCCTGCGCGATGTCGGGCGACTGGCGGTTGATCGCGGTCAGGATCGCGCACGACTTGTAGTCGAAGCCGATCGACGAATCGTCGTAGCCGATGCGCCGGATCACGTCCTGCGCGATCTCCTTGTAGTTCGGATGGGCCGTGGTCGTGATCTCGCCCGAGATGACGACGAGGCCGGTCGACACCAGCGTCTCGCACGCGACGCGCGCATGCGGGTCGTCGGCGAGGATGGCGTCGAGGATGCCGTCCGAGACCTGGTCGGCGACCTTGTCGGGATGGCCTTCGGACACCGATTCGGACGTGAAGAGGAACTCCCTGCTCATAAGTCTTGCTCCAGAAACGAAAATCCCCGGCGATTCCGGCGTGGCCGGCTCCGGGGATTTCGTCGAGCGGCGACGCTTTAGCAGAACTTTTTTCGCGCGGCACCCGGGGTGCGCGGACGCATCCGCCCTGCAAGTTGTCGAGTTAACTCGGCGGATAAGGGATAATTATAGCCTTTCGGATTCGGCCGTCAAAGTGGTCCGCTCACGCGCCTCGGTGTGCGGGTGGATTGCAGCGGGCCATTTTGCCGTGTCTTCTTCCGCCTTGGTCACGATGTCGTTTCGCCTGCTTGCGCGCCTGCCGCTCGGCTGGCTTCATGCGCTCGGCGCGCTCGCCGGCTGGGTGGCGTGGGCGGCCTCGCCCGCCTATCGCCGCCGCGTGCGCGACAATCTCGCGCAGGCGCTCGGTGCGGTGCCGGGGCGCCGCCTGCTGCGTGCGACCATCGTCGAGGCCGGCCGTCAGGCGCTCGAACTGCCCTTCGTATGGCTGCGCCCGCAGGACGAGGTGCTCGCGCGCATCGTGCGCGTCGACGGCGGCGAGCTGATCGCGGCGGCGCGCGCCGACGGCGCGAGCGTGCTGCTGCTGACCCCGCATCTGGGCTGCTTCGAGATGTGCGCGCAGTACTGCTCGACGCACGGGCCGATCACGGTGCTGTTCCGTCCGCCGCGCCAGGCCGCGCTCGCGCCGCTGATGGAGGCCGGCCGCGCGCGCGGCAACATCCGCGTCGCGCCGGCCGACGTGGCCGGCGTGCGGCGTCTGGTCAAGGCGCTGCGCGGGGGCGAGATGGTCGGCATGCTGCCCGATCAGGCGCCCAAGGCGGGCGAAGGCGTGTGGGCGCCGTTCTTCGGCCGGCCGGCATGGACGATGACGCTCGCAGCACGCCTGTCCGAGGTCAAAGGGGTCAGGGTGCTGATGATCTGGACCGAACGGCTTCCCGGCGGCGCCGGCTACGTGCTGCACGTGTCCGAGCCGCGGGACGCGATCGCAGGGTCGCTGGAGGCGCGTTGCGCCGCGATCAACCGCGAGATCGAGCGCCTGATCCTCGCCTGCCCGCCGCAATACCTGTGGGCCTACAACCGCTACAAGCGCCCGTCGGGCGTGCCCGCGCCGGAGGGGGCGTGATGCTCGCGGCGGCTCCGAGTCATGCCGTGATCGCGCTGCTGTGGCTGCTGCACTGGCTGCCGCTGCCGCTGCTCGCCGCGATCGGCCAGGGTTTCGGCATGCTGCTGTACGTGCTCGTGCCGCGGCGCCGGCGCATCGTCGAGGTCAATCTGCGCCTGTGCTTTCCGGAGCTCGACCGCCACGCGCGCGGGCGGCTTGCGCGCGCGCATTTTCGGGCGCTCGGGCGCAGCCTGCTCGAGCGCGGCCTGCTGTGGTGGGCGAGCCCGGAGCGTCTGGCACGGCTGATCCGCGTCGACGGCGAGGCAAGGCTGCGCGCGCTGCTGGCCGAGGGGCGGCCGGTGATTCTGATGACGCCGCATTTCGTCGCCCTCGATGCGGGCGGCGCCGGCATCGCGATGCGCTTCGACTCGGTCAGCGTCTATGCGCGCCAGAAGAACCCGGTCATCGATCGCTGGCTGTACCACGGCCGCAGCCGCTTCGGCGACCAGCTGCTGCTGTCGCGCAACGAAGGCGTGCGCGCGACGGTCAAGGCGATGAAGGGCGGGCGGCCGTTCTACTACCTGCCCGACCTCAATTTCCGCACCCGCGATGCGATCTTCGTGCCGTTCTTCGGCGTGCCGGCATGGACGATCACCGGTCTGTCGCGCTTGTCGCGCGTGGCCGGGGCGGCGGTGGTGTCGTGCGCCACGCGCATGCTGCCGGGCGGGCGTGGCTATGTGGTCGAACTCGGCGAGCCGTGGCCGCAGTTTCCCAGCGGCGACGTCGAGGCCGACACCGTGCGCATGAACCGCGAGATCGAGGCGCTGGTGCGCGCGATGCCCGAGCAGTACTACTGGGTGCATCGCCGCTTCAAGACGCGCCCGGCCGGCGAGCGCAAGCCCTACTGACCGCCCGGCTGGACGCCGCCCCGCGGCTGCGCGAGAATCTCCCGGATACGGCACCCCTACAGCGCAACTCCGGACGCAAATGCACCTGCAATTCACCAAAATGCACGGCCTGGGCAACGACTTCGTCGTCATCGACGCGGTGCGCCAGCCGGTGGTTCTGACGCCGGCGCAGGTACGCTTTCTCGCCGACCGCCACTTCGGGGTCGGCTGCGACCAGCTGCTGATCGTCGAGCCGCCGAGCGCGCCCGGCGTCGATTTCCGCTATCGCATCTTCAATGCCGACGGCGGCGAGGTCGAGCAGTGCGGCAACGGCGCGCGCTGCTTCGTGCGCTTCGTGCACGACAAGGGGCTGACGACCAGCCGCGCGATCCGCGTCGAGACGCGTGCCGGCATCATCTGCCCGCGACTCGAAGACAATGGCATGGTGACGGTCGACATGGGGGTGCCGGTGCTCGAACCGGCGCGCGTGCCGTTCGTGTCGGACTCCGATGCGGTGGTCCAGCCGCTCGAGCTCGCCGATGGCGCTCGCATCGCGATCACCGCGGTGTCGATGGGCAATCCCCATGCCGTTCAGGTGGTGGCCGACGTGGACGTCGCACCGGTGGCGAGCCACGGGCCGCTGATCGAGTCGCACGCGCGCTTTCCCGCTCGCGTCAATGCCGGCTTCATGGAAGTGGTGGACCAGCACCGCATCCGCCTGCGCGTGTTCGAGCGTGGTGCCGGCGAGACGCTCGCGTGCGGCACCGGCGCGTGTGCGGCGGTGGTTGCCGGCGTGCTGCGCGGCCTGCTGGTGTCGCCGGTCAGCGTCGAGACGCGTGGCGGCGTGCTCAGGATTGCCTGGGGCGGCGCGGGCGACGCGGTATCGATGACGGGGCCCGCCGTCACCGTCTTCGAAGGCGAGATCGCGCTCGCCGATGCCTGAGCCTGCGGCCGCGGACCGCGCGGGAGCAAGAGCAGGCACCGGACGGCGCGCACCGGCCGCGGCCTGCCGCAGCGCGGTTTCGATGAACAGCTTCCAGCCCGTCCGGCGAGGACGGTGATTCTGACCGGAGTCGAAGTCACGATGAATGCCGACGATGTCGTACGCTTTCTCAGGGAACACCCCGATTTCCTGTCCCGCCACGGCGAGATCTTCGCCGAGATCACGGTGCCCCATCCGCACGGCGGGCAGGCGATCACGCTGGCCGAGCGTCAGTTGCACGCGCTGCGCGACAAGATCCGCCTGCTCGAAGGCAAGCTCGCCGAGCTGATCCGTTATGGCGAGGAGAACGACGAGATCGGCGAGAAGGTCCATCGTCTCAGTCTCGCGCTGCTCGAGGCGGAGGATTTCGAGGCCGTGCGCGACGCGCTGTTCCAGAGCCTGCGCGACGACTTCAGCGTGCCGCACGTCGCGATGCGCCTGTGGAACAGCGTATTGACGCTGGAGGGCGAGGATTTCGGGTCGGTCAGCGACGCCTTGCGCGAGCTCGCGTCCGACCTGCATCAGCCCTATTGCGGGGCGCCGGGGCATCTCGAGGTGCTCGAGTGGTTCGGCGAATCGGCGCCGCACGTGCGCTCGGTCGCGCTGGTGCCGCTGCGCCGCGACGCCGAGCTGCACGGGCTGCTGGTGCTCGCGAGCGAGGAGGGGCAGCGCTTCTATCCGGAGATGGGCACGCTCTACCTGTCGCGCATCGGCGAGCTGGCAGCGGCGGCGCTGCGGCGCCTGCTCGGCTGACGATGCCGCGTCGCGGCGCTGCCGCGCAGCCGGCACCCGAGGCGGCGCTGCCCGATGGCGGCGAGGACTTCCTCGCCCATCTGGCCACACAGCGGCGCGCCGCGGCACTGACGCTTGGCGCGTATCGCCGCGATCTCGCGCGCCTTGCCGCGCTGGCCGGCGATTCGCCGCTCGCGGCGCTCGGTGCGCACGAGGTGCGCCATTTCGTCGCGCGGCTGCACGCCCAGGGGCTCGGCATGCGCTCGATCGCGCGCACCTTGTCGGCGTGGCGCAGCTTCTTCCGCTGGCTCGTGCGCCACCGCGGCCTCGCGCACAATCCGGTCGAGGCGGTACGCGCACCGAAGGCGGCGCGCAATCTGCCGCGCGTGCTGTCGCCCGATCAGGCCGGCGCCCTGCTCGATGCGGTGCCCGAAGCGGGTCTGGAGACGCGCGACCACGCGATGTTCGAGCTGTTCTACGCCGCCGGCCTGCGCTTGTCCGAGCTCGCCTCGCTCGACATCGACGGTGCGCTCGATCTGGCCGAAGGCATGGTGACCGTGACCGGCAAGCGCGGCAAGACGCGTTCGGTGCCGATCGGGCGCGCGGCCTGCGCAGCGGTGCATGAGTGGCTCGCGCAGCGCGGCGAATGGGCCGGCGCCGACGAGCCGGCGCTGTTCGTCACGCGCAACGGCCGGCGCATGGGCGGCAGCGCCATCCGCGCGCGCCTTGCGCGCTGGGCGACCCAGCGTGGGCTCGGCGTCCACGTCCATCCGCACATGCTGCGCCACAGCTTCGCAAGCCACCTGCTGCAGTCGAGCGGCGACCTGCGCGCGGTGCAGGAGCTGCTCGGCCATGCCAGCATCGCCAGCACGCAGGTCTATACTCACCTGGACTTCCAGCATCTTGCGCGCGTCTACGACGCGGCCCATCCGCGCGCGAAGAAGCGCTAGCCCGACTGCGGGGCGCACGCGTCCGTACGCCGGATCGCCGTCCGGCCGAGCTGGGCGGCCGACGACGCCGCGCAACAGGAGGGACGAGCATGGCCGGCATCCGCTGCGCCGTCGTCGGCGTGGGCTATCTGGGCCGCTTCCACGCCCGCAAGTACGCCGAGCTCGCCGGCGCCGAGCTCGTGGCCGTGGCCGATTGCGACGCCCGGGCGGCTTCGCGCGTTGCCGCCGAGTGCGGCTGCGCTGCGCTGACCGACTACCGCCGCCTGCTCGGCACCGTCGCGGCCGTCAGCGTGGCGGTGCCGACTTCGCTGCACTTCGAGGTGGCGCAGGCGTTCCTGCAGCGCGGCACGCACGTGCTGCTCGAGAAGCCGATGACGGCCACCGTCGCCGAGGCGCGCGCGCTCAACCGCATCGCGCGCGAGCGCGGCGTCGTGCTGCAGGTCGGCCACCTCGAGCGATTCAACGCGGCGCTGCTCGAGCTGGCCGGGCGCGACGTGGCGCCGCTGTTCATCGAAGCGCACCGCCTCGCCCCGTACAAGCCGCGTTCGACCGACATCGACGTCGTGCTCGACCTGATGATCCACGACCTCGACATCATCCTCAGCCTCGTCGATGCACCGCCCGAGCGCATCGCCGCGAGCGGGGCCTGCGTGCTCTCCGATGCGATCGACATCGCCAACGCACGCCTCGAGTTCGCCGGCGGCTGCGTCGCCAATGTCACGGCAAGCCGCGTCAGCATGAAGCACGAGCGCCGGATGCGCATCTTCGAGCAGGACGCCTACATCGCGATCGATTTTCACCGTCAGGGGCTCGCCGTGCATCGCCTCGGCCGCCGCGAGATGTACCCGGGCGTGCCCGAGATCGTCGGCGACGAGCGCTGCTTCAGCGACGATGACGCGCTCCGGCGCGAGATCGCCGCCTTTCTCGAGGCCGTGCGCAGCGGCACGCCGGCCGTCGTGTCGGGCGAGGATGGCCTGCGTGCGCTCGAAACGGCGATTCGCATCAGGGATCGGGTGCGTGCGCCGACGCTCGGACGCCGGGCCGCGCCTGCACCGCCGGCCGACTCACGCGGAGAATGAGCGATGGCGACGACGATTCCGATGGTGGACCTGAAGGGCCAGTACCACGCGCTCAGGCAGGAGCTCGACGCGGCCATCGCCGGCGTGCTCGAGAGCGCGCGCTTCGTCCTCGGGCCGAACGTCGAGGCCTTCGAGCATGAGGTCGCGCGCCATCTTGGGGTCGCCCACGCCGTGTCGTGCGCCTCCGGCACGGACGCGCTGCAGCTTGCACTGGCCGCCCTCGGGGTCGGTCCGGGCGACGAAGTGATCACGACGCCATTCACGTTCGTCGCCACCGCCGAGGCGATATGCCATGTCGGTGCGACGCCGGTGTTCGCCGACATCGATGCGCGCACGTTCAACCTCGATGCCGCCGCGGTCGAGGCGGCGATCACGCCGTGCACGGCGGCCGTCGTCGTGGTGCACCTGTTCGGCCAGCCGGCCGACACGACGCGGCTGCGTGCGCTGTGCGAGCGCGGCGGGCTGCTGCTGGTCGAGGACTGCGCCCAGTCGTTCGGAGCGCGCGTCGACGGTGTGGCGACCGGCGCGATCGGCGCGTGCGGCTGCTTCAGCTTTTTTCCGAGCAAGAACCTCGGCTGTTTCGGCGACGGCGGCCTGGTCACGACCGGCGCGGCCGACGTGGCCACGCGCCTGCGTGCCCTGCGCAACCACGGCAGCAGCGCGCACTACCACCACGACATGGTCGGCTACAACAGCCGGCTCGACGAACTGCAGGCGGCGATCCTGCGCGTCAAGCTGCGCCACGTCGACCGCTTCAACGCCGCCCGCCGAGCCGTTGCCGCCCGCTACACCGAACTGCTGGCAGGCATGGCGGTGGCGCCGCCCTGCGAAGCGCCGCGCGCCATGCACGTCTATCATCAATACACGGTGCTCTGCGCCGCGCGTGAGCGGCTGCGCGCCGCGCTCGCCTCGGACGGCATTGCCAGCGCCGTGCACTACCCGCTGCCGCTGCATCGCCAGCCGGCCTTTGCGGACCAGTGCGCCGGCCAGTCGCTGCCGGTGGCCGAGGCGGTGGCACGGCGCTGCCTGTCCTTGCCGATGTACCCCGAGCTGCCTCATGCCGATGTCGCCCGCATCGTCGGCGTGATCGCATCGGCATTACGCTGAATGCATCGCGGGGAGCGCTGTCGATGGCGCATGCATCGCGACGGCGCGCCGTCGGCGGGCGCCCGGTCGGTGTGCTTCGCGCGCACTGGCGTTGACCGCGGTCAACGACACTCGAGCCCGAACAATCAATAGTTTAACAAGTGCTGTTGCAGTCCCCATTTCGGGTAACAGCACAAGCGTCGCGGTTTTCCCTTTCCGCTATTCTTCGATCCAGATAAACCAAGGACATCGTCTCCGGCGGTCATGACGCGGAAATGAGACGATGCCATCATGCATACAGATTCCGACCCCAAGAACTCGGCCCGCCCGGCCTGTACGGCCGATGCGCCACCGCCTCCCGCATCCCCCAAGAGATCGGCGCTGCGCGCCATCGCGATCACGCTGGCGCGCCATGAAATCCGCAAGCTGAAACGCTTCTATGCCGAATTCGATCACGACATCCTGCTGCCGCTGCTGCTCGGCGAAATCGCCCTGCACAACATCGGCGTGCTCGAGAACGCAATCGGCGTGCGGGATGACGACAACGACGGTGTCGGTGTGCTGAAGCCGTGCAACGCGTACTCGATCGCCGCGGCGACCGGCCTGCCGCGCGAGACGGTGCGGCGCAAGATCGCGCGCCTGGTCGAGCTGGGCTGGATCAGCAAGCGCTCGAACGGTCATCTGTACGTGACCGAGAGCGCGCTCGAACATTTCGGCGGGCTGTTGCGCTCGCACGACTTGCCCGACCTGCTCGAGACCGCCGACCGGGTGCGCAAGCTGCTCGCAGACGTGGGGCCTCCGCCGCACGGGAAGTAGGCGGTCGATGCCGCCGGCATGCTGTCGGGGCGGTTCGCGGCCATGACGCCGGCTTTGCCACGCGCCGTGCGAGTCGCCGCCGGGGATTGCGGCCAGCGTCTTGGTAGAATTGCCGCCCCGATCATCGCCCGTGCAGGCCCGGCAAATGCCCAGACTCATTCTCAAACCCGGCAGGGAGCGTTCGCTGCTGCGCCGCCATCCGTGGATCTTCGCCGGCTCGGTGGCCCGTCTCGACGCCCGCGCACGGGCCGGCGACACGGTCGAGGTCGTCGGTGACGACGGCCGCCCGCTGGCGCGCGCGGCCTGGTCGCCGCACTCGCAGATTCGCGCCCGGGTATGGACGTTCGCGCCGGACGTGCCGATCGACCACGCGTTCTTCAAGCGCACGGTCGCAGCCGCCGTGGCGCGGCGCGCAGCCCACCCGCTGCTGGCCGGCGAGGCCGGCGTGCGGCTCGTCCACGGTGAATCCGACGGTTTGCCCGGCGTCATCGCGGACCGCTTCGGCGATGTCGTCGTCGTGCAGCTGACCAGCGCGGGGGCGGAGAAGTGGCGCGACGCTATCGTCGCCGCCCTCGTGCAGGCGACCGGCTGCGCGGCCGTCTACGAACGCTCGGATTCGGATGTGCGCAGCCTCGAAGGGCTTCCCGCGGTGACCGGCTGCGTGCATGGTGCGCTGCCCGACCGCCCGCTCGTCATCGAAGAGCATGGCGTGCGCATGGAAGTCGACGTCGTCGGCGGGCACAAGACCGGCTTTTACCTCGACCAGCGCGACAACCGCCGCCTCACCGGCGTGCTCGCGCGCGGCCGCGCGGTGCTCAACTGCTTCTGCTACACCGGCGGCTTCTCGCTGCAGGCGCTGGCGGGCGGCGCGGCGTCGGTGCTGTCGATCGACTCGTCGGGCCCCGCGCTGGACACCGCGCGCCGCAATCTCGCGCTCAATCCGCAGCTCGACGCGGCGCGCGCGCAGTGGCAGCAGGCCGACGTGTTCGAGGCGTTGCGGGCGCTGAAGGCCGAAGGCCGGCGCTTCGACCTGATCGTGCTCGACCCGCCCAAGTTCGCCCCCTCGGCCGCCCACGCCGAGCGCGCCGCGCGCGCGTACAAGGACATCAACCTGTTCGGCTTCCGCCTGCTCAATCCCGGTGGCCTGCTGATGACGTATTCGTGCTCGGGCGGCATCGGTCTCGAGCTGTTCCAGAAGATCGTCGCCGGCGCGGCGAGCGATGCCGGGGTCGACGCGCGCATCGTGCATCGCCTGTCGGCGGCGCCGGACCATCCGGTCGGCTTGGCGGTGCCGGAGGGCGAATATCTGAAAGGGCTGGCGGTGCAGGTGGGGTGAGGTGTTGGGGAAACTCCGACCGCGCTCTTGCGCGGCCCGGCGCGGTGTCGTCAATTGCGGTTGTATGCCGCGCCGAGGATCGCTTCGATGTGATCGATGACGGCTTTCACCTCTGCAAGTGTGGCATGCCTGTCGAGCGGCACGTCCTCGTCCGCGAGTCCCGCCTCGTAGCGGGCCTGCACGGCGTAGACGTTGTATTGCACGAGGGGCCAGAAAGATTCGACATTCTCGCCCGCTCCTTCGAGCAGGCTCAGTAGTCGCGTCAGATCATGCGTCAGCGGGAAGTTGGTCGAGCGGACCGTCAGCCAGGCCTTGAGGGCCTTCTCGATTGCCTGCTGGGCATGGAAGCCGAAGATTTCGTCGGCAAATGGTGCTCCGGCGACCATGCCCGTGAGGGCGTTGAAGTCCCGGCGGGCAAGAATCACCAGCGACTGGGCTTGCTCAAGGTCGCTCATGAAGAACACGCCCTTCGCGCCATGCACGACCGATGACGTGGTTCGAAGAATGCTTGTGCCGCTCGAATTCGTCCCGGCTGTAGACCAGCAGATCCTTTGCAACGGGCAGGTTGCGCAGCGCCATGTATAGCCGGGCGGTTTCGCGGCGTCGGCTGCGCCGCTGCGAAAATGGCTCGCGCTCGACCACGATCAGGTCGATATCCGAGTCGGCGTGTGCAGTGCCCCTTGCCCACGAGCCGAACAAGATGACCGTTTCAGGATCGGCTTCGCGCACGATCGTGTCGACCATCTCCTGCAGCATTGCGTCGTCGCTTGTCGTGTCCATGCAATCAGGCTCCTGCTGCGCGATGCGATCGCGATGTACGGAGGAGGGCCGTCCTGGCCAAGCGCTGCCAATCTAGCGCCCTCGCTCGCATCGTCAAGGCATCATACCGCAGGAGCGGTCAAGGTTCGCCAGGTCACTCACGGCTCGATCTCGTGTGAAAAGGAGATTGCGGGTCACTGCCGTCCGCCATGCGCCCGCGCCTCCGGATTCGGACCCGGCTCGGCGAGGTGGAACGCGGCGCTGACGAGCGCCAGCACGAGCAGCGTCAGGCCGAAGAAGTGGTACTGCCAGCGCCGCGGCGCGGCGCGGCCGGGGCTGGCGCTCGCCTGGCGGGCGGCCATCACGCCGAGCCAGGCGGTGACGAGCAGCGCCAGTCCGAGCAGGCGCGAGGACAGGCCGGTCAGGTACAGGGCCTGCGACGGATCGTGCCGGTCGGGCCAGTAGAAATCGGGGCCGGGCAGCAGGTACAGGCCGGCGAACACGCACAGCACGATCACGAACGCGAGAAAGGTACGCATCGGGGGAGGCGGGCGTGCGGCGCGGTCCGGTGCGTCAGCGGAACAGCTCGCCGTCGCGGCCGCCCGGCCGGGCGAGGCCGAAGTGCTGCCAGATCGATGCCGTCGCGACCCGCCCGCGCGGCGTGCGCTGCAGGTAGCCCTGCTGGATCAGATAGGGCTCGAGCACGTCCTCGATGGTGTCGGCCGACTCGCCGATCGCGGCGGCGAGGTTGTCGAGGCCGACCGGGCCGCCGCCGAACTTCTCGAGCATCGCGCCGAGCAGCTTGCGGTCCATCAGGTCGAGGCCGAGGTGATCGACGTCGAGCATCACCAGCGCCGCGTCGGCCACCGCCGCGGTGATGTGCCCGCTGGCGCGCACCTCGGCATAGTCGCGCACGCGCCGCAGCAGCCGGTTGGCGATGCGCGGGGTGCCGCGCGCGCGGCGGGCGATCTCGAAGGCGCCGGCCTCGTCGATCGCGACCTCGAGCAGCCCGGACGAGCGCGACACGATGAAGGCGAGCTCCTCGGGGGTGTAGAACTCGAGACGCGCGACGATGCCGAAGCGGTCGCGCAGCGGGTTGGTCAGCATGCCCGCACGCGTGGTCGCACCGACCAGCGTGAACGGCGGCAGGTCGAGCTTGACCGAGCGCGCCGCCGGCCCTTCGCCGATCATGATGTCGATCTGGAAGTCCTCGAGCGCCGGATACAGGATCTCCTCGACGACCGGCGACAGGCGGTGGATCTCGTCGATGAACAGCACGTCGTGCGGCTCGAGGTTGGTCAAGAGCGCCGCCAGATCGCCGGCGCGCTCGAGCACCGGCCCCGAGGTGTGGCGCAGGCTCACGCCCATCTCGGCGGCGACGATGTGCGCAAGCGTCGTCTTGCCGAGCCCCGGCGGGCCGAACAGCAGCACGTGGTCGAGCGCCTCGCCGCGCCTGCGCGCGGCCTCGATGAAGCTCTCGAGCTGCTCGCGGATCTTGGCCTGGCCGACGTACTCGGCCAGCCGCTTGGGGCGCAGCGCACGCTCGATCGCGTCTTCCTGCCGGTCGGTGGTCTGGGCGGAGATCAGGCGCGGAGCCTGCAGTTTGTCGGTTTCGATGCTCATCGGATCCATCGCGGCAGGGACGGCGGAAGGCGCGCGGCGCCGGGCACTGGCCCGAGCGGGCGCGCGCAAGGGCCCGCCTGTCGGCGTGCTGCCGCCGATCGTATCACCGATGCGCGGTTCACACCTTCGACAGCTGTTTCAGCGCGAGGCGGATGCCGTCGGACACGCCGACCTCGTCGGCGAGGTTCTTCATCGCGCCGAGCGCCTCGCGTTCGTTGTAGCCGAGCGCGAGCAGCGCGTTGAGGATGTCGCTGCGCGCGTCGGGCGTCACCGCCGCCGCTGCGCCGGGCGCCGCGGGGGGGGTAGTGAGGGCGGGCAGCGCCTTGCCGAGGCGGTCGCGCAGCTCGAGCAGCAGCCGCTCGGCGGTCTTCTTGCCGATGCCGGGAATCTTGACCAGGCGGCCGGCCTCCTGCAGCGCCACGGCGCGGGCGAGGTCGCCGACCGACAGGCCCGACAGCACCGCCAGCGCGGTGCGCGCGCCGATGCCCGAGACCTTCAGCAGCTGGCGGAAGGCCGCGCGCTCGTCCTCGCTCGCGAAACCATACAGGAAGTGGCCGTCCTCGCGCACGGCGAAATGCGTGTAGAGCGACAGCTTCTCGCCGGTCGCCGGCAGGCCGTAGAAGGTGCTCATCGGCACGTCGATCTCGTAGCCGACGCCGTGCGTGTCGACGACGATCTGGGGCGGATTCTTCTCCAGCAGAGTGCCGGTGATGCGTCCGATCATGGTGTGGGGGACTCCGGTTGGACGGCCCGGCGGCGCGGTCCGGGACGGGGCGTCAGGGCGGGGTGGTGGCAGGTGCGTGGATTCGGCATCGGGCAGACGGTTCGACGCATGAGGCAGCCCGGCTCACGCGCGCCAGCCGAGCGCGAGCGCGGCGGCGACGATCAGCCCGTGCAGCAGCGCGGCCGCGATCGTGAGCCGGATCGCGCGTCCGAGCTCGGACGGCGACGACGCGTGCTCGCGCAGCTCGCGCGCGGCGTTGAGCGACAGCACGATCGTGATCGCCGCGGCCGCGCACGCCTGCGGCAGGTTGTCGCGGCCGACCTGCAGCACGAGCCAGCCGTAGGCGATCAGCGCGATGCCGAAATAGCCCCACTTGGCCGACTCGGCGCCGAGGCGCACGATCAGCGTGCGCTTGCCGGCGGCGGCGTCGCCGTCGTGGTCGGGAAACTGATTGATGTAGAGGATGTTCGCGACCAGCAGCGCGAAGCCGAGGCCGGCCGCGACCGGCGTCCACGCGAACGCGCCGCGCTGCACGTGGTCGGCGCCGACGACGACGAGCAGCCAGCACAGCACGATCACGGCCTCGCTGAGGCCGCGTGCGACCAGCTGCAGCGGCGGTGCCGAGTACGCCCAGCCCAGCGCGAGGCCGGCCGCGCCGATGGCGAGCAGACCCGGGCCGGTCGTCGAGGCCAGCCACAGGCCGACCGGCACCACCAGCGCGAGCATGCCGTAGCCGAACAGCGCCGTCTCGCGCAGCGTCAATACGCCGTTCTGGATGAAGCGGCTGCCGCCGGTGAACGGGAACAGCCGCCCGGTGTTGGCGTCGTCGGCGCCGCTTCTCGCGTCATGATAGTCGTTGATGACGTTGCCGGCGGCATGGGCGACGAGGGCTGCGAGCACCGTCAGGACGGCGCGGGCGGTCTCCAGCGCCACGCCGTCGGCCCGCGCCGCGGCGAGCCCGATCAGGCAGCCGACCAGCGTGACCGACAGGAAGGCCGGGCGCGTTGCGGCGGCGTAGCGCGCAAGCGGATTCGCGAAGCGCTCGCGCGTCGGCTCCCGGGGGGCTGCGGGCAGCGGAGCCGGCGGCTCGGAAGGTGGCGGGGCGCCGCGGTCCGATTCGCGCGGCCGATCCGCGTGCGCCCGCGCCGCGCCGGTGTCGTGCCGCAGCCCGCTCATAGCAGCACGATGTCGAACTGTTCCTGCGTGTAGCTCGCCTCGGGGTGCAGCGAGATCTTCTTGTCGATGAAGTCCGACAGCATCGCGAGCGCCTGCGACTCCTCGTCGAGGAAGAGGTCGATGACGTTCGGCGCGGCGAGCACGCGGAACTCGCGCGCGTTGAACTGGCGCGCCTCGCGCAGGAGCTCGCGCAGGATCTCGTAGCACACCGTGCGCGCGGTCTTGATCTCGCCGCGCCCCTCGCAGGTCGGACAGGGTTCGCACAGCAGATGCGCGAGCGACTCGCGCGTGCGCTTGCGGGTCATCTCGACCAGGCCGAGCGCGGTGAAGCCGTTGACGCTCATCTTGGTGTGGTCGCGCGCGAGCGCCTTGCGGAACTCGTCGAGCACCATCTCGCGGTGCTCGACGGTCTCCATGTCGATGAAGTCGATGATGATGATGCCGCCGAGG
>DAOMOP010000079.1:0-16508 GCA_035444405.1 Rhodocyclaceae bacterium
TCGCCGATCCGCAGGTGCAGGCGCGCGGGCTGAAGGTGACGATGCCGCATCCGGTCGCCGGCCCGGTGCCGCTGGTGGCCAGTCCGATGAAGCTGTCGGCCACCCCGGTCGACTACCGCCTGCCGCCGCCGATGCTGGGCGAGCACACCGACGACATCCTCGCCACCACCCTCGGCCTCGACGCCGAGGCGATCGCCCGCCTGCGTGCGGACGGTGTGGTGTGAGCCTGCGCGGATGCGCATTCGGCGCATCCGGCTCGCATGCCGATTTGCGGCCGGCGGGGCTGGCGACGTAGTCTGAGCGACGCGAGACGACGGCGGGATGTGCCCTCCCAGCTCGACGGGAGTACACCGGATGGAATTCGCGAAAATCTTCATCACCCTGGCCGCGCTGATCAACCCCTTCGGCGCGATCCCGGCCTTCATCGGCCTCACCGAGGGGCAGTCGCGGGGCGATCGCCGCCGCACCGCACGCACCTCCGCGCTGGCGACCTTCATCGTCATCGCGATCACCGCGATCGCCGGCCAGTACCTGCTCGCCGGCTTCGGCATCACCGTGCCCTCGCTGCAGGTCGGCGGCGGCGTGCTGATGGGTGGCGTGGTGTGGCTGGCCTTCAGCCTCGCCGAGCCGATCAGCCGCCTCGCCGGCCGCACCGGGCTGAACATCATGACCCGGCTGATGGGCCTGGTGGTCGCGGCGCTGGCGGTGGAGTTCATCGCTGCCGGCATCCGCGCCTACGTGACGGCCTGAGCGGGGCAGGACGTGACCGAGGCCTTGCCGGCGGCCGCCCCGCATCGCGGCGGCTGCCTGTTCAGCGCGCGCCGTCGGCGACGATCGCCGCCACCTGCTCGCCGATCGCCAGCGCCGCGGTGAGGCCGGGCGACTCGATGCCGTACAGGTGCACCAGCCCCGGCGTGCCGTGCGCGGCCGGGCCGTCGATGCGGAAGTCGGCGTCGGCCTCGCCCGGGCCGACGATCTTCGGGCGCACGCCGGCATAGCCGGGCTGCAGCCGGGTGGCGTCGAGTTCCGGCCACCAGCGGCGGATCGCGCGGGCGAAGCCCTGCGCGCGCGCTGCATCCACCGTGTAGTCGGGGGCGGCGATCCACTCCACGTCGGGGCCGAACTTGGCCTGGCCGCCCAGGTCCAGGGTCAGGTGCACGCCCAGGCCGCCGGGTTCCGGGATCGGGTAGATCAGGCGCGAGAACGGCGCCCGGCCCGCATAGCCGAAATACACTCCGCGTGCGTAATGCGCCTGCGGCGCCTGCGCCGCGGCCGGGGCGCGGATCGCGCGGCCGAGCCCCGGGGCGTCCAGGCCGGCGGCATTGATCACCCATTTCGCCTTGAGCTCGGCCGCGGCCTCGCCGCCGGTGCGCAGCACGATGCCGTCGGCCTCCGCCCGTCCATCCAGCACCGGGCTGGCGAGCGCGAGCATGGCGCCGTGGCGCTCGGCCTCGCCCAGCAGCGACAGCATCAGGCCGTGGCTGTCGACGATGCCGGTCGAGGGCGACAGCAGCGCGCTGTGGGCGGCGAGCGCCGGTTCGAGCGCGGCGAGTTCGTCGGCCTCGATCAGGCGCAGGTCATGCACGCCGTTGGCGCGCGCGCGTTCGGCGATCGCCTGCAGCGCCGGCGCCTGCGCCGCGGAACTGGCGACGACCAGCTTGCCGCAGCGCGCATGGCTCACGCCGTGTTCGGCGCACCACGCGTACAGGCGCTGGCGGCCGTCCACGCACAGCCGTGCCTTGACCGAACCGGGCGGGTAGTACAGCCCGGCGTGGATGACCTCGCTGTTGCGCGCGCTGATGCCGGTGCCGAAGGCGGTCTCGCGCTCGACGATCACGACCTCATGCCCGGCGCGGGCGAGGCTGTGCGCGCAGGCCAGGCCGACCACGCCGGCGCCGATCACCACGGTATCGACTGTTTCCATCTTTGCGAGCCGGCCCGGCGCGTGAGGGTACGCGGCTGCCGGCGGGAGTGAGGGGTTCCGGTTGTAGCAGATCGCCGGGCCGTCCGGGAAGGGGCGGCGGCCGCGCACGCAGGGACCTGCGCGAGCCAGCGCGGACGGGCTGTCGGACAGCGTGCGGATTTCCGGACGAGGGTGGGCGACGCGTTCCGGGATGTCGCGCCGACGGTGCTTGCCAGTCGCCGGCATGTGCCCGGGAAGGCCCGCAGGATCAGGGAAAACGCTGAGCACCAGGGTGGTGCGCAGGTGGCACGGCAGTTGCTAAAGTTCGTTGGTCCGCTGATGGGCAAATAATCAAGACTTATTAAGTGGAGGAGCGTTCGATGAAATCCCTGATCCGCAAATGCGCACTCGGCACCGCCTTCGTGGCGATGACCGGCGCGGCATCCGCCGCCACCTTCGTCAACGTGCTGACCGGCGGCACCAGCGGGGTGTATTACCCGCTCGGCGTCACCCTGTCGCAGGTCTATGGCGAGATCATCCCCGACAGCAAGGTCCAGGTGCAGGCCACCAAGGCCTCGGCGGAGAACCTCAACCTGCTGCAGGCCGGCCGTGGCGAGATCGGCTTCTCGCTCGCCGACTCCGTCTCCGACGCCTGGAAGGGCAACGCCGACGCCGGCTTCACCAAGCCGCTCGACAAGCTGCGCGCGATCGCCTCGGTGTATCCGAACTACATCCAGATCGTCGCCCTGGCCGACGCCAACGTGAAGACGCTCGCCGACCTCAAGGGCAAGCGCATCTCGGTGGGCGCGCCGCGCTCGGGCACCGAGATCAACGCGCGCGCGATCCTCAAGGCCGCCGGCCTGTCGTACGAGGATTTCGCCAAGGTCGAGTACCTGCCCTTCGGCGAGTCGGTCGAGCTGATGAAGAACCGCCAGATCGACGTCACGCTGCAGTCGGCCGGCCTCGGCGTGGCGGCGCTGCGCGACCTGTCGGCCGCGGTCAAGGTGAACTTCGTCCCGGTGCCGGCCGAGGTCGTGGCCAAGGTCGGTGATCCGGCCTACCGTCCGGCGGTGGTGCCGGCCAGCACCTACGAGGGCCAGAGCGCCGAGGTGCCGACGGTGGCGATCAACAACCTGCTGGTGACCCACGCGAAGGTGTCCGACGAGGTCGCCTACCAGATGACCAAGGGCATCTTCGAGAACCTCGAGCGTCTGGGCAATTCGCACTCCGCCGGCCGCCAGATCAAGCTCGAGAAGGCCACCGACGGCCTGCCGATCCCGCTCCATCCGGGCGCGGAGAAGTTCTACCGCGAGAAGGGCCTGGTCAAGTAAGCCCTTCACCCCCTCGCCCGGGCGGCCCAGCCGCCGTCCCCGTTCCGGAACCGCCATGAGCTCCTCCGTCCATTCGCCTGCCGCCGAAGCCGGCAAGGGCATGCTGCGCGTCGTCTTCTACAGCGCGATCCTGTTCTCGGTCTTCCAGCTCGTCACTTCGGCCTTCAGCCCGCTGTCGAGCACCGTCGTGCGCGCGCTGCACGTCGGCTTCCTGCTGCTGCTGACCTTCCTGCTCCATCCCTGGCAGGGCGGGCAGGGGCGCACCGGCGTGCTGACCAAGGCGATCGGTTTCGGCGCGCTGCTGCTGTCGGGCTACCACTGGATCTACGAGGCCGACCTGGTGCAGCGCGCCGGCGAGCTGACGCAGGCCGACATGGCGGTCGGCGTCATCACGCTGGTGCTGGTGTTCGAGGCCGCGCGCCGCATCATGGGGCTGGCGCTGCCGATGATCTGCCTCGGCTTCCTCGCCTACGCCCTGTTCGGCGAGTACCTGCCGGGCGACCTCGCCCACCGCGGCTACGGCCTCGACCAGGTGGTGGGCCAGCTCGCCTTCGGCACCGAGGGCATCTACGGCACGCCGACCTATGTGTCCTCGTCCTACATCTTCCTGTTCATCCTGTTCGGCGCCTTCCTCGAGCAGGCGGGCATGATCGACCTGTTCACCAACTTCGCGCTCGGCACCGTCGGCCACACCAAGGGCGGCCCGGCCAAGGTGTCGGTGGTGTCGTCCGGCCTGATGGGCACGATCAACGGCTCGGGCGTGGCCAACGTGGTCACCACCGGGCAGTTCACCATCCCGCTGATGAAGAAGTTCGGCTACAAGCCGGCCTTCGCCGGCGCGGTCGAGGCCACCAGCTCGATGGGCGGCCAGATCATGCCGCCGGTGATGGGCGCCGTGGCCTTCATCATGGCCGAGACGATCAACGTGCCCTACGTCGAGATCGCCAAGGCCGCGGCCATCCCGGCCCTGCTGTACTTCTTCACCGTGTTCTGGATGGTGCATCTGGAGGCCGGGCGTGCCGGCCTGAAGGGGCTGCCGAAGTCCGAGTGCCCCGACCCGTGGGTGGCGATCCGCGAACGCTGGTACCTGCTGCTGCCGCTGGCCGGGCTGGTGTACCTGCTGTTCGCCGGCTTCACGCCGATGTTCGCCGGCATGGTCGGCCTCGCGCTGACCGTGGTGCTGCTGTTCGGCAGCGCGCTCGCGCGCCATCTCAACGGCACCTCGCTGCGCCTGCTGTTCTGGATCGCGCTCGGCCTGGCGTGCTCGGCCTTCGCCAAGGTCGGCATCATCGCGGTGGTGGCGGTCGTTGCCGTGCTCGCGGTGCTGCTGGCGCCGCGCGCCGACGGCCGCAGCACGCTGCGCCTGGCGGTGAAGGCGCTGGTCGAGGGCGCGCTGCACGCGCTGCCGGTGGGCGTGGCGTGCGCGCTGGTGGGCGTCATCATCGGCTCGCTGACCCTGACCGGCGGTGCCACCGCCTTCGCCGGCTACATCATCCAGATCGGCGACGACAGCCTGTTCGTGTCGCTGCTGCTGACCATGCTCACCTGCCTGGTGCTCGGCATGGGCATCCCGACCATCCCCAACTACATCATCACCAGCTCGATCGCCGCACCCGCGCTGCTCGAGCTCGGCGTGCCGCTGATCGTCTCGCACATGTTCGTGTTCTATTTCGGGATCATGGCCGACCTCACCCCGCCGGTCGCGCTCGCCGCCTTCGCCGCGGCGCCGATCGCCAAGGAGAGCGGGCTCAAGATCGGCGTGCGCGCGGTGCAGATCGCCATCGCCGGCTTCGTCGTGCCCTACATGGCGGTGTATGCGCCCGAGCTGATGCTGCAGGGGGACAAGGGCGTGGCCGCGACCCTGTACGTGGTGTTCAAGGCCCTGCTCGCGGTGACGCTGTGGGGCACCGCGGTGGTCGGCCACTTCCGCTCGCCGATGAACCCGCTCGAGCGCGTGCTCGCCTTCGTCGCCGCGTCCATGCTGGTGATCGCGCTGCCGATCACCGACGAGATCGGCTTCGGCCTCGCCGCGCTGGTCATGGGCTGGCACATCTGGCGCTCGCGCAACGTGCAGGCGCTCACCGTCTGATGGCGCTCTGCCTCGCCACCGCCCTCGCCACGGCGACCGTCGCCGCCAGCAGCTTCACGCTGGCGTGGACGCATTCGATCGAGCGTGTGCGCTGGGAGGAGGCGTGGCGGGTGGAGGGCCGGGAGCTGGTGCTCGACACCGTGCGCGTGCGCGGCCACGGCGCCGGCATGGAGCCGGCCGCGGGCGCGGTGCTGCGCGACGGGGCGTGGACCTGGCATCCGCGCACCCGCCATGCGCTGCTGCGCCTGACGCGCTCGGAGCACACCGCCGACTACGAGTGGTGCGAGGCCGGCCGGCCATGCGTGCCGCTGTCCGCGCTGCTGCCTTCCGACGGCGGCGTCACCGAGCTGCGCGTGTGTCCCACGGCGGTGGCGCACTGAGCGCGACACGATGAACCGCGAATCGCGCCGTCCCGTGCTTCGCGCCCTGCGCGTGCTGGTGCCGCTCGCGCTCGCCGTCGCCCTGCTGTGGGCGGTGCACGCGTGGCGGCTCGCCGCCGGCGTCGACGACATCGCGCGTCACGCCGGCCAGCGCCTCGCCCTGCTGTCGGCCAGCCTCGATGCCGAGCTGCTGCGCTTCGAGAGCCTGCCCGCGGTGCTCGCCCGCCATCCGGTGCTGCCGGCGCTGCTCGCCGATCCCGACGATGCCGGCCTGCGCGCGCAGGCCAATGCCCTGCTCGAGGACGTCAATGCGCGCACCGGCGCGGCCATGCTGTACCTGATCGGCCCCGACGGCGACACGCTGGCGGCGAGCAACTGGCGGCGCGCGGATTCCTTCGTCGGCGAGAACTACGCCTTCCGCCCTTATTTCCGCGCCGCGCTCGCAGGCGGCGCGGGCAAGTTCTTCGCCGTCGGCGCCACCACCCGCGTGCCCGGCTTCTTCATCGCCCATCCGGTGCGCAATGCGGCAGCGGTGGCCGGGGTGCTCGCGGTCAAGGTCGAGTTCACGCAGCTCGAACGCACCTGGGCCGAGAGCGGCGAATCGGTGATGGTGGTGGATCGCCACGGCGTGGTGGCGCTGTCCTCGAATCCGGCGTGGAAGTTCGGGGCGCTGTCGGCGCTTTCCGCCGCCTCGCGTGCCGAACTGGTCCAGACGCGGCAGTACGACACCGAGGCCCTGGCTCCATTGCCGCTGGTCTGGCACGAGGCGGGGCGGGCGACGATCGGCGACCGCGAGTTCGTGGTCGGCAGCCGCGCCCTCGACTGGCTGGACTGGCGCATGCTGATGCTGCTCGACACCACGCCGGCCCATGCCGCCGCGGTGTGGTCCGCCACCGGCGCCGGCCTGCTGCTGTGCGTGGTCGCCGCGGTGGCGCTGTACTGGGCGCAGCGCGCGCGCCGGCTGCGCGAGCGCCTCGGCGCCCAGGCCGCGCTCGAGCGCACGGTGGCCGAGCGCACCGCCGATCTCGCGGCGAGCAACCGCCGCCTGCAGCAGGAGGTCGTCGAGCGCGTGGCCGCCGAGCACAAGCTGCGCGGCGCCCAGCGCGCGCTGATCGAGGCCAACCGCCTCGCCGCGCTCGGCCAGATGGCGGCCGGCGTGGCCCACGAGATCAACCAGCCGCTGGCGGCGATGCGCAGCTTCGCCGGCAACGCGCTGACCTTCCTCGAGCGCGGCCGGCTGGAGCCGCTCGAGGACAATCTCGGCCAGATCATCGGCCTGGTCGAGCGCATGGCGCGGCTCACCGCCCAGCTCAAGGTCTTCGCCTCGCGCCGCCGCGGCGCGGGCGGCCAGGCGCCGGCGGCGCAGTCGATGCAGGTGGTGGCGGGCTGGTTCCGCGAGCGCTTGGCGGCGGCCGGCGTCGAGCTGACGTTCGACGACGCCGGGCTCAGCCTGCCGCTGCCCCCCGAGGCCCTCGAGCAGGTGCTGTCCAACCTCGTCGGCAATGCGCTCGATGCGCTCGCCGGCCGCGGCGCGGGGCGCATCGAGCTGCGCACCTGCGCACGCGACGGCCTGCTCTGCCTCGAGGTCGCCGACGACGGCCCGGGCATCGCGCCCGAGCTGCGCGCGCGTATCCTGCAGCCCTTCTACTCGACCAAGCCGCTCGGCCACGGGCTGGGCCTGGGCCTGTCGATCGTCGCCGACCTCGTCGAATCCGCCGGCGGGCGGCTGGAGATCACCGAGCGCCCAGGCGGCGGCGCGCTGGTGCGCGCGTGCTGGCCGGCGGCATCCGAATCCGAAGAAGCGCAGGAAACATGAGTCACGACACCATCCACGTCCTCTATGTCGAGGACGACGACGCGGTCCGCGCCGCGGGCTGCCAGACCTTCGCGCTCGCCGACATCGGCGTGCGCGACTTCGATCGCGCCGAGCCGGTGCTCGCCGAACTCGGCACGGAGCGGCCGGTGGTGCTGGTCACCGACGTGCGCCTGCCCGGGCTCGACGGGATCGGCCTGCTGCGCCGCGCGCGCGAGATCGACCCCGACCTGCCGGTGATCCTGGTCACCGGCCATGGCGACGTGGCGATGGCGGTGGAGGCGATGCGCGCCGGCGCCTACGACTTCATCGAAAAGCCCTTCGCCCCCGAGCACCTGGTCGAGGTCGTCGGGCGCGCGATCGAGAAGCGCCGCCTGGTGCTGGAGAACCGCGCGCTGCGCGCGCGCCTGGCGCGGGCCGACGGCGGCGACGGCCTGATCGGCGACAGCGCGGCGATGGCCGGGGTGCGGCGGCTGATCGGCGAGCTCGCCGACACCGACGTCGACGTGCTGATCGAGGGCGAGACCGGCACCGGCAAGGAATGCGTGGCGCGCGCGCTGCACGCCGGCGGGCGGCGGCGCGGCGGCCATTTCGTCGCCATCAACTGCGCCGCGCTGCCCGAGAGCGTGTTCGAGAGCGAGATGTTCGGCGTCGAGCCCGGCGCCTATACCGGCGCCACCCGCAGCCGCGCGGGCAAGATCGAGCACGCCGACGGCGGCACCCTGTTCCTCGACGAGATCGAGGGCATGGCCCTGCCGCTGCAGGCCAAGCTGCTGCGCGTGCTGCAGGAGCGCGTGGTCGAGCGTCTGGGCTCCAACCGCCTGCTGCCGGTGGACTGCCGGGTGGTGGCCGCCACCAAGCTCGACCTCAAGGCCGAGGCGGAGGCCGGGCGCTTCCGTGCCGACCTCTACTGGCGGCTCAACGTGGTGACGATCCCGCTGCCGCCGCTGCGAGCGCGCCGTGAGGACATCCCGCTGCTGTTCAACGCCTTCTGCCTGCAGGCCGCGGAGCGCTTCCGTCGCCCGTTGCCCGAGCGTACCCCGGCGCTGTTCGAGTGGTTGATGGCGCAGGACTGGTTGGGCAACGTGCGCGAGCTGCAGCACGTCGCCGACCGCTTCGTGCTCGGGGTGTGGCGGCCGGGGGCGGAGATCGCCGCCGAGGCCGGCGGCGGCATGGCGCAGCGCGTCGCCGCCTTCGAGCAGGTGCTGATCGACAACGCCCTGCGCGAATGCGGCGGCGACGTCGGTGCGGCTGCCGAGCGCCTGCAAGTGCCGCGCAAGACCTTGTACGACAAAATCGCCCGTTTCGGCATCGCCATCGGCGCCTACCGCGCGTCCTAGGGTCGCGGCGGGAGGGTCGCGGTCTACACGAACCCGGCCGCGCCCAGCGCCGCGCCGACCGCGATCATCCACATCGGCGCCAGCTTCGTCTTCAGCGTGACCGCTGCGGTGAGTGCGATCAGCCCCAGCGCTCCGGCGCGGTGCGCAGGGTCACCGATGAAGGGCAGCGCCAGCAGCCAGCCGGCGGCGAAGGTCAGGCCGACCGTGACCGGCGCCAGCCCGGCGGTGAAGGCGCGCACCAGCGGTGTGTTGCGCCGCGTCGCACCCCAGCGGCTGACCCCGAGCGAGAGCAGCGTCGACGGCAGCAGGATGCCGAGCAGCGCGGCGGCGGCCCCCGCCAGGCCGGCGACCTGGAAGCCGAGTACGGGCACGAACAACACGTTGGGCCCGGGCGCGGCCTGGGCGAGGGCGATCGCGGTGGTGAAGTCGGCCTCGCTCAGCCAGCCGCGCTCGACCACCAGGTAGCGGTGCATCTCGGGCGCGGTCGACATCGCGCCGCCGATCGACAGCAGGGACAGGGTGAGGAAGCGCAGGAAGAGCTCGAGCAGCTCGCCCGCCGGGAGCGTGTTCAGCATCGGGTCGATTCCGGTTTCAGGGTCCGTCCCCCGGCCCGGCGCGCAGCGCGATTCGCCAGCGCGCCAGGCCCCAGCCGCTGAGCCCGAGGCCGATCACCACCCAGGCCAGCGGCACGCGGAACACCGCGATCGCGGTCAGCGTGGCGAGTCCGAGCGCGGTGCACAGCGCCGGCCCGAGCACGTTGCCGCGCAGGGTGACCAGGATCTTCAGCGCCATCGCCAGGATCAGCCCGGCCGCCACCGCGCCCATGCCGCGCAGCGCGCCGGCCACCGCAGGATATTGCGCGAGCTGCTGATAGCTCGCCGCCAGCGCCAGCACCACGAGCAGCGGCGCCAGCAACATGCCCGAGATCGCCGCGAGCGCGCCGCGCAGGCCGAAATAGCGGTCGCCGATCATCAGCGACAGGTTCACCACGTTGGGGCCGGGCAGCAGCTGCGCCACTGCGTAAAGCTCGACGAACTCGAGCCGGGTGAGCCAGCCGCGACGGTCGACCAGCTCGCGCTGCGCCACTGCCAGCACGCCGCCGAAACCCTGCAGCGCGAGCAGGCTGAAGGCGATGAAGAGCGCGAGCGACGATGCGGGGTGCGCGCGTGACGCGCCGGTTTCGAGTGTGGGGGGCGTTGCACTCATGGCCTCATCCCGTCCGTGTCGGCGCCGAGTGTGATCGTAGCAGGCTCGACCGCTGCATTCGCGGGCACGCCCGCTCCCACGGTGAGCTTGCAGGCGCGGACGCCGTCGTGGCGATCAACGTGGCCTGGCGGCTCAGCTCGCGCCTCCCGCCATTGCAGCCGGCGCTCGGCGAGGTGGTAGTCGGCGAGCGTGAACAGTTCGCCACCGATGTCGGCGGCCACGTAGCCCATCAGGCTCAGGCGGGTGATGGGACAGCGCAGCGGCGGCGCGCCGTCGAACGCCCGGAAGCGCGGGGCGACCTCGGTGGTGGGCCAGGCGTCCGCATACAGGCCGACGGTGACGTGCGGCACGTAAGCGCCCTGCGGGTGCGCGCCATCGATGTGCAGGCAGCGTCTGAGCGTGGCGAGCGTGCCGCCTGCATCCTCCACGCTCAGGAAGGGCGCCGACGAGAAACTCTCCAGCCCGCCGATGCCGAGCTCGAACGCGGGCGGCGCCGTCGCCTGCAGCGCTGCGAGCTGGGTGGCGATCAGCGCGTCGTCGAACTCGTCTTCCGCCCGCTGTGGTCCGCGCGCCGGAAATCCGCACAGCGCCAGCGTGATGTGGGGCTGGCGCACGTAGGCATCGAGCAGCAGACCGTCCAGCGCCCGCTGCGCGGCATGCATGCGTGCGCGTATCGCGGGTGTGTCGACGTCCAGCGCCCACAGCAGATAGTGCGGCCGGCCGCGGTGCCATTCGCGAAAGTCGCGGCGCTCGTTGCGCAGGGTGAGTCCCTCGGCGAGAAAGTGGCGGCGCAGGATTGCGGGATCGGTCATCGGTCGGGGGCGGGCGATGTGGAAGTGTGCGCCGGGCGGCTAGAATCGGCGCATGAACACGAACCCGATTGTCCCGGAAAAAGACCCGTGCCGCATGGGCCCGGCGCACGCTGCGACCTGCGTGCAAAAGCCATCCACGGTGGAGAAGATCGCCGTGCGCGGCCTGGCGTATGCCGTTCGGCGCTGGGGGCCGCAGGACGCGCCGCAGCTCTTCCTGCTCCACGGCTGGATGGATTCCTCGCCCACCTTCCAGTTCGTGGTCGATGCGCTGCAGCGCGACTGGCAGATCATCGCACCCGACTGGCGCGGATTCGGGGGCAGCACCTGGTTCGGCCATCCGTACTGGTTCCCCGACTACCACGCCGATCTCGAGGTGCTGCTCGACCACTACGCGCCGCACGGCCCGGTGCGCCTGGTCGGTCACAGCATGGGCGCGGCGGTGGCCGGGGTCTATGCGGGCCTGCTGCTCGTGTTCACGGCGCTGGGTGCGTGGACGCTGACCGAGCGTGTGCTGCTGCGGGAGGAAGTGCACCGGGATCGCGGCGGCCTGATGCAGGAGACTACCGAGGGTCGGATCGAGAACAGCTACACCCTCAAGCTGATCAACATGGAAGAGGCGACTCGTCAGTTCCGCATCGGCGTGAGCGGCCTGCCGGGGCTGCAGATCGAGGGCGCCAACGAGTTCGTGGTCGAGCCGGGGCGCGTCCACACCGTCACGCTCACCCTGTCATCCCCGCTCGAAGGCATGCCCTCCGGCGTGCAGCCGATCGCGTTCGAGACGGTCGCGCTGCACGCCCCCTGTCTTGCCGTGCGCGAGAAGAGCACCTTCATCCTGCCTACCCACTGAGCAGTTAACCAACATGTAGCGCCACAAGGAGAACGATCACCGCCTGGTCGATGACCGGGTCCGCCAGTTCCGCCACGAGATGCAGCGTCACCCCCACAGACGGTTCGGCCAGGAGGGCTTCCGACCCCTTCGACAGCAGAGCCCCGATGTACTAAAGCGCATGACATCTCCGCTCCGCTGCCCGTCGAGGGGGCCGACCGGCGCACTGGGAAGCGGGCGGGCGTTTGCCAGCGGTGCAAAGTCGCTGGCGAACGGCGGGTTCGCTCAGGAATGAGCCACCCGACTGTCGCATCAGCGACCGTCGGGTCTGGGTCGATACTTCCAGTTGGCAGGATGGAGAAGCCGCCGTTCGCCCTTGCCTGACGCTCGAACGGCAGGTGACCAACACATTGCTGCCTGACTGTGCCATCAAGCCACCGGCAGCTGAGGCCGACCTTCAGTCGCCGAAGGAGCATCACTGAATCCGTTGCCGATGCGCTCGAACTGAGCTTGAAAAGATAATGTGGGCCTGCTCCAGCCGGGGATAGTAGTCGGGCCGGTGTCTATCAGATACTGCGAGGTAGCCCCCACGCGTTGTTGGCGAGGATCTTCTCCGCGCAGGCCTTCAACTATTCAGCCAGTTCGGACCTTTGCGCCCGCTAAGTGGATTCCGGGCGCCGGTAGTCGGGGCATGTTTAACCATCGCTTGAATCACCATCGGAGTACGCGCCGCTTTTCCTTTTCATAGTCTTTGCTGACCAGACCGATGGTCTGAAAAATCACCAGCAAGGGCAGTATCCAGTGATACGCTCCCAATGCCCCGATTACCGCGTCCGTTATAGGGTTTGCCGAACCCGCATGCTTCGCGATCAGTAGCCAACACATAAGCCAGACGCAGCCGGCGAGCGCAGTGCCGAGACCGAGCGTGAACTGCAGCCGGGCCGAGCACTGCAATACCAACAGCCATTCCCATGCGGCTTCCTTCATGATTCAAGCTCCTCTGGTGTGACGTTGTCGGGAAATGCCTTACAGAGCCGACGCGCGAGCCCGCTGGCCCAACTTCGGACTGCAGCCCCGGCGACAATGACGATGCCGTGACTTGTGGTGTGTATGGGCGCGGTCACGCGCAGACCGTGGTCACCCGCGTCGGCTGTAATCTGATGCAGAATCTGCTCCTGCAGCGGCAGACTCGCTGTGCAGGCCCAGACTCCTGCGGTGGTGGCGACATTGACGACGACCTGACAGCCGAGAACCTCGAACTGATCAGGCCCTGTCTGAGCCCTCAAGGGGGACGAGTCACCTCGGCGACGATCGACCTCCGTAAAGAGATCGGTCGTGCCGTCGGACAACATTGGCTGAAGCTCTTCTTGTCTTGCTTTCTGCTCATCCTGCAATTGATGTAATGCAGCCTCGACCTCGGCTTCCAGCTGAAGCCGCAGCTCCGCCTCCTTGGGATGAAAGATCCACTCGGGGGTCGATTCGCGCAGGCGTTGCTCCAACTCCGCTGCTTCGGCACTCGAGTCATCCGCCAGGTCGATCGAAAACTGGATCATCGGCAGCGCATGTTCGGCGACGCGTTGCTGTTTCGCGCGACTGACCTTGTGAGTGACGCACACCTCGATGGCGAGCAACTCCCCCTTCGGGCCGTGTAGCAAGACGTCAGGAACAAATCCGTCGCACCGCGCCTCAATGACGCCTTTTTCAGCGACGAAACGCGTTCCGGGAATCGTTACGTCGCGGGCGATGGTTTGTCCGGTTACACTGCGCTGGGATACTCGGACCTCAAGTGGCGGAAGGGTTACATCATCCCATTGGGCTATGATCTGCTTTGCCATCCGATGCAATGCGGTTTCGGCACCGGTCTCGCAGGCCACGAACCCCGGCGCGTGGGAGAAGTGCCAGCGGCGAATCGCGCCCTGACGGGCGATGAGCGGCGCGCGACACGCCGCACACACGCATCCGCATTCGAGCCCGTTCGCCACCTCGTTGATACCGACCATCATTCCCGTTGCCAACATGCCGAAATCCAACCTGTCCGCCATCGCCAATTCATCTGCTCCCGTTGCTGAATGCGACACCAGCATCGATCCGGACGCCGCGCAAAACCACGGAAAACCGGGGGGAACGGTGTTTGCAGGAGAGAATGAGCTGCTGGCGATAAGGAAGTGGTTGGAGCATGACCACTCAATGTCCACGTCATGGCTGGTCGTTCGCGCCTTGGTCGACGAGTCGCTCAAGAAGGTTTCTCGCTCGGGAGATCTGAGGCGCTTCACTGACGCTGAGCTTCGCGACGCGGCAGGAGTGGATGAGTTCGAGTGGAGAAACGTCAGAACGTGGTGGATGAAGCGAAGGGACGACGCCCAGACTTTCCTGCGGAGTGAAAATCAGGATGGGGTGTTGCTCGACATGGAGCGTTTTCCTGGCGGTGGGCGCGGTATCACGGCGTCGACGGGGATCGTCGTCCGGAAGCCCGAGGGAGCCTTGGCTGATCAGCGCGAAGACGAAGAGGAGGATGCGGGGGCAAGCGGCCCGGTTCGCTATGCACCCAGGAATGCGGACTCGATACGGCTCAGCGGTCCGTGGCGACGCTGGCTCTTCTCAGCAGGCGAGATCGAGGTGGGTTCAACACGCCACGCGCTCCTTCGCTGGCGAGTGATGACACCAGCGATCTTCATCCTCTTGCTCAGCGTCGTCTTCTTTGTCGATCTGGTTCTACGCAACCGCCCGATCGAAACGCAAAACCTCGCCTATCTACTCGGCATCGTGGTGATCGGAAAATTCTGGTGGCAGGAATGGCGCCCCATCTACCACGCGCGCCTCGACAGGATCACCGCGCTACCGGAAGAATGGCTGACGGACGACGAGCTTCCGACGCAACTCGAACGCAAACGCACAAGGTCGGGGGAAGTTCTTCGCCTGGTTCGTTATCAGGCGGCCTGTCCGATCTGCGGAGCCGATGTCCATCTGGGAGAGGGCGTACCGAGCGATCCAAGGCGCGTACTGGGCCGGTGCATCGATGCGCCACGGGAGCATGTTTTCACGTTCGACCCTGTCAGCCACGATGGACGTCACGTTAGAAATGAGCGCCCTGGCGTTTCTTGAGCAGGCTGAAGTCAAGGAGCTGGTTCGGCCGTCCCAGCAGTCTTGGTTGGACAGCAGCCGTCCGACACTCATTACCTGTAGCAGGGTCCGGCCATGAGCTGTCACTGGCCAGCCAATTTGGATAGCGGCCATCCGGGCGAGGCAGTATGCTATCTGCCTGTGTGTCAGATGGGTCGCATCAGACCACTAAGCTGTCGGCTGCTTCTGTTCCTGTCTTGTTATCTTGCCTTCCGCGTGGTTCCTGCATCTAAACAGTAACTTGCAGGACATGCTATTCGGCGTTCCGATGTGTTGCGGCAGAACTGTCGCCAGAAAACAAAGTTATAACCGACCATGACACTCGCCAACCACATATGCTCACGACTTACTACTCTTGGTGTTCCGACAAGAGTCGACGGAGACGCCTTGTATGCATCTTTTGGCGGAGAGCAGAAGAAAATCCGCCTCGACCCAGACTGGGAAGATGCCTTTGCGTACTACACCAAGGCTCGCAGCCGTCACTTCGATAACGACGATTTGAGCTTCGCGTTAAATGGCTCGATAGAGTTTCCTCTTGTAAAGCTCGGCCCTGATAGCTACCGGGAAAACGTCGATACTTTCTCTGACGAAAAGGGCAATTCTGTAAAAATATCGAAGGCCTCTATTTCTTATTCTCTCGCACATTTCGACTCACCGGATTATGAGCGGTACTTCAACGTCTTGGTCCGTGATCGAATAGAACGCATCAATTCAAGGCTCGGGCGCCCCTTGTACACGATATTCCGATCCCCAATCACTGCGACCTATTTAGCGAAGGGGCGGAAGACACCTTCGAACTTGAAAGAATTAGCAATCGAGCGCATTCGGTCCTGCCTTGTAAAGATGGCTGTCGAACGACATGCTTGTTTTGAGTTTTTTAAACCTCGAAACCGTAAGTCGTTCGCGCTTCTTGGAGATTCAGCTGCCACCGATGACGAAATTCCTCGCGTTACATACGAAAAAAACGTGGTCGGCTACTACAAGGTGGCAAGAAGTAGCCCTTTCCCGAGCCAGAGCTTCTTGGCCTACTACCACGTCCTTGAGTATTACTTCTTAAAGGTGTCGGAAGACGCCCTGCACCATCAATTACGTGCCCTAATTAACAAAACAAACTTCCGGTCAAACACCGAGGGAATTGACAAGGTAATCTCGCTGGTTAGAAAGCAGGCGAACCAAGATAACGAAACAGAAATGCTCAGAAAGGTACTTCAACGCTTTGTGGCAGAGGAAGATTTTGTCACCTACGTAAACAGAATAGAGGCCGCTCACGGCGAAAAGCTTTACACCAAACGAAGGCTCATATTCGGAGAGCAATTGAACATTTCGCTTGCTGAAGGCCATGCACTCTCAAACGCAGCTAATGTGCTTAAGCACGTCAGAAATGCGATTGTGCATTCCAGTGACCGCTACAAACGTGAAGAGTGCCACATTCCACTCTCAGATACCGAAAACACAATTGAGGAATTCATTCCAATTGTTCGGTTTTTTGCAGAACAGGTCATTTTTGGAACGTCGACGCCCCATCAGTTATAACCCGACAGTCAACCGGACCTGCGCGAAAGTCCGCGCAGGCCGATTACTGCTACGTTGAACGACAGCTTCCTGAAAGCTCAATGGCGGCGACGGGTCGGTAGGACTAAACCGCTCGCGCGGTAGGGGTGTGCTGAACCGCTCGTGACGAGCATCGA
>DAOMOP010000080.1:0-8359 GCA_035444405.1 Rhodocyclaceae bacterium
GGTGCCGTGCTGGTCGTCGTGGAAGACCGGGATCTTCATGCGCTCGCGCAGCTTGCTCTCGATGTAGAAGCACTCGGGCGCCTTGATGTCCTCGAGGTTGATGCCGCCGAAGGTCGGCTCGAGCGCCGCGATCATGTCGATCAGCTTGTCGGGGTCGGCCTCGGCGATCTCGAGGTCGAAGACGTCGATGCCGGCGAATTTCTTGAACAGCACCCCCTTGCCTTCCATCACCGGCTTGGCCGCGAGCGGGCCGATGTTACCCAGGCCCAGCACCGCGGTGCCGTTGGTCACCACACCGATCAGGTTCGAGCGCGCCGTCAAGGTGGCCGCCTCGGCCGGCTCGGCGACGATCGCATCGCACGCCGCCGCCACGCCGGGCGAATAGGCCAGCGACAGGTCGCGCTGGTTGGACAGGACCTTGGTCGGCGTGACCGAGATCTTGCCGGGCTTGGGTTGGCGGTGGTAATCGAGCGCGGCTGCGCGAATCAGTTCGTCCATGTCTCTCCCGTCGTCTTGTAGGTTGCATGCTGCACGGCGCTCGCCTCGGTGCATGCGGACCGCGCCGGGGCGCGGCGGCGATGCGAGATGATAGCGCTGTCAGGCTCCGGGCGGCCAGCCGGCGCCGCCCCCGATTCGGGCAAGGCGGTTTCCGGGTGATCCGGAGCCATGGCATAATATTAGGCTTTCGACGACTGCTGTTAACCCTAGTAGTTTCCGCAATCCTCGACTGCGCGCGCCTTGCGCCGGCGCCCTGGCCTCTTTCGCGGGAGGAGCGCGGTGAGTCGTCGCTGCCCCGGTTTCGCCCTTGCAACCTGGAGAGTTCTCGATAATGAACCAACGTGCTTCCGAGGCCGCTCTGGCCGCCGCTCCCGATTACGTGCACCATCAGGGCCTGAAGGAGTGGGTCGCGCAGATCGCCGCGCTCACCGAGCCCGAGAGCGTGGTGTGGTGCGACGGCTCTCAGGAAGAATACGACCGGCTGTGCACCGAGATGGTCGAGTCCGGCACGCTGATCAGGCTCAACCCCGACAAGCGCCCGAACTCCTATCTCGCCTGGTCCGACCCTTCCGACGTCGCCCGCGTCGAGGACCGCACCTTCATCTGCTCGCAAAAGCGCGAGGATGCCGGCCCGACCAACAACTGGGAAGACCCGGCGATCATGCGCGAGACGCTCGACGGGCTGTTCAGGGGTTGCATGCGCGGGCGCACGATGTACGTGATCCCGTTCTCGATGGGACCGCTGGGCTCGCCGATCGCGCACATCGGCGTCGAGCTCTCGGACAGCCCCTACGTCGTCGTCAACATGCGCACGATGACGCGCATGGGCCGTGCGGTGTTCGACGTGCTCGGCGCGGACGGCGACTTCGTGCCGTGCGTGCATTCGGTCGGCGCGCCGCTGGCAGCCGGCGAGAAGGACAGCCGCTGGCCGTGCAACCCCGACACCAAGTACATCGTGCATTACCCGGAGACGCGCGAGATCTGGTCCTACGGCTCCGGCTACGGCGGCAATGCGCTGCTCGGCAAGAAGTGCTTCGCGCTGCGCATCGCCTCGACGATGGCGCGCGACGAGGGCTGGCTCGCCGAGCACATGCTGATCCTCGGCGTCGAGTCGCCCGAGGGCGAGAAGACCTACGTCGCCGCGGCCTTCCCGTCGGCGTGCGGCAAGACCAACTTCGCGATGCTGATCCCGCCCAAGAGCTTCGGCGGCTGGAAGGTCACCACCGTCGGTGACGACATCGCGTGGATCAAGCCGGGCAAGGACGGCCGCTTCTACGCGATCAACCCCGAGGCGGGCTACTTCGGCGTCGCCCCCGGAACGTCCGAGAAGACCAACTACAACGCGATGGCGACGCTCCGGGAGAACATCATCTTCACCAACGTCGCGCTGACCGACGATGGCGACGTGTGGTGGGAGGGCATGAGCAAGGAGGCGCCCGCGCACCTGATCGACTGGCAGGGCAAGGACTGGACCCCGGAGATCGCTAAGACCACCGGGCGCAAGGCCGCCCATCCGAACGCCCGCTTCACCGCGCCGGCGCGCCAGTGCCCGTCGATCGATGCCGAGTGGGAGAACCCGGAAGGCGTGCCGATCTCGGCCTTCGTCTTCGGCGGGCGGCGCGCGACGACGGTGCCGCTGGTCTACCAGGCGTTCAACTGGAACTACGGCGTCTACATGGCCGCCACGCTCGGCTCCGAGACCACCGCCGCAGCCTTTGGCGCCCAGGGCGTGGTGCGCCGCGACCCGTTCGCGATGCTGCCGTTCTGCGGCTACCACATGGGCGACTACTTCAACCACTGGCTGCGCATGGGCCACGTCGTCGAGAACGCGCCCAAGATCTTCTGCGTGAACTGGTTCCGCATGAACGAGAACGGCGAGTTCATGTGGCCCGGTTTCGGCGAGAACATGCGTGTGCTCAAGTGGATCGTCGACCGCGTCAAGGGCCGCATCGGCGCACAGGAGACGGCGCTCGGGTGGATGCCGCGCTTCGAGGACATCGACTGGACGGGGCTCGACATCACGCGTGAAACGTTCGAAGCGCTGATGAAGGTCGACGCCGAGGCATGGCAGAAGGAGCTCGAGCTGCACAAGGAGTGGTTCGACAAGCTGTCCGACCGCCTGCCCCGCCAGCTCGTACTCAAGCGCGAGCTCTTCGAGCTGGCGGTGAACACGGACTGATCCGCACACCACCCGCCAGGTCCAGGAAGCGCCGCCGATGCGGCGCTTTCGTTTTTCGGCGCGCGCCTCGCTGCTACACTGTAGCGGCGGCCGCCGTCGAGCCTGCGTGCCCGACCGAGGCCGCATCGCGTCCCCACCTGCCCTCGAACATCATGCCGCTCTCGCGCCGCGCCCTCGACATTCCGCCCTTCCACGTCATGGAGTTGCTGCGCCGTGCGCGCGAGCTCGAGCGACAGGGGCGTGACATCATCCACATGGAGGTCGGCGAGCCCGACTTTCCGACCGCGGCACCGATCATCGAGGCGGCCACCCGCTTTGTGGCCGCCGGCGATGTGCACTACACGCCCGCCCAGGGCCTGCCCGAGCTGCGCGAGGCGATCGCACGCTTCTACCAGCAGCGCTTCGGAGCCGACGTCGCGCCCGAGCGCATCGTCATCACACCGGGGGCCTCCGGGGCGCTGATGCTGGCACTCGCGGTGACGACCGATCCGGGCGACGAGTGGCTGCTGGCCGACCCCGGCTACCCGTGCAACCGCCAGCTGGTGCGCAGCTTCGAAGGGGTGGCACGCGCGCTGCCGGTCGACGCCGCACAGCGGTTTCAACCGACCGCGGAAGCGGTCGCGGCGGCCTGGTCGGCGCGCACGCGCGGCCTGATGGTCGCGACGCCGTCGAATCCGACCGGCACCCTGCTCGCGCCCGGGGAAGTCGCGCGGCTGCACGCGGCCGTCGACGCCCGCGGCGGCACGCTGATCGTCGACGAGATCTATCAGGGTCTCACCTACGGCATCGAATCGAGCACGGCGCTCGCGCGCTTCGACGACATTTTCGTCGTCAACAGCTTCTCCAAATACTTCGGCATGACCGGGTGGCGGCTCGGGTGGCTGGTCGCGCCGACCGACTACGTGCGCGAGGTCGAGAAGCTCGCCCAGCATTTCTTCATCGCCGCCTCGACGCCGGCGCAGCACGCCGCACTGGCCGCCTTCACGCCGGAGACGCTCGACATTCTGGAGGCTCGCCGCGAGGCGTTCGCCGAACGGCGGACGACGCTGCTGCCGGCGCTGCGCGAGCTCGGCTTCACCGTCGCGGCCGAGCCGCAAGGCGCCTTCTACGTTTACGCCGACGTCGCGGCACTGGCCGAGGACAGCGAAGCGCTCGCACGGCGCTTCATCGAGGAAGCCGGCGTGGCGACGACGCCCGGACTCGACTTCGGCGACCATCTGCCGCGCCGGCATCTGCGCCTGGCCTACACGACGAGCAGGGGGCGCCTGCTCGAGGCGGTCGACCGGCTTGCACGCGTGCTCGCCTGAGCGCGGCCTCCCGCAGGACCGGCTCCGCTACCGATCAGGCATCGTCGTTCGCGCGCGCCGCCGACGCGATGCGCTGCTTCATCGCCAGGACCTTCTTCGAATAGCGCGCCTCGGGGTCGTTGCGTGCGCCCCCGTAGTATTGCAGCGCCGCCTGCAGCGTACCGTAGCGCTGCAGGCCTTCGACGAGCACCTGCGTGCCGACCTGCACGTTCAACAGCGGGTCGAACAGCGCGTCGTCACCGGCATCCTCGCCGATCTTGTCCTTGTGCCAGCGCGGAATCACCTGCATCAGGCCCTGCGCGCCGACATCGCTCTCCGCGAACGGATTGAAGCTCGACTCGACGGCCATCATCGCGACGATCAGCAGCGGGTCGAGCCCCGCCTCGCGCGCACTGTTTTCCGCCTCGGCCAGCACCGGCTCGAGGGCGATGCTGGAAACGCGGTAGCGACGCGCGACCCAGTCGCGCACCCGCTGCATCTCTGCGGAAAGCGCCACCTCGCCACGCTCCGCCGCCGGGGGCAGCGGCTGCGCCGGCTGGAAAATGGTGCCGAAATCCCATGTCGGCCCCTGTTTGCCGGTCGCGTTCAGCGCGAGCTGCATTGAGTCCGCGCCTTCCTGCGGCAGCGCTGCCGCGTGCGCGCGCGGCAGGCCGGTGTCCGCGAGGCTCACCGATTCGTGCTGCAGAAAGGCGGCGCCGAAGTACGCGACCGTCACCAGTCCGGTCAGGACCAGGCCGCCATGGAGCAGCCGTACCGTGAAACTGCCCGCACTGCCGGCGAGCGTCTTGATGCGAGTTGCGTTTTTCATGGTGCCTCCGTGCTGTGACGGACATCTCCGGCAAGCCTCGTCCGCGACCGGCACGAGGCGGTCGGCGTGAAGCTGCGCTGGCATCGGACCGGCCGGGCACGCTCGGTGCATCGGCGGTCGCAGACATCGGTCGTCAGTGGTCGTTATGCACATTGCCGCAACCAGACAACGTGCCCCGCGGTGCGAGCGGCCATGCTGTTTGCGCGATCTCCACCGGTCTGGAGATCGCGCCGCACCGAAAATCAGGGAAACTGAAGTGCTGCAATGCAGCACGGATGCACTCTATTGATTTGACTGATTTTTGTCAATAAGAGGGCCAGAATGTCGCCGTTTCGGCGCGCAAAAATGGTCCGAAAAGGGCTCGAGAACTGCTGATTTTCCCAGTAATTCAGCGTCTTTTTTCAGTTTTGCAGAAATACAACACCGCTGCCCATGAGCATCGGACCATGCAGGATGCTTGCCAACCGAGCATACCCTCATATGAGTCGAGCACTTCGGGACGCTCACGTCTCACGATCGACTCCGGCTCCGGCGAGCAGCCGGCGAAATTGTATCCAGTCGAAACACGGACCCGGATCGCTCTTGCGCCCCGGCGCGACATCCGCGTGACCGACGACATCCTCGATCGGGTAGTGGGCCTGCAGCAGCCGTACGAGCTCGACGAGCCGAGCATACTGCACCGGTTCGAACGGCATCGTGTCGCAGCCTTCGAGCTCGATGCCGATCGAAAAATCGTTGCAGCGCGACGCACCGCGCCACGACGATGCCCCGGCGTGCCAGGCGCGCTCTTCGGTCGATACGAACTGCGTCAGCGCGCCATCGCGCCGTATGAAGAAGTGAGCCGACACGCGCAACTCGTGGATCTGCGCATAGTACGGATGCGCGCGCGGATCGAGGCAATTGGTGAACAAGGCCTCGACACCGGGCCCACCGAATTGGTCGGGCGGCAGGCTGATCGCATGGACGACGATCAGGCGCACGCGGCAGCCCGGCGGGCGCGCGTCGAAGTTCGGCGACGCGCAGTGCCGCACCCCCGCCAGCCATCCTCGATGCAGCTCGCCCATCGTCACGCCGACACTACTCCAGCCCCCACTTGTGCAGGCGATAGCGCAGCTGCCGCAGGGTCAGACCCAGTCGCCGGGCCGCTTCGGAGCGGTTCCAGCGCGTCGTGTCGAGCATGCGCAGCACGCGCAGTCGCTCCGCGTCGCCGTCGTCCCGGCCGTCCGGCTCTTCGTGCGGCGCCGTCGCGCGTCCGTCGGCCGGCCGGGACGGGGTCGCGAACGGCGCACCGAGCGCCTCGCCGGGCTGCAGATCGATGTCCGCGCACGTGATCGCGTCGCCGTCGCACAGCGCGCACGCGCGCTCGAGCAGGTTCTCGAGCTCGCGCACGTTGCCGGCGAACGCGTGGCCGCCGAGCGCCTCGAGCGCATCGGCCGTCAGCCGGTGCGGGCGGCGGCCTTCGCGTTCGGCCAGGCGGGCGAGGATGTGCTCGGCCAGCGCCGGGATGTCCTCGCGCCGCTCGCGCAGCGGCGGCACCGGCAGCGCGATCACGTTGATGCGGAAGTAGAGGTCCTGCCGGAACTTGCCTTCGCTGACGAGCTGCGCCAGATCGCGGTGCGAGGCCGACAGGATGCGCACGTCGACCGCCTCCTCGGCATAGGCGCCGACCGGGCGCACGGCACGTTCCTGGATCGCGCGCAGCAGCTTGACCTGCATCGCCAGCGGCAGCTCCGCGACTTCGTCGAGAAACAGCGTGCCCCCGTGGGCGGCGCGAAACAGCCCCTGCTTGTCCGACGAGGCGCCGGTGAAGCTGCCCTTGACGTGGCCGAAGAACTCGGCCTCCATCAGCTCGGGCGAGATCGCCCCGCAATTGACCGGCACGAACGGCCCGGCCGCGCGCGGCCCGAGGGCATGGATCAACCGTGCGATGACCTCCTTGCCGGTGCCCGATTCTCCATGGATGAAAACCGGCGCCTGGTTGCGCGCGAGCTTGCGGATCTGCACGCGCAGCTGCGCCATCGCCGCGGAGCTGCCGACGAGATCGCGCTCGCCGGCCTCTTCGGAGGGCGCATCGAGCCGCAGCGCATGGCGGACCAGCTCGCGCAGCGCCTTGAGCTCGACCGGCTTGGTGACGAAATCGAAGGCGCCGAGCTTGAGCGCACGGATCGCCGTCTCGATGCTGCCATAGGCCGAGATCACCGCCACCGGCAGCCGCGGATACGCTGACTGGATATGCGCGACGAGCTCCAGACCGTCACCGTCGCCGAGCCGCATGTCGGTCAGGCACAGCCGATACGGCTTTTGCGCGAGCAAGGCCTGCGCATCGGCCAGGCTTGCGGCGGTATCGCAGGCAATGCCCATGCGCAGCAGCGACAGCTCGAGCAGTTCGCGGATGTCATCCTCGTCATCGACGACGAGCACGCTCGCGCCGGCGGGGCGGCTGCGTCTATCGGATTGATTCATGCGTGACTCCGTCCGGTCAGAACGAAATGTGCGCCCGGATCGTTGCCGAGCAGTTCCAGGCTCGCACCGTTCGCTTCGGCGAGCTCGCGCGCGATGTACATGCCCAGCCCGGTGCCCTTTGGCTCGGTCGTGAAAAACGGTTCGAACAAGTGCCCGCGCTGCTCCGCGCCCAGCCCCGGCCCATCGTCGAGCACGTGCAAGGCGGTGCGCTCGCCGCCGGGGAGCGACGAAAAGATCCGGATCGCCCCCGCTCGGCCCGAGCAGTAGCGGCGCGCGTTGTCGAGCAGATTGCCGAGGATCTGGTGCAGATGGGCGCGGTCGATCACCAGCGTCGCATCGTCGGCCACCTCGAGGCTGAACAGCTCGCGCTGACACGCGCCGCGCAAACTCAGCTCGTCGACGATGGCCGCGACGAACACCGCCAGCGGCAAGGCCTCGCGCATCAGCTCGTCGCGCCGGCCCAGCGCGAGCACATCGCGCACCATGCGCTCGATGCGGCGTGCATTGTCGTTGATGATGCGGATGAGCCGCAACTGGATGTCGCCGCGCTTTTCCTCGGTCAGCAGGTCGGCGGCCTGCGTCACCGCGGTCAACGGATTGCGGATCTCGTGCGCCATGCTGGCGGTCAGCCGCCCCAGCGCGGCGAGCTTGAGCTGCTGTACCTGCTTCTGGATTTCCTCGTAGTCGGTCAGGTACAGCACGGTATCGCCGCTTCGGCGGTCGCTCCCGCGCGCCGGCACGGCGCGACAGCGCAGCATCTTGGCATCCGGTCCGAGGCGCTCGAGCAGACCGTGCTCGCCCACGCAGCGGTGCGCACAGGCTTCGAAGGCGGCATCGACCTCGCCCAGCCGCGCGCCCGGGAGCAGTTCGACGCCGAGCAGGCGCGAGGCACGCGGATTGGCCTGTCGGACCAGCCCATCGTCGCCGAGCACGACGACGCCGTCCTGCATGTCCTCGATGATGCGCTCGTTGATCGCACGCTGGCGGCCGAGCGCCTCGCCGCGCAGCTCGGCCAGCGACGCGTTGGCCAGTGCGCGCCGCGCCAGCAGCCGGGCGGTCAGCGCGATCGCGAAGAAGCCGATGCAGGCGAGACCGACCTGCAGG
>DAOMOP010000080.1:8369-16279 GCA_035444405.1 Rhodocyclaceae bacterium
GTCGGCGGCGTTCGCTCCGCCGACCGCGCGCCATGCGTTCTCGGCCAGCACCGTCACCGTCGACAGCGCCGCGAAGAACAGCACCATGCGCCCTTCGGCCACCAGCCCGGCCGCCGCGAGGTACACCATCATCATCACCGGCATGCCACTCGAGTAACCGCCGCTCACCCACATGATCGCGGACAGCACTGCGATGTCGATCGTGACCTGTAGCGGGACGCTGGAGACCGAGCCGGCGCAGCGCATCGGGAAATCCCAGCGCCAGCACCGCCGCCAGATAGGCAAGCGTGACGCTCAGGAACAGCCCGGGGGCCTCGCGACCGAGATTGAGCTCGCGGCCGGCGACCAGGAACAGGCCGGCAACGATCAGGCGCAGCAGGTTGAAGTAGCGCAGCGGGACGAGACGCGACCGGTCGAGCTCCGGGAGCGTCATGGTGCGTCTTGGCGCCGTGCGCCGAGCCGGCGGTGTTCGTCGCAACAGAAGAAGGCATCGCCTTCACGCACCCCCTCGCTCTCGGGCACGTGCAGGCCGCAGTGCGCGCACGCGCGCATGGATTCGGGCTGCGCGGGATCCGCTTCGTCGGGCCTGCGCGTGCGTGCCGCCCCGCGCGTGCCGCCCTGCTGCAGCCGGTGCAGCGCCCGGCGCGCCCACCAGATCACGATCAGAGCGAGGATGAAGATCAGCAGGTTGCGCACGTCGGGGCCGTCGGGTAGCAAACGGACATATCTGGGCGGCAGTCTATCATGCCGTCCGATTCACACGTCGCGCAGCCGCGCACAGGCGGCGGCGAGCATCGCCTCGCTCTTGGCGAAGCAGAAGCGGATCACGCGCTCGTCGCGCGCATCGGCGAAGAAGGCCGACACCGGGATCGCGGCAACCCCGACGTCGCGTGTGAGGCGTTCGACGAAGGCCATGTCGGGCTCGTCGGAAATCGCCGCATAGCGGGCGAGCTGGAAGTAGGTGCCGTGCGAGGGCAGCAGCTCGAAGCGCGAGCCGGCCATCTGCGCGCGGAAGAAGTCGCGCTTGGCCTGGTAGAAGCCGGCCAGCCCGAGGTGGCGCGCCGGTTCGGCCATGTAGTCGGCCAGCGCATACTGCATCGGCGTGTTGACGGTGAACACGTTGAATTGATGCACCTTGCGGAACTCGGCCATCAGCTCGCGCGGGCCGACGACGTAGCCGATCTTCCATCCGGTGATGTGGTAGGTCTTGCCGAAGCTCGACACGATCAGGCTGCGCGCGGCCAGCTCCGCGTTGCCGGCACAGCTCGCATGCCCGGCGCCGTCGAAGACGATGTGCTCGTACACCTCGTCGGACACGACGACGATGCCGGTGTCGCGGGTCAGCGCCGCCAGGCGGGCGAGATCCTCGTCCGTCCACACCGTCGCGGTCGGATTGTGCGGCGAGTTGATCATGATCATTCGCGTGCGCGGCGTGATCGCCGCGGCGACGGCGTCCCAGTCGGGGCGGTAGTCCGGCGCGGCGAGCTGCATGCGCACGACCACCCCGCCCTGCAGCTCGATCGCCGGCGCATAGGAGTCGTACACCGGCTCGAACACGATCACCTCGTCGCCGGGATGCACGAGCGCGCACACGGCCGTGAACAAGGCCTGCGTCGCGCCGGCGGTGACGGTGACCTCGGTGTCGGGGTCGTAGTGCGTCCCGTACAGCCCGGCCACCTTGCGGACGATCGCCTCGCGCAGCGGCGCGGCCCCGCCCATCGGCGCATACTGGTTGTGGCCGGCGCGCATCCAGTGCGCGACGCGCTCGAACAGGAAATCCTCGGCGTTGAAGTCGGGAAAACCCTGTGCGAGGTTGATCGCATTGCACTGCTGCGCGAGGCGCGACATCACGGCGAAGATGGTGGTGCCGACGGCGGGCAGGCGCGACGACAGCGGGGCGGGAAAGCTCGGCATCGGATTCGACTCGGTATGCGGACGACCCCGGTATTGTCGCAGAGCGAGCGTGGCGGCGAAACGGCGCGGCATTCAGGCGCCCGGGTTTCGAACCGGTGACCCACAAGCCGTCGCGCTTGTCGACGACGCGGCGCGGACGCGAATCAGGCGTTCTGGTTGTTTGTGGCCTGCACGCCTACAATCGTGGGCAACCGCAGCCTGCTACGGCGAACCTAATGCACCGCAAAAAACTGCCGATCGGCATCCAGACCTTCGCCAAGATCCGCGAGGACGACTACTACTATGTCGACAAGACCGCGCTGGCGCTACGCCTGATCGACGAAGGCACGCACTACTTCCTGTCGCGCCCGCGCCGCTTCGGCAAGAGCCTGTTCATCGACACTCTGGCCGAGCTGTTTGAGGGCAACGAAGCGCTGTTCCGCGGACTGTATTGCCACGACCGGTGGGACTGGTCGGTCAGGTCTCCCGTGATCCGGATCAGCTTTGCCGAAGGACTGCTGCAGGAGCGGGCCGAACTCGAAGAGCGTATCGATTTCGTGCTGGCGCACAATGCCGAGCGCCTTGGCTTGGGCGTGCTCCCATCCGGTTCCATCCACAACCGCTTCAGCACCCTGATCGAGCGGGCCGAGCGTGCGTTCGGACAGCGGGTGGTGATCCTGGCCGACGAATACGACAAGCCCATCCTCGACAACCTCACCCGCCCGGACATCGCCAGCCAGATGCGCGATGGGCTACGCGACCTGTACTCGGTGATCAAGGGGCAGGATGCGCACATCAAGTTCGCCATGCTCACGGGGGTGAGCAAGTTCAGCAAGGTGAGTCTGTTCTCCGGGTTGAACAACCTCAAGGACATCACGGTGGACAAGCGCTTCTCGTCCATCTGTGGCTATACCGATGCGGATGTGGATACGGTGTTCGCCCCTGAGCTTGCGGACCTGGACCGCGAGCAGATCCGGCGCTGGTACAACGGCTACAACTGGACCGGCGAGTCGGTCTACAACCCCTTCGACCTGCTGCTGCTGTTCGACAGCCGCGAATTCCGCCCCTACTGGTTCGAGACCGGCACCCCGACCTTCCTGATCGACGTGCTCACCGAGCGCAGGACCTTCCTGCCCGACCTGGAGCGGCTGCAGGCCACCGAAGCCCTGCTCTCCGCCTTCGAGGTGGGCGACATCGCCACCGAGGCGCTGCTCTTCCAGACCGGTTATCTGACCATCGATTCGGTACAGCGCATCGGGGTGATGCCGCGATACCGCTTGCGCTACCCCAACCTGGAGGTGCGGGCCAGCCTGACCGATGCCCTGCTGCGCCGCCTCTCACCCGAGCCGGGGCCGGTGCTGGACCGCTCCGGGCGGCTCTACGAGCTGCTGCTGGCCAACGACTTTGCCGGCATGGAGCGACTCTTCACCGCCTTCTTCGCCAGCATCCCGCACGACTGGTTCCGCAACAACCCCATCGCCCAGTACGAGGGCTACTACGCCAGCGTGTTCTACGCCTACTTTGCCAGCCTGGGGCTGGACATCGTGCCGGAAGAATCGAGCAATGCCGGGCGGCTGGACATGGCGGTGCGCTTGAACGGGCAGGTGTACCTGTTCGAGTTCAAGGTTGTGGAGCTCGAACCGGACGGCGGGGCGCTCGAACAGATCAAGGCCCGGGGCTACGCGGACCGCTACCGTGGCAGCGGCGAGCCGGTGCACATGATCGGCGTCGAGTTCAGCCGCGAGCGACGCAGCGTCGTAGGCTTCGAGATCGCGACGTCACCCGCCTGAGCGCCTTGCTTCGCCACTGCGAGCGCGGTGAGCCGGGGCCACGCGGGAAGCCTGCTCTTCCGGGCTGGGCCGCAACCGATCAACCGACCGCTGCGGACAGTTACGCAGCGGCCGACGCAAGTTGCAAAGGCTGAACCCTCGTCCATGGCCGGTTGCATGAACCCGGCGTTGACTTTGTCGTTAAAATGCCGGGCATGAGCTTCGAACAACCCATCCCCACCCTGCGCCGCGACGGCGACGACGCCGTCATCCTGGACCAGACGCTGCTGCCGCACCGCTGCGAGACGCGCCGGCTCGTCAGCCTCGAAGAGGTCGCCGCGGCGATCCGCACCATGCAGGTGCGCGGCGCGCCGCTGATCGGTGCGACGGCGGCCTTCGGCGTCGCGATCGCGCTGCGCGACGACGCGAGCGACGCGCGGCTCGCCGATGCGCTCGCGACGCTGGCCGCGACACGCCCGACCGCGGTGAACCTGCACTGGGCGCTCGCGCGCATGCGCGCGCGCCTCGCGCCGCTCGCCGAAGACGACAGGCACGCCGCCGCGTGGGCCGAGGCCGAGGCGATCGGCCGTGACGACCATGACACCTGCGCCGCAATCGGCCGCTTCGGCGTCGCGCTGCTCGAGGCCGTCGCCGACCGGCGCGACGGACCGGTGCGCGTGATGACCCACTGCAACGCCGGCTGGGTCGCGACGCTGGGCTCCGGAACGGCGCTCGCGCCGGTGTACGAGGCGGTCGCGCGCGGCCTCGACGTGCACGTGTGGGTCAGCGAGACGCGCCCGCGCAACCAGGGGCTGCTGACCGCGTGGGAGCTGCGCGAGGCCGGCGTCGCGCACACGCTGATCGCCGACAACGCCGCCGGCATCCTGCTCGCGCGCGGCGAGGTCGACCTCGTGATCACCGGCGCCGACCGCGTGGCCGCCAACGGCGACACCGCGAACAAGGTCGGCACCTACCTGAAGGCGCTCGCCGCACGCGACGCCGGCGTGCCGTTCTACATCGCCGCGCCGTTCTCGACCGTCGATCTCGCCTGCCCGGACGGCGCCGCGATCCCGATCGAGGACCGCGGCGGCGCCGAAGTGCGCGCGGTGCTCGGGATGGGCCGCGATGGTGCGCTGCACAGCCTCAGCCTCGCGCCGGAAGGCACGGCCGCGGCCAATCCGGCCTTCGACGTGACCCCGGCGCGCCTGATCACCGGCATCATCACCGAGTTCGGCATCTGCACGCCGGATCGCCTGAGCGCAGTGGCGCGATGACTCACGCCGCGGCACCGGCCCAAGCCCTGCGCGCGGCGCTCGTCGCCACCGCCCGCGCGATGAGCGCCGCGCGCCTCAATACCGGCACCGCCGGCAATGCCAGCGTGCGCACCGACGACGGCATGCTGATCACGCCGAGCGGCATGGCGCCCGAGGCGTGCACGCCCGCGGACATGGTCTTCGTCGCGCACGACGGCAGCGCGAGCGGGCCGTTCGCGCCGTCGAGCGAGTGGCGCATGCATGCCGACGTCTATGCCCGGCGGCGCGAAGCCGGCGCGATCGTGCACACCCATGCGCCAGCGGCGACCGCGCTGGCCTGCCAGCGGCTGGCGATCCCGCCCTTCCACTACATGATCGCGCGCTTTGGCGGCAGCACGATACGCTGCACGCGCTATGCGACCTTCGGCACCCAGGCGCTCGCCGACCACGTCGCCGATGCACTGGCCGAGCGCTGCGCCTGCCTGATCGCGAACCACGGCATGCTGGTGTTCGGGCGCGACCTCGCCCATGCGCTCGCGCTCGCGATCGAGTTCGAGGCCTTGTGCGAGCAGTACTGGCGCACGCTGCAGCTCGGCCCGCCGGTGCTGTTGTCGGCGGCCGAGATGAGCGAGGTCGTCGAGCGCTTCCGCTGGTACGGCACGCCGCAGCACAGCGGCCGGTAGATCACGACGCGGCCGACGCGCCGGTCAGTCCGCCGCGCGTCCGGTGGCCGCCTCGAGCACGCGCAGCAGGCTCGACGTATCCTCGCGCCCCCAGCCGTGCCCCATCAGCGCATTGAGCTGCTGCCACACCTGTACTGCCACCGGCAGCGGAACCCCCAGGCTCACCGCCTCGTCGAGCGCGATGCCGAAGTCCTTGTGGTGCAGGCGTGCCTGGATGCCGTTGCCGAAGTCGCGCCGCACCATGCGGCCGCCCATCAGCTCGAGCATCCTCGATGCCGCCGAACCGCCCATCAGCGCACCACGCAGCGCCTCGAGGTCGACGCCGTGCGCACGCGCGAGCAGCATCGCCTCGGCGCACGCCTGGATCGTCGACACCATCACCATCTGGTTGCACGCCTTGGCGACCTGGCCGGCACCGGCCTCTTCACCGACATGCACGATGCGCTGCCCCAGGCACTCGAGCAGCGGCCGCACCCAGTCGAGCGTCGCACGCGCGCCGCCGACCATGATCGCGAGCGCGGCCTCGCGCGCGGCCTGCTCGCCGCCCGACACCGGCGCATCGAGCCAGCCCACGCCGAGCGGCGCGTAGCGCGCAGCGGCGCTGCGCGCCGTGCGCGGTGCGATCGTGCTCATGTCGACATGCACGCTGCCGGCGACGAAACCCTCGGCGAGCCCGCGCGGGCCGAACGCGAGTGCCTCGACGTCGCGGCTCGTCGTCACGATCGAGATCACCACCTCGCTGCGCGCGGCGAGCTCCGCCGGCGAGCCGCACAGCAGCGCACCGGCCGCGGCCAGCGGCGCCGACGATTCGGGCCGCCGCGACCACACCGCCAGCTCGTGGCCGGCGCGCAACAGGTGCCCGGCCATCGGGCGCCCCATCACGCCCAGTCCGACGAATCCGACCCGCATCGCCTCACTCCCCGCTCATGCGCTCGAGCAGCTTGAGCATCGCGACCGAGTCCTCCTCGCCGAGCCCGCTGCCGACCATCGCGTTGAACATCTGCGCGGTCGCCGCCGCCGACGGCAGCGCCAGCCCGAGGCGGTGCGCCTCCTCGAGCACGATGCGCATGTCCTTCTGGTGCATCCACGCCTTGAAGCCCGGCCTGAAGTTGCGCTCGAGCATGCGCTGGCCGTGGTTCTCGAGCACGCGCGAGTACGCGAAGCCGCCGAGCAGAGCCTCGCGCACGCGCGCCGCGTCGACGCCGCTCCTGCGCGCGAAGTTGAGCGCCTCGGCGACCGCCGCGACGCCGACGCCGGTGAGGATCTGGTTGCACGCCTTGGCGACCTGGCCGGCGCCCGAGGCGCCGATCCGCGACACGGTGCGCCCCATCGCCTCGAAGAGCGGGCGCACGCGCTCGAAGGCGGCGGCGTCGCCGCCGACCATGATGGTCAGCGTCGCCTCGATCGCGCCGGCCTCGCCGCCCGACACCGGCGCATCGAGCATCGTCACGCCGCGCTCGGCGAGCCGCGCCGCGATCGACTGCGCGGCGGCCGGCGCGATGGTGCTCATGTCGACGAAGATCAGGCCGTCGCGCGCCCCGTCGGCGACCCCGTCGGGGCCGAGCGCGACGGCCTCGACATCGGGCGCATCGGCGACCATGCTGATCACGACGTCGCTGTGCCGCGCGACCTCGGCCGCGCTCGCGCAGTCGCCGGCACCGGCATCGAGGAGCGGCTGCATCGATTCGCGACGGCGGCTCCACACGTGCACGCGGTGGCCCGCCTTCAGCAGGTTCAAGGCCATGGGACGGCCCATCAGGCCCAGTCCGATGAATCCCGTTTCCATTCGCTGTCGTCTCCCGTCGTATTTGTCGTGTGGTCGAAACCGGCGCGGACATGGATAATCGCGCCATGGACTACGCCTCAATCATCAAGGAAATCGGCCGCGGCGCCAAGGGTTCGAAGTCGATCGACGCCGCCCGGGCCGAAGCGCTGTTCGGCGACATGCTCGACGGCAAGGTGCCCGAGCTCGAGCTCGGCGCGATCGTCATCGCGCTGCGCATCAAGAGCGAATCGCTCGACGAGCTGCTCGGCTTCAAGCGCGCGATGGACGCGCGCTGCCGACAGGTCACGGTGCCACCCGGGCCGCGCTGCGTCGTGCTGCCGACCTACAACGGCGCGCGCCGGCAGGCCAACCTGATGCCGCTGGTGGCGCTGCTGCTCGCACGCGAGGGCGTGCCGGTGCTGATCCAGGGACGCCACGACTTCGACACCCGCGTGAGCCCGTTCGCGCTGCTCGAAGCGCTGGACATTCACGCGGCGAGCGATCGCGACGCGGCGACCCGCGAGCTCGCCGAACGCCGCATCGCCTG
>DAOMOP010000081.1:0-16250 GCA_035444405.1 Rhodocyclaceae bacterium
GGTAGCGCGACAGGTCGCGCTGCTCCTCGAGGCGGATCTGCACGCTGTCGAGGATCGAGCGCATCGACGCGGGCGTGAGGTGCAGCTTGCCCCGCTCGCGGCTGGAGAGCACGCGCGACATCGGCGCGAGCAGCACCGGACGCACGATTTGCGGCTGATCGGGGTCGGCCCGGTAGAAACTCTCGATCCACACCACTTCGCGCTGCAGGCGCCAGACCTGGCGCAGGTTGACGGCGATGCCGATCGCGAGCACGAACAGGATGACGCTGTTGAACTCGACATTGGCCATGAAGGCGTGCTTGAGCTGCGGTACCAGCGCCGCCGCCAGTGCGGCCACCAGTGCCAGGAAAACGCCCATCCACGTGGTCACATGCAGGGGCTTGGTAAACTCCTTGCGTTCCATCCGCTCGATTCCTCGTCGACCGCCGGGCGCCTGGCCCGGGTCCGGTCCGCTTGTTCGGAAGCACTTGCGAAAATCCGGCACGCGAACGCCGGATTTCCAGCAACATCGTGCCGACTTCGGTTTGAATCGTGCAGAGTCTAACCGAAATGGGCACGTTTGCTGAGGGGATATCGCGCGTACACGCGTGGCGCCGTGTCGCCTGGCGGCCCGCGTCCGCACCGGAGCGCTCGCCTCGTTCGCAGGGTCCGGTGGGGCCTCTGCGGTGACCCGGGTGCACACCCTGTCGAACCGCAACCGGCGCGCCGTTGTCCCTCAATCGGGAATGCCGCTTTGCACGGGGGCGGGTGCGGCGACGGCGCGCCGTAACGTGCTCCGCTCCGGATGCAGTCGAACTTTCGGGAGGTGTTTCGATGATGTCGTTTCGTGCCGTTGCCCGTACCGGGCTCGTTGCCGTGCTGTTCGCGTCGATGATGCTCGCCGGCGCGCTCCGCGCCGACGTCGTGGCCGAATCGCAGCTCGGACCGATACGCGTGGTCACCGTGGCCGACGGTTTCGAGATTCCCTGGGGGCTCGCCTTCCTGCCCGATGGACACCTGCTCGTGACCGAACGGCCGGGACGCATGCGCGTGGTGTCGCCGGACGGCCGCGTGTCGGCGCCGCTGGACGGTGTGCCCGCGGTCCACGCGCAAGGGCAGGGCGGCTTGCTCGATGTCGTCGTCGGCCCGGATTTCGCCCAGGACCGGCGCATCTATTTCTCGTACGCGCAGCCGACCGCGCGCGGTGCGCGCACGGCGGTCGCGAGCGCCGTGCTCGACGTCGATGCGCTGCGGCTTACCGACCTGAAGCCCGTGTTCGCGCAGAGCGAGGATCCGTCCGGGCGCCACCACTGGGGCTCGCGGCTCGTCTTCGGCACCGACGGCGCGCTGTTCGTGACGCTCGGAGACCGCTTCTTCCATCGCGATCGCGCGCAACAGCTCGACAATCATCTGGGCAAGGTCGTGCGGATCAACACCGACGGCAGCGTGCCGGCCGACAATCCGTTCGTGATGCGCGACGAGGCGCTGCCCGAGATCTGGTCCTACGGGCATCGCAACGTGCAGGGCGCGGCGCTGCATCCGCGGACCGGTGTGTTGTGGACGCACGAGCACGGACCGCAAGGCGGCGACGAGGTCAATGTCGGCAAGGCCGGAGCGAACTACGGCTGGCCGGTGATCACCTACGGCCGCGAGTACGTGAGCGGTGCACGCATCGGCGAGGGGACCGAGCGCGCCGATGTCGAAGGGCCGGTGCATCACTGGGTGCCGTCGATCGCGCCATCGGGCATGGCGTTCTATACCGGCGACGAGTTCCCGGAATGGCGCGGAAGCCTCTTCGTCGGCGCTCTGGCCGGGCGGCTGCTGGTGCGCCTGACGCTCGACGGCGATGCTGTCGTCGGCGAGGAGCGCCTGCTCGGGGCGCTCGGAAGCCGCATCCGCGACGTGCGCCAGGGCCCGGACGGCAGGCTTTACCTGCTCGACGAGAGCGAAGGGCGCATCCTGCGGCTCGAGCGCCCCTGAGCGGCCGGGCCGCGGCGCCGGATCGATTGACGCCGGGGCGGCGGCAGCCGGTCAGCCTGCGGTCGCGGCGGCCTTGTCGTGGAATGCCTGCGGCAGCGGGGCGATCTTGCGTCGCGCGTAGTCGAAGAACACGATGCCCGTCTTGCCGCGCGCCACGTCGCGGCCGCTCGCCTTGTCGCGGATGCGATAGACGAGATCGCAGCCGTACTTGTTGAATTCGTGCGCGCCCATGGCGATGACCAGCGTCTCGCCGTGGACGGCTTCGGAAAGATACTGGATTGCCGCGTCGGCGATGACGATGCCGACCCCTTCGACGTCGGTCTGCGTGTAGCCGAGCGACTGGAAAAAGCGCTGGCGCGCCTCCGAGACGAGGGTCAGCAGCTGTGCGTTGTCGACGTGGCCGGCCTCGTTGATATGGCCGACATAGACCTGCAGTTCGGTCGAGAACGCGAGCGTGGGCGGAACGTCGATGGTGATGCGGGGCATGGGCTGTCGTGTCGGGCTGGTCGTCGGGATGTACGGGGCGCGCCGCGCAGGGTAGCGATTTGTGGGCGCAAGGGCAATTGCCGCTTGGAACGTCGCTGCTCGGGCGGCACGGGCGCTCGGGCGATGTGTGTTCGCGAGCGCCTGCTGGCTGACGATCGTCAGGTGCGGCCCATCGTCCGCAACGCATGCCGACGTTTCGGCGCGCACGGTGAGGAGGCGGGCTACCGAGTGGATGGAATGAAGTCATGTCGATCGCGATGATCCTGACCTTCTTCGGCGGCGTGGGTCTTTTTCTGCTCGGCATGCGGCTGATGACCGACGGCTTGAAGGTGGCTGCCGGTGATGCCCTGAGGGGCATGCTCGCGCGCGGCACGGCGACGACCGGTCGGGGCATTCTGTCGGGCATGCTGATCACGGCGATGGTGCAGTCCTCGACCGCGGTGATCATCGCCAGCATCGGCTTCGTCAACGCGGGGCTGATGAGCCTGTTCCAGTCGGTCGGCGTGATCATAGGCAGCAACATCGGCACGACCGCGACCAGCTGGCTCGTCGCGCTGGTCGGTCTGAAGGTCGATGTGCAGTCGTTCGCGCTGCCTGCGATCGCGCTGGGGATGGCGCTGCGCGTGAGCAGCCGCGGCACGCGCCGCGGCGCGTTCGGCGACGCGCTGACCGGCTTCGGCGTCTTCTTTCTCGGCATCGGCGTACTGCGCGACACCTTCGTCGATGTCGAGGATCTTTTCGCGCTCGATCGGCTCGCCGACGGCACCATCGCAAGTCTGCTCGTGTTCGTCGTGATCGGCATCGTGTTGACGGTGCTGATGAACGCGTCGAGCGCGGCCCTGGCCGTGACGCTGACGGCCGCCAGCAGTGGCATGATTCCGCTTTCGGCGGCTGCGGCGATGGTGATCGGCGCGAACATCGGAACGACTTCGACCGCGCTGTTCGCGGTGATCGGCGCCACCTCCAATGCCAAGCGCGTGGCACTGGCGCTGACCATCATCAACGGCGTGACCGGCGTCGCGGCGTTCGCGATCCTGCCGTTGCTGCTCGCGGTCAGTACCTGGGTGGCGCGCAGTGTCGGCCTCGATGCGACTCCGGCGACGGTGCTGGCGGTGTTCCATACGGCTACCAAACTCACCGGCACCGCCATCATGTGGCCGATCACGCCGTGGCTGGTGCGTGGCCTGCAACGCCTGTTCGCGACCGCCGACATCGACGAGGCGCGGCCGCGCTTTCTCGACGCGAACGTCGCCGGCACGCCCATTCTCGCGCTCGAGGCGCTGGACAAGGAGCTCGCGCGCATCGGCGACATCGCGCGGCGTGCCGCGCAGGGCGCGATCAGCGCGGAAGGGTCGTCACACGAATGGCTGGAGAAGGATCGTGCCACCGTGGACCAGCTGGCACTCGCGGTCGGGCACTTCAGCAACCGCGTCGCCCGTAGCAACGACATCTCGGAGGCCATCGCCGACGCTTTCGCCAACGGCGTACGGGTGACCCAGTACTACGACGACGTGCTGACCCGGGCGCTCGAGATCAGTCGCATCCATCGCACTCGCCAGGCCGACATCGGTGATGCCGCGCTCGCCGCGGCGATCGCGGACTTCAAGCGGAGCGCGAGCGTGCTGATCGACGGTGCCGATGCCGGGCGCGAGGACTTTCGGCCGAAGGCGCTGCGCAAGGCGCAAAAGGCCTGCGAGGAGGCCTACCAGGACCTCAAGCGCCGCCTGCTGTTCGCGGGCACGGTCGGCACGATACCGGTGCGCCACATGGTCGCGCGGCTAGACGAGCTGTCGGACATCCGCCGCATTCTCGACCAGGTGACCAAGGCTGCGCTCTATACGCGCAAACTCCACAAGGTGCTGCGTGGGCGCGATCGCAACGGCGGCGACGATGACGAGGCCGAGAGCGAATCCGGACCAGGCGCGGACGAGACGCGTGCGGCAGGGGGAGAGCGGAATCGGAGCGCGCACGACGACGCCCCGGCGGCGCCCGAATCGGCCGGTCCGGGCACCGGCGAGGCGACCACGCACGACGAGCCGACTACTCGACCGTGATGGTGATGCGCTCCGACACGACCGGCGGGTCGTGTGGAACGTGCAGGTGATCGCCGAGCAGAAGCTGCAGCTCGTGTTTGCCCGGTGGCAGATCGACGCGCGTTTCGGTCTGCCCGGCGCCGAAGTGGATGTGCTGCTCGCCGGCCGGCACCGGTTGGTCCATCGGCGGCAGCGGAGCGTTGACGATCAGGTGATGGTGGCCGGTGCGCGGGGCTTCGACACCCGCCGGGGCGACGCCCATGCCGCGCAGACCGAAACGCACCGCCACGGGACTGCTTACGGTGGCGCCGTCGGTCGGAGTGATGAAGTACAGCTCGACGCCTTCGGGAGCGGGCGTCGAGCCGGCGAAGGCCGGCGCTGCGACCGCCAACGTCGCGGCCAACAGTGCCGCGGCCAGTGGTCTGCACGAGTGTCGGGCAAATGAGCGGAGCATGACAGGTTCTCCTCGGTGGGGCGTCACGTAGCGGGATTCGGCATCCGATCGGGCAGGGTGACGGTGGCTGCGGTCACGGTGTCGGAATCACCGCGCATCGGTGGGGGCCACCCGCGCGGCGCGTTCGATGCTCAGCGGGGCTGCGGCACGATGCGCAGGTAAGGCTTGGGAGCCTTCCATCCGTCGGGGAATTTCTCCTTGGCCTCGGCGTCGGAAACGGCCGGCACGATGATCACGTCTTCGCCCTGCTTCCAGTTCACCGGCGTGGCGACCTTGTGCCGTGCGGTCAGCTGGACCGAGTCGAGCAGGCGCAGCACTTCGTCGAAATTGCGCCCGGAGCTCATCGGATAGGTGAGCATCGCCTTGATCTTCTTGTCCGGACCGATCACGAATACCGAGCGGACGGTCTGGTTGTCGGCCGCGGTACGGCCCTCGGCGCTGCCGCTGGCGTTCGGGTGCAGCATGTCGTAGAGCTTGGCGACCTTCAGGTCGTGGTCGCCGATCATCGGATAGTTCGGTGCCTGGCCCTGCGTCTCCTCGATGTCCTTGGACCATCGGACATGGTCCTCGACCGAGTCGACGCTCAAGCCGATGATCTTGCAGTTGCGCTTGTCGAACTCGGGCTTGAGCCGCGCCATGTAGCCGAGCTCGGTGGTGCATACGGGCGTGAAATCCTTCGGGTGCGAGAACAGGATGGCCCAGCCGTCGCCGATCCATTCATGGAAGCGGATCGCGCCCTGCGTGGTTTCGGCCGTGAAATCGGGGGCCTCGTCGCCAATGTGAAGTGACATCTGCCATCTCCTGTCGAAGTTGAAGTGGGGGTGGGGGTGAGTCGGGCCGGTGCGGGCGGCTGCGCAAGGTTTGCGGCAGCGCGGGCGCATCTGCAGCCCGGTCGGAACCGCGGCCGGATGCGCTCGGTGCGCCGCGGCGAACCTTCGCGCGGCCGCGGTCCTCTTGTATAGCAAACGAAAGCGCCGGCCGACAGCTGCGTGCCCGGGCCGCAGCCCCCGATCGGCTGCGCCGATCGACGGCCCCGGTCCCGACGGCCCGCCCACGGCTGCCCGCCGCAATTGAATGCAGATGTGCGGGCGTCATCGAGGCGTCGCATCGCGGCGTTGAATCTTCAGGGAGTTCGAAGCCTCGGCCGCCGCCGCTGCGGCCGCCCGCCGGTGCGCGGCGAGCTCGCCCTGCGACAGGGGGGCTGCGACCGTACCGGAAGGAGTCGCTGTCATGCTTTCGCGCATCCTGCAGCTGTCGATCATGATGGCGCTATGGTTCGCCTGCGGCGCCGGCGCCGCGGTCGTCGTCGATCCACCGGCACGCGTGGGGCGGCTCGCTCACGCCGAAGGCGGCGTCACGGTGCACAACGCGACGCTCGGCCAGTGGGAGGAGGCCGTCGTCAACTGGCCGCTCACGAGCGGTGACGGTCTTGCGACCGGTGCCGATGGGCGCGCCGAGCTGCGGGTCGGATCGACGGCGCTGCGCCTCGACCACGACACGGAGGTGCGCATCGAACGGCTCGACGATCAGGCCTTCGTCGTGTGGCTCGAGCACGGCAGCGTCGCGCTGCGACTGCGCAGCGACGACGCCGCCGATCGGGTCGTCATCGACACCCGTGACGGCCGCGTGCTCGCGCATGAGCCGGGGCGTTACCGGGTCGACTACGCACACGCGACGACGATGCTCGCGGCCGAGCACGGCCGCATCGCGTTCGTTGCCGATGACATGCGAATCGACGTCGCGCCGCGCGAACAGGCCACGATCTGGCGTGCCGGTGCAACGCACTATCGCACCGGCGCCGTGCCGCATGACGACTTCGCAGCCTGGGTGCTGGCGCGTGACCGCCGCGACGATGCCCTCGGGGCACCGCGCCATGTGTCGCCGCAGATGACCGGCGCCGAGGACCTCGCTGCCTACGGCGAGTGGCGCGAGGCGGGCAGCCACGGCGCGGTCTGGTATCCGCACCACGTGCCGGTCGGCTGGGCCCCTTATCGTGACGGCCGCTGGGTCTGGGTCGAGCCGTGGGGCTGGACCTGGCTGGACGAGGCGCCGTGGGGCTTCGCACCGTTCCACTACGGCCGCTGGGCGAACATCGGATCGCGCTGGGCATGGGTGCCGGGAGCGTACACGGCGCGGCCGGTCTATGCGCCGGCTCTGGTGATGTGGATCGGCTCACCGGGCTGGAGCATCCGCTTCTCGTTCGGCCATGCACCGGCCATCGGATGGTTTCCGCTCGGTCCGCGCGACGTGTTCGTGCCGCGCTTTCACGCGAGCCCGCGCTTCGTGCACAAGGTCAACGTCGCCCACGTCACGAATGTCACCGAGGTGGTGCGCACCGTGCGCGACCCGCAACGGGCACGCTTCGCTTTCCGCGATCACCGCGACGCCGTCACGGTCGTGCCGCTCGATACGCTCGTGCACGCTCGCCGGATCGCGCGCAGTGGGCTGCGCGAGCCGCTGCGCGCAATGCGTGGCGCGCAGCTGACGACGCGCGTGCCGGCATTCGAGCGTCACGGCCGCGCGCCTCGGCGCCGCGATGCGACGCCGCCGCCGTCGTGGCGCAGTCAGCGTTCGCACCGGCAGCAGGAATTCAGGGGGACGCCACACATGAAGGACGGCGACGCGCCGAGGGCGCACAATCCACGCTCGGCCGAACCCGACCGACGCGAGCTGCGGCACCCGGTGTGGCGCAGCGAGGGCGCCGCGTTGGCGCGGCCGAGTCGCGGCTGGGAAGGGCGTGGTGAACGCGCCGAACGTCAGAACCGCTTGCTACCGCAACGTGACGGCCGCCGCGACTGGCGCCCGGCCACATCGCGTCGCGACGCCGGGATGACACACCGGGCCCGTGGGCGCGACACCGAGCGGGCCGGACAGGCCCGCTCGGTGCGCGACCGACGTGGGCATGAGCTGCGCACCGCTCAGTGATGCCGCCATTGATGCTCGCCGAAGTGCATGTGATCGGCGCGCTCCATCATCGCCATGAAGTCGTCGCGGCTCATCTGGATGAGCTGCTCGTGGTCGCCCCCCTCGAAGTAGATCTCGGGATAGTCGGCCAGGCTGTCGTCGACGATCATGCGCATGCCATAGGCCGCGCCGACCGGCGGGATCGCGCCGAGCTCGCAGTCCTCGAACAGTCTGGCGATCTCGTCCTCGGTGGCGAGTCGCAGCTTGCAGTTCAGCGTCTTGCTCAGGCGGCCAAGCTGTACGTGGTGGGTCGACGGCAGCACGGCCATCAGGTAGCCGTTGTTCTCGTCCTCGAGCACCACCGTCTTGGCGAGGCACTTGCCCGGAATGTGCGCGAGCTGGGCCGTCTCCATGCTGTTGTGGGAATGCGGATGCGTCAGCACGTCGTAGCGCAGACCGCGTTGATTCATGTAGTCCTGTACCTTTGATGCGATTGCCATGGTCATTCTCCCGGTGTGTCGCTCCGGGCGTTTGCTGCTGTTGTTCTCGCCCCGTGTTCGCGGCCGCCGCAGCGGTCCGCCGATCCTCCCTGAAGCGACCCCCATAGTCGCCTGCACACTCATTTTAGGACGTCGCACGCGGCTCTGCAGGCGATCGGGCCACTCCGCGCGCACGTACGGGGCGGCCCGGCCGTGATCGGTGCGCCCGAGCCGGTCGACAGTGCTCAGGTCCGGTCGCGCTGCGCGTCCTCGAGCAGCAGGCAGCCGAGCGCGGCGGCGGCCTGCCACTGCGCATCCGCCACACACGCAGCCGCCCGTGCGCGCGCTTCGTCGGGGCTCAGCGCGGCCAGCGTGTCGATGGCACGGCGCAGATGCACCGGCTGCGGCAACATCGTGCCGTAGAACAGCACCGACTCACCGCGCTGGATCAGTATGGTGGGAAAGTTCTCGACCTCGAGATCGCCGACCCGCTCGGCGTCGGCCTCGACGTCGATCCAGTGGAACGCCGCATCGGACCGCTCGCGCGCGAGGCCGTCGAAGGCGCTGCGATATTCGCGGCAGACACCACACCATTCGGCGCACAGGCAGACGACGAGCAGTTCGGACGGGGGGGTGTCGGAGGTGGACATCGGGATTCCGTGGTCGGGGCCGCGCGCGGTGCGCTGGCGCGCCGGGCGCGTGTCGTGAAACGCTTCAGTCGCAGCGGGTCAGCGGCGCGGGCGCTCCGAAGCGGTCGCGGTCGTGCGCGGCCTCGAGGGTCAGCCGCGGCCCGCAGGCAACGATGCGGGTCGGATTGATCATGTGGTGGCTGTAATAATAGTGCCGCTTGATGTGGTCGAAGTGTACGGTTTGCGCGACGCCGGGGAGCTGGTACAGCTCACGCAGATAGTTCGAGAGGTTCGGGAAATCCGCGATGCGCTGCCTGTTGCACTTGAAATGGCCGACGTAGACGGCATCGAAGCGCACCAGCGTCGTGAATAGCCGCCAGTCGGCTTCGGTGAGCCGGTCGCCGACCAGATAACGCTGTGCCGCCAGGCGCGCCTCGATGTCGTCGAGCGCGGCGAAAAGGCGCTCGAAGGCCTTCTCGTAGGCGGCCTGCGTCGTCGCGAAACCGCAGCGGTAGACGCCGTTGTTGATGTTTTCGTAGATGTAGTCGTTGAGCGCATCGATCGTCGCGCGGTGCGCGCGGGGATAGAAATCGAGCCGGTTGCCGGTCAGCCCGTCGAAGGCCGAATTGAACATCCGGATGATGTCGGCCGATTCGTTGCTGACGATGGTGTCGCGTTCGACGTCCCACAGCACCGGCACCGTCACCCGTCCGGTGTGGTCGGGGCGCGCGCGCTGGTAGAGCTCGTAAAGGTGTCGTGCGCCGTGCAACGGATCGCGATTGAGCTCGAAATTTCCCGAAAATGTCCAGCCCCGCTCGAGCATTTCGGGATCGGTGACGGAAAGACCGACGTGTGCTTCCAGGCCCTTCAGGTGGCGCAGGATCAACGTGCGGTGCGCCCACGGGCAGGCATACGACACGTACAGGTGATAGCGTCGGCTCGCCGCCGGGAACGCGCGGGCCCCGTCGGGAGCGGCCGTGCCGTCTGCGGTGATCCAGTCGCGGAACGGTGCCGCCTCGCGAACGAATTCCCCGTCCGTCGAAGCGGTGTCGTACCAGTCCGTGTGCCACTTGCCGTTCTTCAGAAGTCCCATGCTTGCCTGCCCGCTTGTTGCAATGCCCGACCGCTCGGGCGACGCGCTACCATGCCAGCGGCTGGCGGTCGCGGAAGAAATCGCCGCTCGGTCCGTCGGCCGGCAGCGTCGCCAGCCAGACGATGGTGTCGGCGCCTTCGTCGGCTGATCGTGGTGCGTCGGGGCCGCCGAGATCGGTCCTGCACCAGCCCGGGCAGACCGAATTGACCTTGACCGCGGTGTCGGCCAGCTCGACCGCCAGGATGCGCGTCACCGCATTCACCGCGGTCTTAGAGATGCGATAGGCCGGCACGCCCGCCTGCATGTCGGCGAGCTGGCCCAGGCCGGAGGCGAGATTGACGATGCGGCCCGCCTCGCTGCGCAGCAACATGGGCATCAGTGCCTGCGTCACGCGCAGCACCCCGAACAGATTCGTCTCGAGCGTCGCGCGCAGCGTGTCGAGCGGCAGATCGAGCAGACTGCTTTGATATCGCTCGAGCGACACGCCGGCGTTGTTGATCAGCACGTCGAGATGGTCAAAGCGCGCCGCGAGCCGATCGCGCATCGCCTGTACCGAGCGATCGTCGTCGACGTCGAGCGCGCAGGCTTCGAAGGCGTGCCCGCGTGCGGCCAGCTCGGCGGCGAGCGGCTCGAGCGCAGCGACGTTGCGCGCGGTGCCGACGACATGGAGCCCGTCGGCACAGAGCCTGCGCGCCGTGGCGCGGCCGAGACCGCGGCTCGCTCCGGTGATGACGCAAAGACGGGGCATCGGTGAACCTTCAGCCGCGCAGGCTCGCGTTCAGCTGGTCGATCACCTCGGCCCAGTCCGCATCCTCGAGGATTTCCTCACGCAGGAACGCCGATTGCGCCGGCGTCCAGAACGGCGCGTCGGCGAGTTGCACACTTTCCGGTAGCGGTGAATGCGTCGCGATGAAACGCTCGATCGCATCCGGTTCGGATGCCAGTCCCAGCTGGGCGAAGAGGTTCTTCATCGAGTGGATCGGGGCTTCCATGATCTCGGGCTCCTCGTGTTCTGAGTGGCTTGGGTCGCCGCTCGAAACGGCGACGGACCTGCTGCTACCTTCGGCGCGACGTGCGCGATTGTCAAGCTGCGCGCAACGGCTGGCCGCGCCGAGGCGCCGTATCCATCGCTTGCGGTGGCCGCAAGTTCAGCGGCGGCAGCGCGCGTGTGCGCCGGTGATCGGGACGTGGCGACGAAGCTCCGGTGGCAACCGGTCCCCGCGATGGGGACTCGGTCGGGAACGCAACTCCATGGCCGGGTGTCGACTACTTGATGACAGCTTGGTAGGCGTGCCATGGTTGGGTAAGATGGGACCCGCCGGGGCAGCGACCAAAGGAAGTCACGACATGATGGTGCGTATCGCATTGGCCGATGATCACCGGATGTTCCGCGAGGCGCTCAAAGCAATGCTCGAGACCGATCCGGACGTCGCGGTGGTCATCGAGGCCGAAAGCGGGGCCGAGCTGCTCGATGCGGTCGTCCACAAGGCCGTCGACGTCGCCTGCGTCGATATCGCAATGCCCGACATGAACGGCGTCGAAGCCACGCGCCGCTTGCGCGAGCTGTGTCCCGCGCTGAAGGTGGTCGGCCTGTCGGCATACTCGGATCGGCACTTCGTGCTCGAGCTGCTCGACGCGGGGGCGAGTGCCTATGTCACCAAGACCGAAGGCAGCGACGAGCTGTTGCGCGCGATCCGCAACGTGCGCGCCGGTCGCACCTATCTGTCGCCCGATGTCGCGGCGACGGTCACCGATGTGCTGCGCGACCGCAGCCCGACCGCCGGCGGCCGTCCGCTGCTGTCGGCGCGCGAACGCCAGGTGCTGGCGTTGATCAGCGAGGGCCTGACTTCGCCGGAAATCGGCGAGCGTCTGCACCTGGCCTCGTCGACCGTCGAAGTGCATCGCCGCAACATCATGCGCAAGCTCGATCTGCACAGCGTCGCAGAGCTCACCAAGTATGCGATCAGAATAGGCTTGACGGTTGCATAGGCGGATTGTGCGATGAATGTCTCCGGCATGTCAGGTCCGGGCCCCGACCGGCGCCCCGGAGCAGCGGCCGGGGCAGCCGACGTCTTTCTGGCCGTGCTCGATGCCTTCACGGCGAACATCGCGGTGCTCGACGGCAACGGCATCATCCTCGCCGTCAACCGCGCGTGGCGGGATTTTGCCGCGGTGAACGGGGCGCCCGAGCTCGCTGTACATTCGGTCGGCGCGAGCTATCGCGATGCCTGCGCGCTGCCCGCGAGCGCGGGCGGCGGCCACTTTCCCGGCTGGATAGGCATCGCCGAGGTGTTGAGCGGCGCTCGCCCGAGCTTCACGCTCGAATATCCGTGCAATTCGTCGGACGAGGGGCGCTGGTTCGTGATGAACGTGCATCGGCTGCCGGCGCCGCAGTGCGGCGTCGTCGTCGTGCACGAGGACATTACCGTGCGCAAGCGGATGGAATCGAAATTGCGCGGGAGCGAGGAGCGGCTGCGGCTGTTGGTCGAGAATGCGCCCGCGGCGATTGCGATGTTCGATCGGGACTTGCGCTACCTGTGCGTGAGCCGGCGCTTTCTCGAGGATTTCCGCGTACCCGAGCGCGACGTGATCGGCCGCAACCACTTCGACATCTTTCCCGAAGTGCCGCAGCGCTGGCGGGACATTCTCGAACGCTGCCTGGCGGGCGAGTCGGCCGAGGCCAACGAGGATTCGTTCCAGCGGCGCGATGGCCGGACAGACTGGGTGCGCTGGGCGATTCGGCCATGGTCGGCAGCCTCGGGCGAGGTCGGGGGCCTCGTGCTGTTCTGCGAGAACATCACCGCGCGCAAGGAGGCCGAGGATGCGCTGCGGCTTGCGCACGAGGAGGCCGAGCGCGCCAACCGCGCCAAATCCCGTTTCCTGGCCGCGGCCAGCCACGACCTGCGACAACCGTTGTCGGCATTGCGGCTGTACGTGGACGTCCTCGAACACAAGCTGCCGGCAGCCGACCAGTCGCTGCACCGCAGCATGAAGGAATGCGTCGACAGCCTGGGGGCACTGCTGACCGATCTGCTCGACCTCAGCAAGCTCGATGCCGGCGTGATCAAGCCGAGCGCCAGCGATTTCGCGGTCGTCGATCTGTTCGCGCGCATCGAGGCCGCGTATGCGCCCGAAGCGCGGCTCAAGCGCATCAGCCTGCGCTTCCGGGAGAGCGGCCTGATCGCGCATGCCGACGCCACGCTTTACGGCCGCATGCTCGGAAACCTCGTCGCGAACGCGGTGCGCTACACCGAGCGGGGCGGTGTGCTGGTCGGCTGTCGGCGGCGCGGCGGCAAGTTGTGGGTCGAGGTGTGGGACACCGGCATCGGCATCCCCTTGGAGAACCTCGACGAGATTTTCGAGGAGTTCCGCCAGCTCGGCGGCCGCCAGCACGCAAGTGGCAGTGGGCTCGGCCTTGCGATCGTGTCCAAGACGGCGGCGCTGCTGGGGCTGGAGATGCGTGTGCGGTCGCGGCCGGGCAAGGGCTCGATGTTTGCGCTGGAGCTGCCGCCCGGCCGCATGCGGCCGACGCGCACGGCGGGCGCGATGCGATACCGCCCGGTCCGCATCGCGCTGGTCGAGAACACCAGCCTCGTGCGCGACGCGCTTGCGTATGCGCTCGAGGCGGTCGGACACCAGGTGGTCGCGGCCGCCGGCGGGCCGGAGCTGATCGCGCGGCTCGGCGACCGGGCACCGGACATCGTGATCTCCGATTATCGATTGGGCGAGCACGAGAGCGGCTTCGACGTCATCAAGGCACTCAAGGCACGCTTCGGTGCGCAGCTGCCGGGCGTCATCATCACCGGCGACACCGATTCCGCCCTGATGCGCAGCATGGCCGATCGCGGTATCGTCGTGCACCATAAACCGGTCGATCTCGACGTGCTCAGGATGTGCATCGAGGAGCTGACCGAAAGCGACGACCGCACGCGGTCGCGATGACCCGGTCGCACGCGAAGACTGCATCGGTGCCGCCAGGCGGTAGAACCGGCGAGCGCTCATTTGCGCTCGACCCGGCGAGCAACTAACCTTCAAGCATCTGCGCAGCAGCCGCATGCGGCAAATGCGCCGATGCCGTCGAGACGGCCGCCAAAGTGCAGCGGGAGAGCAGGGGATGGCGCTCTTTGAGGGCAACGGGCAGTTCGGTGCGTCGCCGCAGGGGTCACCGACGAGTCGCGCGAACCGCAGACGTCTGATCGTGTTCCTGTCGGTCTTTGTTGCGCTTGCCGCGGTCGGCCTGACGTGGAACTTCCTTCGCCCGGCGCAGTACCGGGCCGATGCGCGCATCGAGATCACGCCGGCCGCGGCCGGCCCGTCGGCCGGTGAGCGCGGGCCGGAAGCGGGCGAGGCAGCCAAGCCATTCCTGACCGAGGTACAGGTGCTGACGAGCCGACCGGTGCTCGAGCAGGCCGTGACGCGCCTGAGCACCGATGGCCACCGGCTCGACGGGGCCGGCGGCGATCCGGTCGCGGCGTTGCAGGAGATCGTGCAGGTCCGACCGGTGGCCGGAACCCACGTCGTCGAACTGACTGCCATTGGGGATCATGCCGAGCTTCTGGCACCGATGCTCGATGCCCACATCGGCGCCTATCGCGAGCACCTCGCGGCGATGTACCGTGACAGCTCGGGACAACTCCTCGCCGATGCCGAGGACGAAGCCGGCAGGCTCACGCTGGCGGTTGCCGACAAGCGTGACGCGGTCGAGACTTTTCGTGCTCGGCACGACATCGTGTCGCTCGAGCGCGAGGAAAACCAGGTCCTGTCGCGCGTCAAGGCGCTCGCGACGTCGCTGAACAACGCCAACGAGCGCGTCGCGGTGGCGGAGGGACGGCTGCGCGCGCTGCAGGAGGCGGCCGCCGATGGGCGGGCGGTGGTGCGCGCGCGCGACAACCCGACGCTCGCCAGCCTCGAGCAGCGCGCGTCGCAGATCCGCGAGCGCTTCATCGACCTGCGGCGCCGTTTCACGGCCGACTACATCGCACTCGATCCCGGGTTGCGGGCCGAGGCCGAGCGGCTGTCGGAGCTCGAGCGACAGATCGCGGTCGAGCGCCAGCGCAGCTACGAGGCCGCCATCGCCGAGGCGCGCGAGGAAGTGCGCAGCGCGCGCGAGACGGCGCAGCGCATCGCGTCGCAGGTGGCGGCGGACCGCGAGACCGTGCAGCAATTCACGGCTCGCTTCAACGAGTACCGCGCGCTGCAGGACGAGCTCACCGAGCTGCAGGCCCTGCAGCGGGCGAGCACGCAACGGCTGACGATGCTGCAGGCGAGCGAGCGGCTGCGCCAGCCCGTCCTGCGCGTGCTCGAAGGGGCGACGCCGCCGCTCGGCCCCTGGCGCCCGCTGTACGGGCGCGACGCGGGCTTCGTCGTCGGTGCGGCCTTCTTGCTCGGTCTGCTGGCGATGTGGTTCGTCGAGCTCTTCAACCGCCAGGCGCCGCAGCCGACCATGGTGCTGGCGCAGGCGTTCCCGGGCGGCATGCTGCGCAGTGCCGAGCGTCCCGGCGCACTCGCGCACGAGGAGGTGCCGGTGCTCGAGCGACCGCGCGAGGCGCTGGCCGATGCGCGGGGTGCATCGGCGCGCGAGCTCTCGGCGGAGGAGGTCGAGGCCCTGTTGAAGGCCGCCACCGACGATGCGTGCGTGGCGATGCTGCTGCTGTCGTGCGGCCTGGACGAGGACGAAGCGATTGCGCTGCGGCCCGAGGACGTCGACCGTGACGCGCGCACCATTGCCGTCGGCGGCGAATCGGCACGCCGGGTGCCGTTGCCGCAGCTGCTCGCCCACGCGCTGGCCGCACGCGCGGCGCCGGCCTCCCGGCCATTGCTGGCAAACGCCAACGGACTGCCGTGGACCGTTGCCGATCTGCGCGCGGAAATCCTGTGCGCCGCGCACGACGCCGGGATCGACGACGCCGAGACGGTGACGCCCGCCGCGCTGCGGCACACCTACATCGCGTTCCTCGTGCGCCAGGGCATTCGTTTCGCGGATCTCGCCCAGCTGGTGGGCCGTCAGCCCGCGGAAGCCATCGCGGCCTACGCGGGCGTGGCGCCGCCCGGCCCGCGCACCCCGCTCGCCGAGATCGAGCTCGTCATGCCGGCGCTACGCGCGGCCGGCCGATCTTCGCACGGGTGATCGATGGGGACGGGCGAGGGGTGGCGCTGCCGGCGGTGCGCGCCGATCGCCGTCCGGTGTGTCCGGTCCACGCCGACCCGTGATGC
>DAOMOP010000082.1:0-16163 GCA_035444405.1 Rhodocyclaceae bacterium
AACCCCGCAGCGCCAAAGAGCCGCGCATTATAAACACCAACACCACACTGTCAACAGCCTCCCGAGAGCGCCCTTGTAGAGCGTACAACCTTACCGAGAAACCGCCACTCCGCACCACGATGCAGGGAGCGGCCGGGTGCAATCAGGCCGTCGGGGTTGTAGCACTTGATTTGTCCGCGTTCCCCCTTTCGTGCGAGGTCAATGCATGACGCGAAGGAGCGGTGCAGTCCACCGGCACCGGACTTGGCAAGACCACCGGCACCGGACTTGGCAAGACACGGCCGGGGCCACGAATGCAAGCACGGGCTCATGACCCACCTGCCGCAATCAACCGGCGCTCCTTGCTACAGGACCTCGTAGGACCAGACTTCTGAAACATCACCGAGAGATTCGGCCGAAAGCGGGCGAAGCTCATGCAGGATGCCGTCGGACGAAAGAAACAGCGGCGCACCGAATGCAAGGCAACCCGCCGGCACGACGATTCGAACCACGTCGGCGCTGCGCAGTTCATCGCACACGAGTACATCCGCACGCGAACGCCCATCATCTGCGCGGCCGATCCGCGGGCGTATTGACAGGGTTTGGACGCCGAGCCGAACGATGTCGTGCTTCTCACGCCAGAGCCTGCGTACGACGCCGAGATGCCACACCCCTTCAGGGGCGGCACGCAGGGCAATGAGCTCACCGACTACAGGCTCGTCGATCGACTCGGCCCGCGCAATCGCGCCGACGCCGCCACGGCTGACATCGGTGAAACGTGCGACGAAACCCTTGCCAGTCGCCCCTCGATCCGCCAGTACGAGACGCACCTCGTCAAGTCCGCGGACAGCAGTCAAATCACCATCGATCGGATGTCGGCGGTGCTGTCGGACAGGCAGTTCAGCCCGCCATTGGCGGATGAGGTGCGCGACCCCCGCGGCTACGAGCCCGTCGTACTCCCCCAACCCCTGCAGCGCGGTCGGCACGACGGCACGGGCGAGTTCGTTCTCGAAGGATTTCAGGCGCGCCTCAGCTTGTTCGCAGCACAGGAAACACACTGCATTGCTTCCGCGTGGTACCCGCTGGGCGCGAACAGGGGGCATTCCGCCGTCGAGGTGCACGGCGTACACGCTGTCGCCACCCGCGCTCGACGCGAGGCGCAAGTCGGCCAGGAGTATGTCCACGAGGGCGCCGACAATGGCAAACAGTTCGGGATTCAGCTGTTCATAGCCCGCGCTGAAGTGCGCGACGAGCCGAAGATATTCCCGAGCGACAGAATTGGGCGGAATCATCGCGGCCGAGGCCGTGCTCTCCTGGAACACCCGGTCGACTACAGCCTCGGATCGCCGCACCGCATCGTTTGCCCACTGCCACAATTGCGCGTGCGCGGGTCCCAGTGCGAAGCGCTCCCAGCGGATTCGCTCTACAGCCACCCGTATCAGGTGAAAATCGACTTCATCAGGGCGGAAATCGGCCGAGTCCTGACCCGGAAGAGCAGCTGCGCACGACTGGTATGCATCGAGCAGCGCGCCAAAGGCGTCGCGAAGCAGCGGCACGGTCGGAGCGGTCCGTCGCAAGGCCGGACGCGACCGATCCGCACCTCGAGCCGCGTGAGCGGCGACGACTGCGAGGGCCTCGTCCCGAAACTCGGCAAGCAGCTTCAAGCGCATCGGCAGCCGTAGCGACCCGGTCCGCTCGAGACCGCGAACGCCCGCAATGATCGACTCCAGCGCCAGTGCTGCCTCCACGCAACCCACGTCGGCCCGACCGACGTCCTTCCGACCGTCAGACGCCGCCGAGCGGTGGCCGCCGTCGGTACGCTCCCGCGCGCCGACGGCCGGCGCCTCCCCGCCCTGTCGCTCACCGTTTGGCGTCGGCTCCCGGCTCCCACCCATGGACTTACTCATTACGACTCCCCCACGCAAGCCGCACACGGTCTCCGCACCGATCCCGAAAGAGTAACACAATGTCCTTGGGGCACTGTCCGCCCACGCACCCGGCAAGACATGAAGCTTAGGTTCGCCACAAGGTCGGATGTAGAATCGCGGGGTAATGCTCGACAAGACCTCGAAATGAAACAGTACCTGGAACTGATGCAGCACGTGCTCGACAAGGGCCACCGCAAGACCGATCGCACCGGCACGGGCACGCTGTCGGTGTTCGGCTGGCAGATGCGCTTCGATCTCGGCGACGGGTTCCCGCTGCTGACCACGAAGAAGCTCCACACCCGCTCGATCATTCACGAGCTGCTGTGGTTTTTGCACGGAGATACGAACGTTCGCTATCTGCGCGAACACGGCGTATCGATCTGGGACGAATGGGCCGATGCGAACGGCGACCTGGGCCCCGTCTACGGCAAGCAATGGCGCCGTTGGCAGGCAGCCGACGGAAGAACGATCGACCAGATTGCCCAGCTCATCGACGGCCTGCGGCGCAATCCGGACTCGCGCCGCCATGTCGTGTCGGCCTGGAATCCAGGCGAAATCGACGGCATGGCGCTGCCCCCATGTCACCTGCTGTTTCAATTCTACGTCGCAGATCGAAGGCTTTCGTGCCAGCTCTACCAGCGCAGCGCGGACATCTTTCTCGGCGTGCCGTTCAACATCGCGTCATACGCACTGCTGACCTTGATGGTCGCGCAGGTATGCGGTTACGAGGCAGGCGATTTCGTGTGGACAGGCGGTGACTGCCACCTCTATCTCAATCATGTCGATCAGGCCCGAGAGCAACTGACGCGGACACCCCGCCCATTGCCGAGCATGACGCTGAACCCGGACGTAAAGGACATCTTCGGCTTTCGGTTCGAGGATTTCACGCTCGCGGGCTATGATCCCCACCCCCACATCAAGGCACCGGTAGCGGTATGAACGAAAAGCCCGAACTCGTCATGATCGCCGCCGTCGCGCGCAATGGCGTCATCGGCCGCGACAACGGCCTGCCCTGGCGTCTGAAGGCAGACCTGGCCCATTTCAAGGCGGTCACCAGCGGCCATCCGATCGTGATGGGCCGCAAGACCTGGGAGTCTCTCGGACGGCCGCTGCCGGGGCGACGCAATCTGGTCGTGACCCGCAACGCCGCTTATGCGGCCCCTGGCGCCGAGGTCTTCGCGAGCCCGGACGAAGCCATCCGGGCGGCCGCAACGGCCGAAAAGGTGTTCGTGATCGGCGGCGCTCAGCTGTACGCGCAACTGCTGGACCAGGCCGACCGTCTGTTGCTGACCGAGGTATGGGCAGACGTCGACGGCGACGCGCGCCTGCCCACCATCGACCAGCGGCTGTTCGAGGAGGTGCGCCGCGAACCGCACAGCGCCGACGCCGACAACGAGTTCGACTACGACTTCGTCGAATACGCGCGACGATCCTGAGCGCACGGCGTGCGCGCACGCCGTGCCGGCAGACCGCTAGGCGACGCAGTCGACGTGGTAGCCGATGTGGCCGTCGCTTTCCTCGCGCACCAGTCCGTGGATGTCGGTCTCGAAACCCGGAAAACGCGCGTTGAAGTCTCGCGCGAACTTCAGATAGCGCACGATCGTGGCGTTGAAGCGCTCTCCCGGGATCAGCAGCGGAATACCCGGCGGATAAGGCGTGAGGAGCATCGCGGTGACACGGCCTTCCAGCGCATCGATCGGCACGCGCTCGATCTCGCGATGGGCCATCTTCGCGAAGGCGTCCGTCGGCTTCATCGCCGGCACCATGTCCGACAGGTACATCTCGGTCGTCAGCCGCGCGACGTCGTGAGTCTTGTAGAAGGAATGAATCTGGGCGCACAGGTCCTTCAGGCCGACCTTCTCGTAGCGCGGGTACTTGGCGATGAACTCCGGCATCACGCGCCATAGCGGCTGATTGCGGTCGTAATCGTCCTTGAACTGCTGCAGCTCGGTCACCAGCGTGTTCCAGCGCCCCTTGGTGATGCCGATCGTAAACATGATGAAGAACGAGTACAGCCCGGTCTTCTCGACGATGATGCCGTGCTCGGCGAGATAGCGGGTGAGGATGCCGGCCGGGATGCCCCAGTCGGCGAAGTCACCGTCGACATCGAGCCCCGGCGTGATCACGGTGGCCTTGATCGGATCGAGCATGTTGAAGCCTTCGGCGAGGTTGCCGAAGCCATGCCAGCGCTCACCGGCCCGGAGTATCCAGTCCTCGCGCTCGCCGATGCCCTCCTCGGGCAGATATTCCGGCCCCCACACCTTGAACCACCAGTCGGCGCTGCCGAACTCGGCCTCGACCTTGCGCATCGCACGCCGGAATTCGACCGCCTCGGACAGCGACTCCTCGACGAGCGCGGGCCCGCCCGGCGGCTCCATCATCGCCGCCGCGACGTCGCACGACGCGATGATCGCGTACTGCGGCGACGTGGACGTATGCATCAGATAGGCCTCGTTGAAGATGTCGCGGTCGAGCTTGCGCGTGAGCGAGTCCTGCACCAGGATCTGCGACGCCTGCGACAGGCCGGCAAGCAGCTTGTGGGTCGACTGCGTCGAAAACATCATCGACTCCTTGCAGCGCGGACGGTCGGCGCCGATGGCATGGTAGTCGCCATAGAAGTCGTGGAAGGCGGCATGCGGCAGCCAGGCCTCGTCGAAATGCAGCGTATCGATGCGCCCGTCGAGCATGTCCTTGATCGTCTCGACGTTATAGACGACGCCATCGTAGGTCGACTGCGTGATCGTCAGGATGCGCGGCTTCCGGTCCTTGACCTCGCGCGCGAACGGATTCGCGTCGATCTTGCGCTGGATCGCCTCCATCGAGAACTCGGCCAGCGGAATCGGCCCGATGATGCCGTAGTGGTTGCGCGTCGGCGTCAGGAATACCGGCACCGCCCCGGTCATGATGATGGAGTGGAGAATGGACTTGTGGCAGTTGCGGTCGACGACGACGATGTCGCCCGGTGCGACGGTCGTGTGCCACACCATCTTGTTCGATGTCGAGGTGCCGTTGGTGACGAAGTACAGATGGTCGCAATTGAAGATGCGCGCCGCGTTGCGTTCGCTCGCCGCGACCGGTCCAGTGTGATCGAGCAACTGGCCGAGCTCGTCGACGGCATTGCATACGTCGGCACGCAGCATGTTCTCGCCGAAGAACTGGTGGAACATCTGCCCGACCGGGCTCTTCAGAAACGCGACGCCACCCGAGTGACCCGGGCAATGCCACGAGTACGAGCCGTCCGCGGCGTAATGGGTCAGCGCACGGAAGAAGGGCGGCGCCAGCGTGTCGAGGTAGTTCTTGGCCTCACGCACGATATAGCGGGCGACGAACTCGGGCGTATCCTCGAACATGTGGATGAAGCCGTGCATCTCGCGCAGCACGTCGTTCGGGATGTGGCGGCTGGTGCGCGTCTCACCGTACAGGAAGATCGGGATGTCGGCGTTGCGAAAGCGGATCTCCTGCACGAAGGCGCGCAAGTCGGCGATCGCCTTCTCGGTCGCGGCTTCGGACGAGAACTCCTCGTCGTCGATCGACAGGATGAAGCCCGACCCACGGCTTTGCTGCTGCGCGAACGAGGCGAGATCTCCGTAGCTGGTCACACCCAGCACCTCGATGCCTTCATCCTCGATCGCCTTTGCGAGCGCGCGGATGCCCAGCCCCGACGTGTTCTCCGAACGGAAGTCCTCGTCGATGATGATGATCGGAAAGTGGAAGCGCATCCTCGTCTCCAGCATGAGCCCAACGAACTCGTGGGTGCAAGACCCGAAACCCGGCCCTCGGAAACAGGCCAGAAAGTACAAAAGGGCCGCAGCCGGCCCCGATTCAGATCAATCCAGCGCGAGCTGGGGCAGCCTCAGATCTTGGGCAGTGTGACACCTTGCTGACCCTGATACTTCCCGCCGCGGTCGCGGTAGGACGTCTCGCAGATCTCGTCCGACTCGAAGAACAACATCTGTGCGATGCCCTCGTTCGCGTAGATCTTGGCCGGCAGCGGCGTCGTGTTCGAGAATTCCAGCGTCACGTGCCCCTCCCACTCCGGTTCGAGTGGCGTCACGTTGACGATGATGCCGCAACGCGCGTAAGTGCTCTTTCCGAGACAGACGGTCAGCACCGACCGGGGAATGCGGAAGTACTCGACGGTGCGGGCGAGCGCGAACGAATTGGGCGGGATGATGCAGACATCGCCGACGAAATCGACGAAGTTGCGCGCGTCGAAGTCCTTCGGATCGACGATCGTCGAGTTGATGTTCGTGAAGATCTTGAATTCGTTGGCGCAACGCACGTCGTAGCCGTAGCTCGAGGTGCCGAACGACACGATCTTGCCATCGTGATTGTGCCGCACCAGTTCGGGGGCGAACGGGCGGATCATCCCCTCCTGCTCCGCCATGCGGCGAATCCACTTGTCAGACTTGATGGACATCGGGCGTGATTTTCCTGTTCGACCTGCCGGCGCCAGTCCGGCTGAAAAAATCGCGCTAGTTTAGGCCAAGCAAGGCCGAACCGAAAGAGTCGCCGCTGCGCCCCCACCGGAGCGATTGCACCTTCGACCGCGCGCGGATCCGCACGAGCAAGAGCCGGGGCGGACCGCCGCGCCGGGTGCGCGCACCGGTCCACCGCCGGGCCCGGGCCACTCAGGTGTTCTGGATCACGATATTGGGGAACTTGTGCGTCATGTCCTTGGCCCGCTCGGCGACGCGCACCGCGACCTTGCGAGCGATCTCCTTGTAGATCGCGGCGATCCGGCCGTCGGGGTCGGCAATCACGGTCGGCATGCCGTTGTCGGCTTCGAGCCGGATCTGCAGATCGAGCGGCAGCGCGCCGAGGAAGGGCACGCCGTAGTCGGCGCACAGTTTCTCGCCACCGCCGGCGCCGAAGATCGGTTCCTCGTGGCCACAATTCGAACAGATGTGGACGCTCATGTTCTCGACGATGCCGACGATCGGCACCCCGACCTTCTCGAACATCTTGAGCCCCTTGCGTGCGTCGAGCAGCGCGATGTCCTGCGGTGTGGTGACGATCACCGCACCGGTCACCGGCACGCTCTGCGACAGCGTCAGCTGGATGTCGCCGGTGCCCGGCGGCATGTCGATGATCAGGTAGTCGAGATCCTTCCAGTGCGTCTCCTTCAGCAACTGATTCAACGCCTGGGTGGCCATCGGTCCGCGCCACACCATCGGCGTCTCGACATCGACCAGAAAGCCGATCGACATCGCCTGCAGCCCATGGGCCTCGAGCGGCTCCATGGTCTTGCCGTCGAGCGACTGCGGTCGCTGCTCGGCGATGCCGAGCATCTGCGGTTGCGACGGTCCGTAGATGTCGGCATCGAGCACACCGACGCATGCGCCTTCGGCCGCCAGGGCCAGCGCGAGATTGACGGCTGTCGTGCTTTTGCCCACGCCCCCCTTGCCGGAGGCCACCGCGATGATGTTCTTGACGCCAGGCAGCAGTTTCACGCCTTGCTGCACCGCGTGAGCGACGATATTCGTTCTGATCTCGATGTCGAGCTTCGTGAGACCGTCGACGCGCGACAGCGCATTGCCCAGCAGTTCACGAATGTGCGCGAGCTGGCTCCTTGCGGGGTAGCCGAGCTCGACCGTGAAGCGGACCTCGCCACCCGACACGGCGAGATTCTTGATACAGCGCGAGGACACGAAATCCTTGCCGGTATTCGGGTCAACAACGGTCTTGAGCGTCTCTGTAATCGATTCCGGGGTCAAACTCATGGCAACCTATCCTCGGCAGTAACTCGGCAATTGCGCCCCGACTGGGGTCTTGGAACTTCCAATCATACCGAACCTGTCCGGCACACTCATCCATTGCTTCAGCAGGGTCATCGACGAGCCGTGCGGGGAGCATCGTCGAATCTGAACCCGCGATAAAATGGCGACCTTCACGATCTGACGATCGGACCATCGGAGAGCTGTCGGCGTGCTGCGAACCACATTGATCGCCTTGTCCGCATCGTACATCGTATTGCTCGGCGGCTGCACCGGCTTGCCGGCCCAGCACGGCACATCCGATGACCAGGTCGAGGCGACACCCGAGCCCGACGCGGGATTCGCCTGGCTGCAAGCGCGCGATCGCATCGGGGCGCGCGTCGGCGTCGGGTACGAGATCGAAGTGCAGACGATGGACGACGGCGCGCTGCTGCTTCGCCTGCCCGCGGCGGAGGGATTTGCACCGGACAGCGCCGCACCGACGCCCGCGCTGCGTGCGATGCTCGAGCATGTCGCCGCGGCACTCGCGGAGGCTCCCGACACCGAGGTTCGAGTGCTCGGGCACACCGACGGCCTCGGCAGCGAGCTCTACAACCTGCAGTTGTCGATCCAGCGCGCCGAGGCGGTCATGGAGTATCTGCGAACGCGGGGCATCAGCCTCGCCCGCCTCAGCGCCGACGGCCGCGGCGAAGCCGAGCCGATCGCCGACAATGCCAGCGAGAGCGGACGGGCGGTCAATCGGCGGGTCGAGGTCGTGGTACGCCCGTTCCACTAGAGCAGGCTGCCGGCGCGGGCGAGGCCGGCTTTGCTAAACTGTTGCCTTTGCCATCGAAGCGCACGCCATGCCCCGCCAGATCCTCGTCACGAACGCACTGCCCTACGCCAACGGCGACATCCATCTCGGCCACCTGGTCGGCTACATCCAGGCCGACATCTGGGTCCGCTATCAGCGCATGCGCGGCAATGTCGTCCACTACGTGTGCGCCGACGACACCCACGGCACCCCGGTGATGCTGCGCGCCGAAAAGGAAGGCATCACGCCCGAGGCGCTGATCACGCGCGTGCATGGCGAACACCTGCGCGACTTCACCGGCTTCGGCGTCGCCTTCGACAACTATCACTCGACGCACAGCCCCGAAAACCGGGCCTATGCCGAAGACATCTACGCGAAGCTGCGTGCAGCCGAGCTGATCGACACCCGCGCGATCGAGCAGTACTACGACCCGGTCAAGCAGATGTTCCTGCCCGACCGTTTCATCAAGGGCGAATGCCCGAAGTGCGGTGCAGCCGACCAGTACGGCGACAACTGCGAGGTGTGCGGCGCGGCCTACGCACCGACCGAGCTGAAGAACCCGTATTCCGCGGTGTCGGGCGCGCAGCCGGAGCTGAAGACCTCCGAGCATTATTTCTTCCGCCTGTCCGATCCGCGCGCGGTGGCCTTCCTGCGCGAATGGACGCGCGGCACCAACGCCGCCGGCGTGCGCCGCCTGCAGCCGGAGGCGGTCAACAAGATGCGCGAATGGCTTGGCGACGAGGACGAGAACCGGCTCTCGGACTGGGACATCTCGCGCGATGCGCCGTACTTCGGATTCGAGATCCCCGGCGCCCCCGGCAAATACTTCTACGTGTGGCTGGACGCGCCGATCGGCTATCTCGCGAGCTTCCGCAATCTCGCCGAGCGCCGCGGCGACATCGTCGTCGAGGACTACACGGACGCCGCGCGCGCCGAAGCCGCCGGCACCGAGATGGTGCATTTCATCGGCAAGGACATCCTCTACTTCCACGCGCTGTTCTGGCCGGCGATGCTGAAGTTCGCCGGCTATCGCGCACCGTCGCAGTTGTGCGTGAACGGTTTTCTGACCGTGGATGGCGCCAAGATGAGCAAGAGCCGCGGCACTTTCATCACTGCGCACTCGTATCTGACCCAGGGTCTGAACCCCGAGTGGCTGCGCTACTACTTCGCGTCGAAATCGAACGGCACGATGGAAGACGTCGACCTCAACCTCGACGACATGATCGCGAAGGTCAATTCCGACCTCGTCGGCAAGTTCGTCAACATCGCCAGCCGCTGCGCGGGGTTCATCACCAAGCGTTTTGACGGCAAGCTCACAGAGGATTCTCTTAGCATCAAGTCCTTGCTGGAGCTTAAGCTACCTGAGCTGCCGCCCACGCTCACCAAGTACACCGAACAGCTCGATCGACAGATCATTCTGCCGCTTCAGAAAGGTATGGCAGCAAGTGCGGGGATTGCATCCGCGTACGAGGAGCGAGATTTTGCGAAAGCGCTGAGGCGCATTATGGAGATTGCAGATGGCTGCAATGAGTTCATCCAAACCTATGCCCCCTGGGAGACGAGCAAGTACCAGCAGCTCGACAAGCTAACTCATTGGACCTGTTCGGTCGCGTTAAATGCGTTCCGACTGCTTACCCTTTATCTCAAGCCAGTGCTGCCTCAACTTGCGCATGAAGCAGAGGCGTTCCTCCGTGTCGAACCAATGACTTGGGATGACGCCGCGAGCCTATTGCCCTCTGGTCACGAGATTGGTCGTTATCCGCGGCTCATGGAACGCATCGAGCGCAAGCAGATCGACGCGCTGCTCGAGGCCAACCGTGAGACACTCGCGCCGGCCGCCACCGAGGCCAGGACGACCAAGGCTGCCACGTCGCAGCAGCGTCACGCCGAGAAGCAGCAGCACCATGCACAAAGCGCCGAAACCGCGCTGCCGCACATCGCGATCGACGACTTCGTCAAGGTCGACCTGCGCATCGCGCGCATCGTGGCCGCCGAGCACGTCGAGGGCGCCGACAAGCTGATCCGGCTGCAACTCGACATCGGCGAGACCGACGACGGCCAGCCGCGCACCCGACAGGTGTTCGCGGGCATCAAGTCGGCCTACGACCCGGCCGGCCTGGTCGGCCGCCTGACCGTGATGGTGGCCAACCTCGCGCCGCGCAAGATGAAGTTCGGCGTCAGCGAAGGCATGGTGCTGGCCGCCTCCGACGACAGCGGAGCGACGCCGGGGCTGTACATCCTGTCGCCGGACAGCGGTGCTGCTCCCGGCATGCGGGTCAAATAGGCCCCGACCACTCCTCATCCTGCACATGCCCCTGACGCCTTCCAAACGCTGGATGGTGCAACAGCGCACCGGCCCCGGGCGAGAGCTCGGTCGGCCCGTCGTCGCGCGTGCGCACCCATCCGGTTTGAGGAGGCATCATGATCCGGTTCCACCCGAAACTGCTCGACACGCTCCCCGGCTATAGCCGGGGGGCTTTCACCAGCGACCTGTCCGCCGGCGTCACCGTCGGCGTGCTCGCGCTTCCCCTCGCGATGGCCTTCGCGATCGCGAGTGGCCTGTCGCCGGCGGCCGGCATCTGGACGGCCATCATCGCCGGCTTCGCGATCGCCGCGCTGGGCGGCTCGCGCGTGCAGATCGGCGGTCCGACCGGTGCGTTCATCCCTATCGTCTACGCGATCGTCGTCGATTACGGCGTCCAGAACCTGCTCATCGCGACGATGATGTCGGGCGCGATGCTGCTGGCGATGGGTGCCTTCCGCCTCGGCAGCATGATCCGCTTCATCCCGCTGTCGGTCGTGATCGGCTTCACCAACGGCATTGCGGTGGTGATTTTCATCTCGCAGATCAACGACTTCCTCGGCCTCGACATCGAGCGCATGCCGGGCGAGTTCTTCGCGAAGATCGAGGCGCTGTTCGGCGCGCTCGATACCATCCGCCCGCCGACGGTGGCGCTGGCCGTCGCCTCGCTGGCCGTGCTGGTGGGCTGGAACGGCCTTGCGAAGCGCGTCGCCTGGATGCGGCGCCTGCCCGGCCCACTCGCCGTGCTGCTGCTCGCCACCGCTGCCAACGCGATGCTGCAACTGCCCGTCGAGACCATCGGCAGCCGCTTCGGCGGCATCCCGCAGGGGCTGCCGGCCTTTGGCCTGCCCGAAGTTTCGCTCGGCACGCTCGGCAAGCTGGTCGCACCGGCGCTGACCATTGCCTTGCTCGGAGCGATCGAATCGCTGCTGTCGGCGCGTGTGGCCGACAATCAGATCGACGATCGCCACGATCCGAACCAGGAGCTGATCGCCCAGGGCGTCGCGAACGTCGCGGCACCGCTGTTCGGCGGCTTCGCCGCGACCGGCGCCATAGCACGCACCGCCACCAACATCCGCTCGGGCGGGCGCACCCCGGTGGCGGGCATGGTCCATGCGCTGGTCCTTCTGGCGATCGTGCTTGCTGCGGCACCGCTCGCTGCGGACATTCCGCTCGCAACACTGTCGGCCATCGTGCTCGTGGTCGCGATCAACATGGGCGAATGGCACGCACTGCGGTGGTCGGAACTCAGGCGCTATTCGAACACCTATCGCGTCGTGCTGCTCGCAACCTTCTTCATCACCGTCGTGTTCGATCTGACGCTCGCGGTCGAGATCGGCATGGTGCTCGCGAGCCTGTTCTTCATCTATCGCATGTCCGAGCTGACGCGCATCGAGCGCATGCCGCTCGAGCGCTATCACGGTTTCGAACACTATTACGAGCTCGAGGCGCTGACGCGCGCGGACGGCAGCCCGCGCGTGCAGGCCTACCGCCTGTTCGGCAGCCTGTTCTTCGGCGCCGCGAACAAGCTCGAGGGACTTCTGACGCAGCAGGCAGGCCATCCCGATGTCGTCATTCTCGACATGAAGAAGGTGATCAACATCGACACCACCGGCCTGGACATCCTTCAGACCCTGCACCGCACGCTGCAAAAGCGCGGCATCGGGCTGATCCTGTGCGACCTCAACGCACAGCCGCACTCACTGGTCGCACGCTCGGGCTTTGCGGATAAACTGGGCAGGGAAAACATCACCGCCAACATCGTCGAGGCGCTGAAGCGCGCACAGCACGTTCAGGGCCGTCCTCCGGAGGTGTCCTATGTCTGAATCCGGTCAAACCAGCAACATCGTCAGCCGTCGCCTGACGATCCACGGGCGCGTGCAAGGAGTCTATTACCGCGCTACCGCGCAGGAAACGGCGCTTCGGCTCAATCTCGCGGGATGGGTGCGCAATCGCCGCAGCGGCACCGTCGAGGCCGTCGTCTCGGGCCCCGAGGCCGCGGTCGACGCCTTTATCGCGTGGGCTCATGAAGGCCCACCGGCCGCACGTGTGGAGCGCATCGACATCGCTGATGCCGATGCACCGGACGCCGGCTCCTTCGAGCAGCGCCCAACCGTATGAAGCGCCGGCCGGCGAACGGGCCGTGGCGTGGACGAGCAATGCTGTCCTGCCTGCGAAGCCGCGCACAGACAGGGGGGCACGACGCTCGCGTTCGGTGAACACTGCCGGGCCCACTCGATCCACGCTCGCCGGCGGAGGCGCGGCGCGATGGCCGTGGGGAGTTCCGGCACGAACCGCCGCACCGGCGATAGAATTTCCCTATCAAGGCGACAAGAAATGCCAATTGGACTTTGTCCGAATCGACTCGGCATAATGGCCAAGTGTTTGGACAACCACCAAGAGGGATAGACATGGCAGTTCTCGTCGGCAAGAAAGCGCCTGATTTCACCGCGACCGCGGTCCTTGGCAACAACGAAATCACCGACATCACCTTCTCGGAGTTCACCAAGGGCAAGTACGCGGTGGTGTTCTTCTACCCGCTCGACTTCACCTTCGTGTGCCCGTCGGAGCTGATCGCATTCGACCACCGCCTCGAAGAATTCAGGAAGCGCAACGTCGAGGTCATCGGCGTGTCGATCGACAGCCAGTTCACCCACCTCGCGTGGAAGAACACGCCGGTCGACAAGGGCGGCATCGGCCAGGTCGGCTACGCGCTGGTCGCCGACATCAAGCACGACATCTGCCGCGCCTATGACGTCGAATCCGACGGTGGTGTCGCCTTCCGCGGCTCCTTCCTGATCGACAAGGACGGCGTCGTGCGCCACCAGGTCGTGAACGACCTGCCGCTGGGCCGCAACATCGACGAGATGATCCGCATGGTCGATGCGCTGCAGTTCACCGAGGAGCATGGCGAGGTATGCCCGGCCGGCTGGAACAAGGGCAAGGCCGGCATGCGCGCCAACCCCGCGGGCGTCGCCGATTACCTCGCGAAGAACGCCGACACGCTGTAGACGCCGGCGTCACCCTTGCCACAGGGGCCGTGCTCCAGCCGGGGCGCGGCCCTTTCGCGTCTACATCTGGATCGCGCCGTTTGGCGCCCCGACCGATACGCGGCGCCAAACGGCGCGACGGGGCCATGACACGGCTATTGCTCGCGACGGCGCCACGACTGCCGCGGCCTCGTCAATACGGATACACGACCTCGACTGCATCGCCCGGCAACCACTCGCGCAGATTGTCGAGCAGCGCATCGTCGAGCCGCACGCGCCAACCCGCGCCGAGAGGCAGCTCGCCCTCTGCGTGCTCGTTGCGGTAGCTGACCCTGATCGGGCAGACGCCATCGCGAAACGGCGCGAGCACGGCCTGCAGCCGCTCGGCCGCGGCAACCGCGCCGCCGGCCGCGGCGACCTCGCCATTCACACGCAGCTGCAGCAGGCGCGCGAAACGGCTGCGCGCCTCGCCGAGGGTGAGCAGCTTGTCGGCAATGATGCGCAAGCCGCCCGAGAACTCATCGTGGCTCACCTTGCCTTCGACGACCAGCACATCGTCGGTGACGATCTTGCCGCGACTGGCCTCGAGCACTTCCGAATACACGGCGACCTCGCGCGGCTGCGAGCCGTCGTCGAGCAGCACGAAGGCCATCTTGCCGCGGTTGCCGACCTTGGTGCGCACTTCCATCACGACGCCGGCGAGCAGCGTGAGCTCGCGCGAGGGCTCGAGCTCGGCGAGCGTGCGGCGCGCGAAGCGGCGCACCTCGCTCCTGAACGCATTGAACGGATGGCCGGACAGGAAGAAGCCGATCGCGGTCTTTTCCTCCTTGAGCCGCTCGCGCTCGCTCCAGGCACGCACCTGCACGAACGCCACCGCGGCACCGGCGGCCTCCGGCAACATGTCGAAGAGCCCACCCTGCAGCGCATTCGCGGCGGCCTGCTCGGCCGCCTCCATCGCCAGGCTGACCGTCGCCAGCAGCTGCGCGCGGTCGCGCCCGGCGTGGCCTTCGAGCGCGTCCATCGCGCCGGCGCGGATCAGCGCCTCGATGACGCGGCGATTGACCATGCGGCGGTCGACGCGCTCGCAAAAATCGAACAGGTCACGGAACGCCCCGCCCTTGTCGCGCGCAGCGAGAATCGCGCGCACCGCCGGCTCGCCGCAGCCCTTCACCGCGCCGAGGCCGTAGCGGATGGTCTTGGCGTCGACCGGCACGAAGCGATAATCCGACGCATTGACGTCGGGCGGCAGCATCGCGAGTCCGTTGGCGAGCGCGTCCTCGTGGAAGATGCGAATCGTGTCGGTGTTGTCGAGATCCGAGGACAGCGTCGCAGCCATGAACGCCGCGCAGTGGTGCGCCTTCAGCCACGCGGTGTGGTAGGTCACGACCGCGTACGCGGCGGTGTGCGACTTGTTGAAGCCGTACTCGGCGAACTTCTCCATCAGGTCGAAGAGCTGCATCGCGAGCGCTTCGTCGTAGCCCTTCTCGCGGGCGCCGGCGCGCATGATCTCGCGGTGCTTGGCCATCTCCTCGGCCTTCTTCTTGCCCATCGCGCGGCGCAGCATGTCCGCGCCGCCGAGCGTGTAGCCGCCGATGATCTGCGAGATCTGCATGACCTGTTCCTGGTACACGATCACGCCGTAGGTCGGCTCCAGGCAGGGTTTGAGATCCGGGTGGAAGTAGTCGATTTCCTGCTGGCCCTTCTTGCGCAGGATGAAGTCATCGACCATGCCCGAGCCGAGCGGGCCCGGGCGGTACAGCGCGAGCACCGCGATGATGTCCTCGAAGCGGTCGGGGCCGAGCTTCTTGAGAAGCTTCTTCATGCCGTCCGATTCGACCTGGAAGATCGCGGTGGTGTTGGCGTCCTTGAGGATCTGGTAGGCCGCCGGATCGGTGAAGGGCAGCGCGTTGAGATCGGGCCGCTCGCCGGTGAGCCGCTCGACGTAGTCGACCGCGAGCTCGATGATGGTGAGGTTTCTCAAGCCCAGGAAGTCGAACTTCACCAGCCCGACCGCCTCGACGTCGTCCTTGTCGAACTGCGACACCGGCGTCGCATCGTCGCCATCGGCGATGTAGAGCGGGCAAAAGTCGGTGAGCTTGCCCGGCGCGATCAGCACGCCGCCGGCGTGCATGCCGACGTTGCGACTCAAGCCCTCGAGCGGCTCGGCGAGGCTCCACAGCTCCTGCACCGATTCGCCGTCGTTGCCGTCGCGCATCATCTCGCCGATCTGCGGCTCCATCTCGTAGGCCTTGGCGAGCGACACGGGCTTCGCACCCTCGATCGGCACCAGCTTGGACAGGCGATCACACAACCCGTAGGGCAGATCGAGCACGCGGCCGACGTCGCGCACGACCGCCTTCGAAGCCATCGTGCCGAAGGTCGCGATCTGGCTCACCGCCTCCTTGCCGTAGCGCTCGCGCACGTACTCGATGACGCGGTAGCGGTTGTCCTGGC
>DAOMOP010000083.1:0-15962 GCA_035444405.1 Rhodocyclaceae bacterium
ACCCTCCTCCTTTGGTGTGGATTTAACGCAGTCCTCGCGGACTGCGTTTTTTTTTGCGTTCGGCGAGCCGCATCACCTGCCTGGCGCGGCATCTCCGCCCGCGGGCGGCGTCACGTCGCGCGCGGCGAACCACAGGTCGCCGAACAGCGTCGTGACCGCCTCGCCGGTGTTGTCGGTGTCGGCACCGACCGCGACTGCGGTTACCGGCGGCGCCGGCTCGCCGAACACCGCCGCAAAGTCCGCCGCGACGTCGCGGCGCACCGTCACCCACTGGCCGGCACGTGCGGCCCCGCTTTCGACGACGATCATCTGCACGCGATCGGTGTACGGGTTGGGACCGGTCGCGCCGGCCGGCTGTGCCGTGCCCCACACGTAGGCGATCGCCGCGGCCGGCAGCTCGGTGCCGTGCAGATTGCGCGCCAGCGCCATCGAGAGCCGCTGCAGCAGTGGCAGCCGCTCGGTCGGATAGTCGAACAGGACGTAGACGCGCGCGGCATAGTCGTCGCCGTCCTTGCGGGTGAAGTCGGACGCGGCGACCGGATTGGAAACCTGCCAGCGCCAGTGCAGCAGCGGATGGCGTTGCGGGTCGAGCGCGAGCGGATCAACCAGGGTCGAGGCGGCGGCCTCGGAGCGCACCTGCAGCACCGTGCGCCCGTCGACCTCGACGAGCGCGAAGCGGTTCGTCTGCGGCACGCGCGGCAGCGTACGGTGTTGCCACGGGGCAGGCGGCGGCCCCCCCGCGGCCACCGCCGAAAAAGGCGCAAGCGCGACGATGCCCGGGTCGGGCACGCGTCCGCCGCGGTCTGCCGTTGTCGTGTCCGTCGCCGCGTCGGCAGGCGGCGCACCGCTCGCGGCGTGATCCGGCTCTCCGGCCGCCTGGACCATCCCGAGGCTTGCGAGAACGACCGCGGCGAGGCCCGCGAACGCCTTCGACGAATGAACGATTTGCATCACACCGATCTCCACGCTGCAATACGCTGTTCGCGCGGCACGCGTCGCGCTGCGCACGCCCCGCACCGCACGCGCGGCTGCCGACGTAAGGTTTTGCCCGCCACATCCGACAACATGGCCGACAACCGCCATCCACCGAGCGAGGACGATCGATGCATGCGACCCTGCCCCTGCTGCAAGCCACCGAGTTTCCGCCCCTGCGCCGCAAGCTCCTCGAGACCTTGCAGGTCAACGTCGGCTATCGCTGCAACCAGACCTGCGTGCACTGTCACGTCAATGCCGGTCCGAACCGCCGCGAGATGATGGACCACGACACGATGGCCTTGATTCCGCGCGTGCTCGCCGCACGCGCACTGCGCACGCTCGACCTGACCGGCGGCGCACCCGAGCTGCACGAGGGCTTTCGCGAGCTCGTGCGGGCCGCGCGCACCCTCGGCGTGCGCGTCATCGACCGCTGCAACCTGACCGTGCTGTTCGAGACCGGCCAGGAGGATCTCGCGACGTTCCTCGCCGCCGAGCAGGTCGAGGTCGTCGCGTCGCTGCCGTGCTATTCGGCCGCCAACGTCGACCGCCAGCGCGGTGGAGGCGTGTTCGACAAGAGCATCGCGGCGCTGCGCGCGCTGAACGCGCTCGGCTACGGACAGCCGGACAGCGGTCTGCTGCTGAACCTCGTGTACAACCCGCTCGGCGCGACGCTGCCGCCGCCGCAGGCCGCGCTCGAAGCCGCCTACAAGCGCGAGCTCGGCGAGCACTTCGGCATCGTCTTCAACCAGCTTTACACGCTCGCCAACATGCCGATCCAGCGTTTCGGCAGCATGCTGATCTCGAAAGGGCAGTTCAACGACTACATGCGCCTGCTCAAGGAGAACCACGCCGCCGGCAACCTCGCCAACGTGATGTGCCGCACGCTGGTCAGCGTCGACTGGCGCGGCTACCTGTACGACTGCGACTTCAACCAGCAGCTCGGCCTCGCATTGCCGGGACGCGGGCGGCCGCATCTGCGCGACCTGCTGCACGACGACCTGCACGCGCGGCCGATCCGCGTCGCCGATCACTGCTACGGGTGCACCGCCGGCCAGGGCAGCAGCTGCGGCGGCGCGCTGTGAGGCCGGCCATGAAGAGACTCTGGCTCGCCGCCGCGATTGCGGCGCTCATCGCCGCGTTCTTCGCGCTCGGCCTCGACCGCCACCTGACGCTCGACGCGCTCAAGCAGGGCCAGAGCGCTTTCGCCGCGCTTCACGCCGAATCGCCGTGGCTGGTCCGCTCGGCCTTCTTCGCCGTCTATGTGGCGGTGACCGCGCTGTCGCTGCCGGGCGCGGCGATCATGACGATCGCGGCCGGTGCGCTGTTCGGCCTCGTGACCGGTACGGTGCTGGTCTCGTTCGCCTCGACGATTGGCGCGACACTCGCCTTCCTGGTGTCGCGCTTCATGCTGCGCGACTGGGTGCAGACGCGCTTCGGCGACAAGCTGCGCGCGATCAACGACGGCATCGCGCGCGACGGCGCGTTCTATCTGTTCACGCTGCGGCTGGTGCCGCTGTTCCCGTTCTTCCTGATCAACCTGGTGATGGGGCTCACGCCGATCCGCACCGTCACGTTCGCCTGGGTCAGCCAGGTCGGCATGCTCGCCGGCACCATCGTGTACGTGAATGCCGGCACGCAGCTCGCCGCCATCGACAGCCTCGGCGCCATCCTGTCGCCGGCGCTGATCGCGTCGTTCGTGCTGCTCGGCGTGTTCCCGCTGATCGCGCGGCGCATCGTCGAGTTCGTGCGGCGCCGGCGCCTTTATGCGCGCTGGCCGCGCCCGCGCCGCTTCGAGCGCAATCTGGTGGTGATCGGCGCCGGTGCCGCCGGGCTGGTGAGCGCCTACATCGCCGCCGCGGTCAAGGCGCGCGTGACGCTGGTCGAGGCGAACAAGATGGGCGGCGACTGCCTCAACTACGGCTGCGTGCCGAGCAAGTCGCTGATCCGCAGCGCCAAGCTCGCCCACCAGATCGCCCACGCCGACCGCTACGGCCTCGAGCCGTCCACGCCGCGGCTGGATTTTCGTACCGTGATGGCGCGCGTGCACGCGAAGATCCGCGCGATCGCGCCGCACGACAGCGTCGAGCGCTACACCGCGCTCGGTGTCGAGGTGTTGCACGGCTACGCGAAGGTGCTCGATCCGTGGACGGTCGAGGTCGCGCTCGCGGACGGCGGCACGCGCCGCATCACGACCCGCAACATCGTCATCGCCGCCGGCGCGCGGCCGCAGGTGCCGCCGCTGCCCGGCCTCGACGAGGTCGGCTACCTGACCAGCGACACGCTGTGGGACGCCTTGGCCGAGCTCGACGCCCCACCGGCGCGGCTGGCCGTGCTCGGCGGCGGACCGATCGGCTGCGAACTCGCCCAGGCCTTCGCGCGCCTCGGCGTGCAGGTCACGCAGGTCCAGCGCGGTGCGCGGCTGCTGCCACGCGAGGACGAGGAAGTCGGCGCGCTCGCCCGGCGCGCGCTCGAGGCCGACGGCGTGCGCGTGCTGACCGGTCACCGCGCGCTGCGCTGCGAGCGCGAGGATGGGCGCCAGACGCTCGTCGCAGCGCACGGCGACGACGAGACACGCATCGAGTTCGACGCGCTGCTCGTCGCCACCGGCCGCGAGGCGCGCCTGGGCGGCTACGGGCTGGAGACGCTCGGCATCCCGACCCGGCGCACCGTCGTGACCAACGACTTCCTCGAGACGCTGTATCCGAACATCTTCGCGGTCGGCGACGTCGCCGGGCCGTACCAATACACGCACACCGCCGCCCACATGGCCTGGTACGCGACGGTCAACGCGCTGTTCGGCGACTTTCGCAGGTTCCGCGTCGATTACTCGAGCGTGCCGCACACGACCTTCATCGATCCCGAGGTCGCGCGGGTCGGCCTGAACGAGCAGGAAGCCCGCGAGCGCGGCATCGCCTTCGAGCTCACCCGCTACGCCATCGACGACCTCGACCGGGCGATCGCCGACAGTGCCGACTACGGCTTCGTCAAGGTACTGACCGTGCCGGGCCGCGACCGCATCATCGGCGTCACCATCGTCGGCGAGCATGCCGGCGACCTGCTCGCCGAATACGTGCTGGCGATGAAGCACGGCCTCGGCCTGAACGGCATCCTGCGCACGATTCACACCTATCCGACGCTGTCCGAGGCGAACAAGTATGCGGCCGGCGAATGGAAGCGTGCCCACGCGCCGCAGCGCCTGCTCGAGTGGGTCGGCCGCTATCATGCGTGGAAGCTCGGCTGAGGACGGAGACCACGCACATGAAGCTGTCCATCGTGATCCCGGTGCTGAACGAGGCCGAACAGCTGCCCGCGCAGCTCACACAGCTCGAGGCGCTGCGCTCGCGCGGCGTCGAGGTGATCGTCGTCGACGGTGGCAGTCACGACACCACACCCGCCATCGCCCGCGCCGCCGGGGTGACCACCGTGTGCGGCGACGCCGGTCGCGCACGCCAGATGAACATGGGTGCCGCGCACGCGCATGGCGACGTGCTGCTGTTCCTGCACGCCGACACGGCGTTGCCGCCGCACGCCGATCGACGCGTGCGGTGTGCGCTCGCGTCCGGGCGCCATGTCTGGGGCCGCTTCGACGTGTCGATCGCGGGGCGGGCGCGGATGCTGCGCGTGGTCGCGGTCATGATGAGCCTGCGTTCCCGCCTGACCGGCATCGCGACCGGCGATCAGGCGATCTTCGTCACGCGCGCCGCGTTCGCCGCGGTCGGCGGGTTTCCGGACCAGCCGCTGATGGAGGACATCGAGCTGTCGCGCCGCCTGAAGGCCTTGTCGCGCCCGGCCTGCCTGCGCGAGCGCGTCGTGACCTCGGGCCGCCGCTGGGAGACACACGGCGTCTGGCGCACGATCGTGCTGATGTGGCGGCTGCGCTGGGCCTACTGGCGCGGCGCGCCGGCCAGGGCGCTCGTCGATGCCTACGCGCCCCATTCTTCACCCCAGCCCGAGCGGCCGGTCGGGCACACGCGCGGCTGCAACGGATGAAACGGCAACGCACCATCGTGTTCGCGAAAGCGCCCCGGCCGGGCTTTGCCAAGACGCGGCTGATTCCGGCGCTCGGCGCGTGCGGCGCGGCGGCCCTCGCGCGGCGCATGCTCGCCCACACGCTCGCGGCCGCGCTCGAGGCGGGCACCGGCACGGTCGAGCTGTGCGCGACACCGGCATACGAGCACCCCGACTGGTCGAGCGTCGACATTCCCGACGGCGTCGACATCACCGCCCAGGGCGAAGGCGACCTCGGCGCACGCATGGCCCGCGCCGCGCGGCGCGGCCTCGCGCGCGCCGAGGCGGTGCTGCTGGTCGGCACCGACTGCGCCGAGATGAGCGCGACGCTGCTCCGGGGTGCTGCCGCGCGCCTGGACGAGGTCGACGCCCTCATGCATCCGACCGCCGACGGCGGCTATGCCGTGCTCGGGCTCGCGCGCTACGACGCCTGCCTGTTCGAGCGCATCGCATGGAGCACCGACACCGTCGCCGCGACGACGATCGGGCGCCTGCGCACACTGGGCTGGCCGCTGCACGTCGGCGCGGCCCTGCACGACATCGACGAACCGCGCGATCTGGTGCATCTCGAAATCGGGAGAAACCCCGCGCCGGCCGACCGGTCCGCCGGTCAACCACGCTCGAGCCACCGCCGTTACAACTGGTGACGCTGACCGCATCCAAAGACGGCGGCGGAACGGCGAAAATCGTCCTGCACAAGTACGACCATCAGACGGAGTCATGGCCATGAAAACAATAATCCTGCTCGCCGCAAGTGCGGCGCTGCTGGTTGCCGGTTGCGCGACCAACCCCTATCAGGGCGAACACGCCCGCACCGCCACCGGCGCGACGATCGGTGCCGGCGCCGGCGCCGTGCTCGGCCGTGCCGTCTCCAGCCGCGGCGACCGCACCCAGGGCACGCTGATCGGGGCGGCCGTCGGCGCCACCCTCGGCGGCCTGATCGGCCGCCAGATGGACCAGCAGGAGGCGCAGCTGCGCCGCCAGATGGAAGGCACCGGGGTCGAGGTCCACCGCGAAGGCGACACGATCCGCCTGCAGGCGCCCGAGAGCATCACCTTCGACACCAACCGCGCCGACGTGAAGCCGCAGTTCCGGCCGGTGCTCGATCAGCTCGCGATGAGCGTGAACCAGTACCCGGACACGCTCGTGCGCATCGAAGGCCACACCGACTCGACCGGCTCGGCCGCCTACAACCAGACGCTGTCGGAGAACCGCGCCCAGAGCGTGGGCAGCTACCTGATGCAGCGCGGCGTCGACGGTCGTCGCGTCGACATGGTCGGTTACGGCTTCACGCGGCCGATCGCCGACAACAACACCGACTGGGGGCGCGCGCAGAACCGCCGTGTCGAGGTGCTGATCATCCCGGCCGCGCAGTAAGCGCAGCGCTTTGCGCCGCCCGGCCTGCGGCCCGGTGGCGCAAGAGCGGCGCCGAAGGCGCATGCCGCCGTCCCGCCGGCCACGCATCGCGCTGCGCTTTCACGAGGGCGCACGACGAGCTAAGCTCGCGCCTTCCGCCCTCAATCGTACGCGACGATGCCGCATTTCGACGAACACCCGCTGCGCCGGGCGCTCAGCGACGAAATCCATGCCCGCCCGCCGGTGCCGCTGGGCTCACCCGAGGCCGTCACCTATCTGGCGTTCCTTCACCACGACGGCAGCGCCGTGCGCGAAACGGTGCACTTGCGCCGGCTCGCCGAGGAGCTCGGACTGCCCGAGCCCGATACGGATTCGGGCCACCTGTCACTCGATGCCGGCACGTTTCGCCTCAAATGGGAACGTCACAACGAGTTCTCGAGCTATGCGTTCTTCCGGCGCACGGACGCGGCCGAAGCGGCCCGCCGCGCCGACGATCACGCGCTGCAGGCGGTGCCGCCCGACTGGTATCGCGACATCCCGGGCCAGCTCATGGTCGCGACCCATATCGCGTTGCGCCCGGTCGCGGACATGCCGCCGGACGAGGCCATCGCCGGCCTGTCGCCGAGCGGCGCCACGATGGTCGCCTCGCGTGTGGCGGACGGGGCAGGCTGGGTCTTCACGGATTTTCATATCATCGACGGCTTTTCGCGCTTTCTCGTGCTCGACGCGACGCTGACGCCGCGCCAGGCCGGTCGCACCGTCCAGCGCCTGCTCGAGATCGAGACCTACCGCGTCATGGCGCTGCTGGCCTTTCCGCTCGCGAAGGAGGTCGGACGGCTGCTGTCGCGTGCCGAGGATGAACTGGCGGGCCTGACCGAGGCGATGGGGCGCACGACCTCGTGTGACGACGAGCGCGCCGTGCTCGGGCGGCTGACCCGGCTCGCCGCCGAGGTCGAGCAGTCGGTCGCGCGCTCGACCTTCCGCTTCGGCGCGGCGACCGCGTACTACCGGCTCGTGCAGCAGCGCATCGAGGAACTGCGCGAGCAGCGCGTGACCGGCTATCCGACCATCCGCGAATTCATGGAGCGCCGCCTGTCGCCGGCGATCAGCACGTGCACGACGATCGCCCGCCGCCAGGAGGACTTGTCCGCACGCGTCGCGCGCAACTCGCAGCTGCTGCGCACGCGCGTCGAGATCGAGCTCGAGCGCCAGAACCAGCAGCTGCTCGCGCAGATGAACCGCCGCGCGAAGCTGCAGCTGCGCCTGCAGGAGACCGTCGAGGGGCTGTCGATCGTCGCGATCACCTACTACGGCTCGCAGCTGGTGAACTATCTCGCCAAGGGGGCGAAGGACCTCATCGCGCCGGCGACGCCGGAGCTCGCGACGGCGATCGCGATTCCGCTCATCGCGACGCTCGTCTTCCTGGGCCTGCGTCGCATGCGGCGCGAGGTCGCGGCCGAACAGGCCGGCATGGAGCACTGACGGGGCGCGTCCGGCATGGCGCGGCAGCAAGGCCGGCGCGCCGCGAGCGGAGCGCGGCCGGACGTGCGACGGCTGCGCGGCAGTTGCCGCGCGCATGGCCCCGGCTGTCATGAGCGACGACTGGCCCGGGAGTCTGTGCTGCTGTAATCTTTCGCTTTTTCATGCCTGCGAGTGACTCCGTGACCTCTCCCCTGTTCGAATCGAGCATCCAGAGCCTGCCGCTGATCGGCCGCGGCAAGGTGCGCGACATCCATGCCGTCGGTGACGACAAGCTGCTGATCGTCACGACCGATCGCCTGTCCGCCTTCGACGTCGTGCTGCCCGACCCGATCCCGGACAAGGGGCGGGTGCTGACCGCGATGGCGAGCTTCTGGTTCGAGCGGCTCGCGCACATCGTGCCGAACCAGCTCACCGGCATCGATCCGGAGAGCGTCGTCGCACCGGCCGAGCGCGAGCAGGTGCGCGGGCGTGCCCTGGTGGTCAAGCGTCTCACGCCGCTGCCGATCGAGGCCGTCGTGCGCGGTTACGTGATCGGATCGGGGTGGAAGGACTACCAGGCGAGCGGCGCGATCTGCGGCATCACGCTGCCGGCCGGGCTCCAGCAGGCCGCCCGCCTGCCGGCACCAATCTTCACGCCGGCGACCAAGGCCGAAGCGGGCGATCACGACGAGAACATCTCGTTCGCGCGCGCCTGCGAGCATTGCCGCACGACGCTCGCGCCGGCACTGGCCGGCACCGGCATCGACGGCGGCACGCTCGCCGAACAGGCCCGCGATGCGGCGCTCAGGCTGTACTCGGAGGCGGCCGAATACGCGCGCGCGCGCGGCATCATCATCGCCGACACGAAGTTCGAGTTCGGCATCGACGCGGCCGGTACGCTGCACCTCATCGACGAGGCGCTGACGCCCGACTCGTCGCGCTTCTGGCCGGCCGACAGCTATCGCGAAGGGATCAGCCCGCCAAGCTACGACAAGCAGTTCGTGCGCGACTACCTCGAGACGCTGGACTGGAACAAGAAGGCGCCCGGCCCGCGCCTGCCTGCCGACATCATCGCGCGCACGGCGGCGAAATACCGCGAAGCCTACGAGCGGCTGACCGGCCGCCCGCTGAACGGATAAACACACCCGCGCGGCGGATCGCGGCCCCAGACCGCGGCCGTCGCCTTCGCCCCCGCCGGGCGGCGCGCCCGCGCGAGCGGGGTCTGCGGCGCCATCGGGTCGCCGCCTCCAGGGAGGAGACACCATGAGCAAGCCGGCTGCGGCCCGCTTCATCGCCTTGTCGGTCGTCATCGCGGCCTACGTGCTTTCGTTCTTCCACCGCTTCGCCCCGGCCGGCGTGGCGGGCGATCTCGCCGCGGCGTTCCAGACCACCGCCGCGTCGCTCGGCGCGCTGGCGGCGACCTACTTCTATGTCTACACGATCATGCAGGTGCCGACCGGAGTGCTGGTCGACACGCTCGGACCGCGCCGCATCCTGGTGGTCGGCTGCCTGACCGCGGCCGCCGGCAGCCTGCTGTTCGGGCTTGCGCCCGATCTCGACATCGCGATGCTCGGGCGCACGCTGACCGGCCTCGGTGTGTCGGTGGTGTTCATCGCGATGCTGAAGCTGATCGCGGTGTGGTTCGACGAGCGCCGCTTCGCGACGATGGTCGGCATGGCGATGCTGATCGGCAACACCGGCTCGGTGCTCGCCGGCACGCCGCTGGCGGCGATGGCCGAGCTCGCCTCGTGGCGTGCGGTGTTCGTCGGCACCGCGGTGCTGTCGCTCGCGCTCGCGCTGGCGAGCTGGATCCTGATCCGCGAGGACGACGGCCATGCGGCCGACAAGCCGCACCTGGACCGCGGGGTCGTGCTCGGCGCGCTCGCCAGCGTGCTGCGCAATCGCGACACGTGGCCGGCGGTGGTCGTCAACTTCGGACTGACCGGCAGCTTCTTCGCGTTCGGCGGGCTGTGGGCGACCCCGTATCTCATCACCGTTCACGGCCTCGACCGCGTCACCGCAGCCAACCACTTGTCGCTGTACTTCGCCGGCTTCGCGCTGGGCTGCCTCGCGGTCGGCTCGCTGTCGGACCGTCTCGGCCGCCGCAAGCCGGTGCTGATCGCGACCGGCCTGGTGTGCTGCGCGTTCTGGCTGCTGTGGCTGTCGGCGGTCAGGCTGCCGCTGCCGGTGAGCTACGCCGCGTTCGGGCTGATGGGGCTGACGACCGCCGGCTTCGTGCTGACCTGGGCATGCGCGAAGGAGGTCAATCCGCCCCAGCTCTCCGGCATGAGCACCAGCGTCACCAACATGGGCGGCTTTCTCGCCGCCGCGCTGCTGCAGCCGGCGGTCGGCCTCGTGATGGACCTGGGCTGGGACGGCACCCTCGTCGATGGCGTGCGGCAGTATTCGGAGAGCACCTTCCTGCTCGGCTTCAGCCTGATCGCAGCGTCGGCCGCGCTCGGCACGGTGGCAACCTTCTTCGTGCGCGAGACCGGCTGCCGCAACATCTGGCGCCCATCCTGAACGCGTAGAACTTGTCGCCGGCGCGGGCCTCAAACACGTGCGTGTCGCATGCGGCGATCCACCCGCGATGCGACCCGCTTCGACGTCAAGCCGGCCAGGAGGTCATCATGGACAAGTCGCTGCATTCGCTCGATCACCATTTCAACCTGCCTCACGTCCACCGGGTCGATGCCGCGCGGCCGCTGCGCTGGCTGCGGCTCGGCGGGTCCGATCTGCGCGCCAATGCGTTCGCGAGTCTCGCCTATGGCGTGTTCTTCGCCGTGCTCGGCTATCTGATCATGGCCTTCGCCGCCGAGCGCCCCTATCTCTTCACCGCGTCGGTGTCGGGCTTCTTTCTGATCGGCCCGCTCGCCGCAGCCGGCCTGTACGAGATCTCGCGCCGCCACGCGGCCGGTCAGCCCGCCGGGCTGGGCGCGTCGATGCGCGGCATGCTCGGCCACCACGACGCGCTGCTGTCCATCGGCGTCGTGCTGGTGATGGTCGCGATCGCGTGGGAGCGCGCCTCGGCGATCCTGTTCGCGCTGCTCGTCCCGGACGCCGCGGTCGGCGTTTCGGAGTTCTTCCGCCAGGTATTCCTGTCCGGCGAGTATCTCGGCTTCATCGCCGCCTACGTGGTCATCGGCGGCGTGATCGCCGCGGTCGTGTTCGCCTGCACGGCGGTCGCCGTGCCGATGCTGATGGATCGCGACACCGATACCGTCACGGCGATGATGACCAGTCTGCGCGCGGTCAGCACCAACCTGCCGGCGATGCTGCTGTGGGCGGCGCTGATCGTCGTGCTGATCGCGATCGGCTTCGCGACGATGATGATCGCGATGGTCGTGCTGCTGCCGCTGGTCGGCCATGCGAGTTGGCATGCGTACAAGGATCTGGTCGAGTGAGTGATCACCCGTCACCGCTCACCGATCAGCCGTCACTCGCTTAGAATGCCCATCCGATCCGCCGGCCGCGCGCCGGCGGACCTGCTTTCGACAACCCCGCCCCGAGAGGCCCGCATGACCAACCCGCTGCTCGAGTTCTCCGCGCTGCCGCGCTTCGATGCCCTGCGCCCCGAACACGTCGAACCGGCGATCCGCCAGCTGATCGGCGAGAACCGCGCGCTGATCGACAAGCTGACCACCACGCCGACCGCCCCGACCTGGGACGACTTCGTCGCCCCGCTCACCGAGGCCGGCGAGCGGCTTGGACGCGCATGGGGCGTGGTCGGCCACATGCACAGCGTGATGGACGTGCCGGCCTGGCGCGACGCCTATAACGCGATGCTGCCCGAGATCTCGAGCTTCTACGCCGAGGTCGGACAGCATCACAAGCTCTACCAGAAGTACAAGGCGCTGCACGACGGGCCCGAGTTTGCGCTGCTCGATCCGGTGCGGAGCCGCATCATCAAGCACGAGCTGCGCGACTTCCGCCTGTCCGGCGCGGAGCTGCCCGACGACAAGAAACCGCGCTTCAAAGCGATCCAGGAAGAACTCTCGGCGCTCGCCGCGAAGTTCTCCGAGAACCTCCTCGACGCCAACAACGCCCACGTCGAGTGGATCAGCGACGCGGCCGAGCTCGCCGGCTTGCCGGACGACGTCAAGGCCGCGGCGCGGGCGGCGGCACAAAAGGCGGGCCGCGAGGGCTGGAAGTTCACGCTGCAGATGCCCTCCTACCTGCCGGTGATGCAGTACGCCGACAGCCGGGCGCTGCGCGCGCGCATGTACCGTGCCTACGCGACGCGCGCCTCCGAGTTCGGTCCGCCCGAGCTCGACAACGGCCCGCTGATCGGCCGTATCCTCGCGCTGCGCGCCGAGGAGGCCGAGTTGCTCGGTTACGACAACTACGCCGAGGTGTCGCTGGTCGCGAAGATGGCCGAGTCGGCCGACGAGGTGCTCGCGTTCCTGCGCGAGCTCGCCGCCAAGGCAAGGCCGTTCGCCGAGCGCGATCTGTCCGAGCTCTCCGCGTTCGCGCGCGACGAGCTCGGCCTCGCGCCGCTCGAGCCGTGGGACATCGCCTACGCGTCGGAGAAGCTGCGCCAGGCGCGCTACGCGTTCTCGGAGCACGAGGTCAAGCAGTACTTCCCCGAGCCGCGCGTGCTCGAAGGCCTGTTCACGGTGATCCGCAAGCTCTATCGCGTCGACATCGTCGCCGAGGACGCGCCGAAGTGGGATCCCGATGCGCACTTCTTCCGCATCGACCGGGGCGGCGAGACGATCGGCCATTTCTTCCTCGACCTGCATGCGCGCGAGACCAAGCGCGGCGGCGCGTGGATGGACTCGGCGCGCAGCCGCCAGCTCACCGCGCGCGGCGTGCAGACGCCGATCGCCTACCTGGTGTGCAATTTCCCCGGCCCTTCGGGCGACAAGCCGGCCACCTTCACGCACGACGACGTGCAGACGCTGTTCCACGAGTGCGGCCACGGCCTGCACCACCTGCTCACGCAGGTCGACGAGCTCGCCCTGTCGGGCATCCACGGCGTCGAATGGGACGCGGTCGAGCTGCCCAGCCAGTTCATGGAGAACTTCTGCTGGGAGTGGGACGTGCTCGCCGACATGACCGCCCACGTCGACAGCGGGGCGCCGCTGCCGCGTGAGCTCTTCGACAAGATGATCGCCGCGAGAAACTTCCAGAGCGGCATGCAGACGGTGCGCCAGCTCGAGTTCGCGATGTTCGACCTGCGCCTGCACAGCGAGGTCGATGCACGCGGCGCGCCGGTGCCGATCGAACGCGTGCTCGCATTGCTCGACGAGGTGCGGCGCGAGGTCGCGGTGGTGATTCCGCCATCGTGGCATCGCTTCCCGCACAGCTTCTCGCACATCTTCGCGGGAGGCTACGCGGCCGGCTACTACAGCTACAAGTGGGCCGAGGTGCTGTCGGCCGACGCTTTCGAGGCCTTCGAGGAAGCCGGCGCCGGCAAGGGCACGCTGCTCGACGCGGAAACCGGCGAGCGCTTCTGGCGCGAGATCCTCGCCGTCGGCGGCAGCCGCCCGGCGATCGAGTCGTTCAAGGCCTTCCGTGGCCGCGAGCCGCGGGTCGATGCGCTGCTCCGCCACAGCGGCATGGTGACCACATGAGCGGCCGCCGCCGGGCCACCGCAGCGCGCCGGCTCTCTCGCGCAGCGGCTCGCCGGATCGCGGCCGGGGCATGCGGGGCACGCAGAGCGCCGAGGCTCCGATGAAGATCGCCACCTGGAACGTCAATTCGCTCAAGGTGCGCCTGCCGCAGGTGCTCGACTGGCTCGCCGACAACCGCCCCGACGCGCTGTGCCTGCAGGAGCTCAAGCTCGAGGACAAGGCGTTTCCGGCGGCCGCGCTCGAGGCAGCCGGATGGCACGCCGTCTTCAACGGGCAGAAGACCTACAACGGCGTCGCGATCCTGAGTCCGCAAGCGCCCGGCGATGTCGTGCGCGACATCCCCGGCTTCGCCGACGCGCAAAAGCGCGTGATCGCCGCAACCGTCGCCGGCGTGCGCGTGATCTGCGGCTACTTCCCCAACGGTCAGGCGGTCGGCTCGGAGAAGTTCGAGTACAAGCTGCGCTGGCTCGCCGCGCTGAACGAGTGGCTGCGCGAGGAGCTGAAGGCGCACCAGCGCCTCGTGCTGACCGGCGACTTCAACATCGCTCCCGAGCCGCGCGACGCGCATCCGGACTGGAGCGACGACATCCATGTGTCGCCGCCCGAACGTGCCGCCTTCGCGGCCCTGATCGAGCTCGGTCTCGTCGACGCCTTTCGCCTGTTCGACCAGCCCGACGCGAGCTATTCGTGGTGGGACTACCGCATGGGGGCGTTCCGGCGCAACTTCGGGCTGCGCATCGACCACATCCTGGTCAGCGCAGCCCTGCGCGATGCCTGCCGCAGCTGCGCGATCGACAAGGCGCCGCGCAAGCTCGAACGCCCCTCCGATCATGCACCGGTGATCGCCGAGCTCGAACTCTGAGTGCCGGCGCGCACGAATTGCAACATCACCGGATATTGGTGCATTAGAATATTCATGCATTCACACACAACAGGGGAACGCCATGAAAACCAACGTTGGATCCATCGACAAGATCGTCCGCATCGTCGCCGGCCTGGTGCTGCTGGCACTGGCCGTGATGGGCATCGGCACGCCGTGGACGTGGATCGGCATCGTGCCGCTCGCGACCGGCCTGATGGGCTGGTGCCCGGCCTACTCGCTGTTCGGCATGAACACCTGCCCGGTCAAGAAGCCGTGAGTCGTCCGGCGACGTAGTTCGCGATCGTCACGTAGTCGCCAACGGCGAGGCGTTCGCCGCGCAGGTTCGCATCGATGCCGAGCGCGGCGAAGTCGCGCTCGGCGAGAAACTCGCGCAGCGTGTTGCGCAGGGTCTTGCGGCGCTGGCCGAAGGCGGCCGCGACGATGCGCGCCATCAGCGCCTCGTCGCGCGCAGCCAGCTCGGCCGCCGGCCGCGGCACGAGGCGCACGATGCTCGACACCACCTTCGGCGCCGGGCGAAATGCGCCGGGCGGCACGTCGAACAGCCGCGCCATGCGGAATCGGTATTGCAGCATCACCGACAGGCGCCCGTAGTCGGGCGTGTCGGGGGCGGCGACCATGCGCATGACGACCTCCTTCTGCAGCATGAAGGTCATGTCGTGCACGCGCGCCGCGAAATCGGCCAGGTGGAACAGCAACGGCGTCGAGATGTTGTAGGGCAGGTTGCCGACCACCCGCAGCGGCGCCGGAAGCGTCGCGAAATCGAAACGCAGCGCATCGCCCTCGTGGATCGTCAGCTGCACCGGCGTGAAGCGTTCGTGCAGGCGCGCGATCAGGTCGCGGTCGATCTCGACGACGTGCAGATGGCCGAGGCGCTCGACCAGCGGTTCGGTGAGCGCGGCGAGCCCGGGGCCGATCTCGACCACGGTCTCGCCGGGCAGCGGACGGACCGCCTCGACGATGCGCCGCACGACGTTCGGATCGGACAGGAAGTTCTGGCCGAAGCGTTTGCGCGCGCGATGCCCGGACGGCCCGTTCACGTCGCTGCCGCCGCCCGCGCATTGCGCGCGAGTTCGATCGCGAGCTCGATCGCGGCGAACAGGCTGCCCGGATCGGCGCGACCGCTCCCCGCCAGATCAAGCGCCGTGCCGTGGTCGACCGAGGTCCTGACGATAGGCAGGCCCAGCGTCACATTCACCCCACCGCCGAAGCTCGCGTGCTTGAGCACCGGCAAGCCCTGATCGTGATACATCGCCAGCACCGCGTCGCCGCGCGCGAGCGTGTGCGGCACGAACAGCGTGTCGGCCGGCAGCGGGCCGATCAGCGCCATGCCCTCGGTGCGCAGCTGGTCGAGCACCGGAATCATCACGTCGAGCTCCTCGCGCCCCATGTGCCCGCCCTCGCCGGCGTGCGGATTGAGCCCGGCGACGAGGATGCGCGGCGCCGCGAGACCGAATCGCTGCACGAGATCGCGGTGCAGGATGCGCAGCGTCTCGTCGAGCAGCGTCGGCGTGATCGCCGCCGGCACGGCGGCGAGCGGCAGATGCGTGGTCGCCAGCGCCACGCGCATGCCGCCGCCGACCAGCATCATCACCACGCGCGCGGTGCGCGTGCGCTGCGCGAGATATTCGGTGTGGCCGGAGAAGGCGATGCCCGCGTCGTTGATGACGGCCTTGTGCACCGGCGCCGTGACCATGCCCGCGAAG